>NZ_QUOK01000001.1:740471-1110707 GCF_003390325.1 Rhodohalobacter sp. SW132 | reverse complement strand
AGGGGTCGATCGTACTGAGCTGTTCATAGTATAGCATCTGCAGCATCAGCGCAGGCGTGAGGCCCGATCGGGTGAAGTCAGTGATCTCCCGTTCGCCGAATGCATCTACATTATACGCCCGCTCCGGTATAAACTCCTCTATTCCTGACCGCAGCTCAAACTGATCGGTCCGGATGTTTGTCCCAAAGATATACGGCACCGGCTCGTTTCCGGTTGTGGTAATATCATCATAAAACCAGATTTCATATTCGGGATATCGGTGATTGTCATAAATTACATACTCTAACGCATCTGTCTGCATAGCTGAATAGGCTCCTGAACCACTTTCGCCCATACGGTCACGTGACTGACGGGCTTCAACATCATCGCCGGTATGGTCTTCGCGAAGCACGATCTGCCGTTCCAGCCATGGTTTCACGTTCAGGTCCTGCAGGGTGAGAATTCCTGTCTGAACGCGGTCGGGTTCACCGTAGCGAACGTAGATCATTGCGCGTTCGTCGGTGCCATAAATGGTAGAGTTGTTCTTCGTAAACCGGTTGCGGGATTCAGCAATTCGCTGCCAGTGCTCAATCAGCCTTTCATTCACCGTGCGTGAGGGAGTGGGATCGAGCTGAATCCAGTAGCCGCGAATGTCGGTGCGCAGTTCGTTATTCTGGGCTTCCCACCACTCGGTCCACTGCCGGTATATACCATCTCCCACGATCGCTTTCAGCCGCTCGATCTCCTGCCTCAGGGCGATCCGGCTATTCACACCCGAGCCATTCATCACCGCTTTGTAATACATTTCGGTAGCGGTTTCGAAATGATCATCAAACTCCCGCTCGGTAATAATCCGGATATATTCAAATCCAATCCGGGAATCCACCCTCTCCGAATCTTCATAACTCTCTTCCCAGGTAGACAGTGCGTCTTCAACCTGCCCGCGATATAGCTGTTCCAGCCCTCTTTGATAAGGAGATTGCGGCTGAGCTTCCGCACTCAGCGGCAGCCCGAGAGTGGTGAAGGTTAGAAGTCCTGCAATAATTAGTATGCAATAGCGCGCCATAGCTGTATGATCAGCAAATTTATGTTTAGGCCAAAATACAACGATCCTGATAAAACGAACAGTAATTCAGTAAATCGATTACCTTTTTACAGAATTCTGCTCAAAATGAAGGTCATTTTTTAGTACCTTTCGGTTTATAAAAGAACAGATTTTATGCCTCAAAACTACAGAGCACTTACTCGAACATACCGTCCCCAGAGCTTTGATGACATCGTTTCGCAGGAACATGTCAGTAACACCCTTAAGAACGCAATTAAACAGGATCGTATTTCACACGCCTACATGTTTTGCGGTCCCCGGGGTGTCGGGAAAACTACAATGGCCCGCGTTCTTGCCCGAACCATCAATTCGATAGGTTCCGATGTAGACGGGGAATCGCTCAATCAAACGCTGAATGTAGTGGAGATTGACGCCGCATCAAACAATAAAGTGGATGACATTCACCACCTGAGAGAGAGTGTTCGGATTCCCCCACAAAATGGCCGCTACAAGGTATTTATTGTGGATGAAGTGCATATGCTCAGTAAAGCGGCGTTCAATGCCCTGTTGAAAACACTGGAAGAACCGCCTGCCCACGCTATTTTTATTTTTGCCACTACCGAACCGCACAAAGTTCTGCCCACCATTCTTTCCCGCGTGCAGCGGTTTGATTTTAAGCGGATCAGCGTAGATGAAATTGTATCCCGGCTGCGTGATATTTGTGCAAAAGAGGGAATTGATATGGATGATGAATCTCTCCACGTTATCGCCAAAAAAGCGGATGGCGCACTGCGTGATGCGCTTGGGCTGATGGACCAGGCGATCGCATTTTGCGGGGATTCCATACGGTATGATGATCTTGTTGAGGCCCTGAATGTGGTAGGCAGTGATCAGCTATTCCGGTTTATGGAAGCTGTGGAGAAGAAAAATTCTGATACCGGCCTGCAGCTTGTGAATGACCTGATACAGGGCGGTGTGGATATCCAGGAGTTTTTGGCTGCGCTGACCGAACATTTGAGAAATCTCTATGTAGCATTGAACTCAGAGCGAATGTACCTGGTGGATGCTACAGCAGAAACAAAACAAAGATACCGCCAAACAGCAGAAGCTTTTGAAGCCGAAGACCTGATGAGAATGCTCCACATGGTTAGTGAAGCTCAGCTAAAAATGCGCGACGTACAGCAGCCGCGTGTTCATTTCGAGATTCTGCTGCTGAAACTCATCCACATGAACCGCAGCCGTGAGCTGAACAGCCTGCTTGAAGACCTGAACCGGTTAAAAAAAAACGGCGGGATTCCGGTAGCTGAAAGTTCATCGCCTGAAATTGAAGAAAAAACCTCAGAGCAGGCGCCATCATCCCCCGAAAAAAAATCTGCCGACGAGCAATCTCCTGCCGTGCAGGAAACAAATGAAGAGAATGAATTCTCTGCGGATGACGATGATGATGATACTGATGAAGGAAAAGAAATTGCGGCCGAAGCTGAACATCCATCGAATGGAAAAGATCACTCAGAGAATCGGGGTGAGCAGTCAGTCAGCCCACAAAACGAAAACATCGATCAGAAAGAAGAAAAAACGTCTGCACTTCCCGCAGATGAGTCCAAACCGCAAACCCGGGTACGGAAAAATGATGATTTTGACCTGGTAAAACCGGCTCTTGGATTCGCAAAAGGAATCAGTTCATCGCAGGATCAAGAGGAGGATGAGAGCGA
Source organism: Rhodohalobacter sp. SW132 (assembly GCF_003390325.1). Lineage (NCBI taxonomy): Bacteria > Pseudomonadati > Balneolota > Balneolia > Balneolales > Balneolaceae > Rhodohalobacter > Rhodohalobacter sp. SW132. The sequence goes on along the minus strand of NZ_QUOK01000001.1, from coordinate 1,107,971 downwards.
GGTGGCCACCGCAACTATAGAAGAGGAAATTCCTGAACCGGTTGAACTCTCAGAGGCTTCCGACCTTGAACCGTACTGGAAAGAGTTTTTAGGGAAATTGAAGGATGATGCCCCCCAGATGCTTTATTACCAGATGATGCGCGTACAGCTAAAAGATCTGTCCGGAAACCGGTTAACGGTAACGGCAGATAGTGAGTTCGCTACAAATATGGTTGATGAAAACCAGGAGCTACTTTCCGACCTGATGAAGAAGACCGTTGGAATTCGGATTCGGATACAGTGCGTGGCGGAGAGAAAATCGAAAAACAAGGAAACTTTGAGTCCCTATGAACGATTTAAGGAGTTGCAAAGGAAAGATCCGCACCTGAAAAGCGTTGTTGAACTGTTTGGTGCTGAGCTCGACTACTAATCAATTGAACACACTTTATAATTATCAATCGAAAACAGGTTTTGCGGTTTTTTAAAAACCGGACAGATCTGAATTCTAAACCATTTAATTTTAAGACTTATGAGTCAATTTAATATGGCCGATATGTTCGGCAAATTCCAGGATATGCAATCTAAGATGAAAGAGATTCAGGATGAACTCGGCACGCTGATCGTTGATGCCGAAGCCGGTGGCGGTATGGTGAAAGTACAGGCCAACGGAAATCGAAAAATCGTATCGATTGACCTGGATGATGACGTCATCGACCCGAACGATAAAGAGATGATGGAAGATCTTGTGGTGGCTGGTGTGAATAAAGCGCTCGACAAAGCTGAAGCGGCGGCAAAGGAGAAGATGCAGGATGCTTACAAAGATATGATGCCCGGAGGCGGACTTCCCGGCGGAATGGATCTCAGTAAATTTGGCCTGTAAAATCACGGAAACCGCTGGGCAAACAAAGGCTGATCATCAGTGCACAGTTTGCCCGTTAGTAATTTAAATTAACGATACATTTAGATGCAAATCACCTCTGAGGCGCTGGAACGCGCGATTGAAGAGCTGGCAAAACTTCCCGGTACCGGAAGAAAATCAGCACAGCGAATGGCGATTCACCTGCTCAAACAAACCGATGAACGGGTGCTTGGCCTGGCTGATGCGCTGGTTCAGCTCAAAAAATCTGTGCAGCGCTGCTCCGTGTGCGGAACCATTACTGACAGCGATCCCTGCAGAATTTGCAGCAACCCAAAGCGTCAAAATGGCGTTGTATGTGTGGTTGAAGAGTTTCAGGATGTTTACATCATCGAAAAAACCAATGAGTTTAGGGGCCGTTATCACGTGCTGGGCGGAGTGATATCTCCGCTCGAAAATGTGGGTCCGGACGATATCCGCATCAAACAGTTACTGGAACGGATCGGCACCGGGGATGAACAGATTGAAGAGGTGATACTGGCCCTGAATCCCGATGCCGAAGGCGAAGCGACCTCCTATTACATCAACAAACTGCTGCTCAGCTACGACGTTAACGTCACACGGATCGCCTACGGAATCCCGATGGGAACGGAACTCGAGTTCATCGACGAAGCTACTCTGAGCCGCGCATTTGCAAGTCGCTCCAGCTTTTAAACCAGTACCCCTGAGACATGGTATTTTTCAGGGCTACCATTCCGAACAGAATCCATTCTCCGTTGTTAGATGATACCCGGTGCGGGTTTACGTTAACAAAAATACCATGTCTGTTGGATACCAACTTGGTACAGATACAATATTTTAACATCAAAACCTGTTGAATCGCTGTGCCCGGTTTACCGGAGTCCCGCTTTTTGCTTACATTAAGCGGCTGTATAAAGAAATCAATGATCATCCGGAATACTTCCCCATAAATCATTTAACCGATTATTATGCCCACATCGACACGAATCACGCCGCTTCTCATCTTTCTGTTTCTCCTTACTCCGCTAACCGACAAAGCCGTATCTCAGCCGGGACCGGGTTATTGGCAGCAGGCGGTTGATTATACGATGGAGATTGACATGCATGTGGAGACCAATCGGTTTGATGGACACCAGACGCTGGTTTATACCAATAATTCACCTGACACGCTCGACCGCGTTTTCTATCACCTCTTTTTCAATGCGTTTCAGCCAAACAGCATGATGGACAAGCGATCCCGAACAATTGATGATCCTGACCGCCGTGTGCGTGACCGGATTTATCATTACGATGAGACTGAAATCGGTTTTCAGGATATCCAGTGGATGACACAGAATGGTGCAGAGATCGACTTTACAATCAAGGGCACCATCATGGAAGTTCACCTGGCTGAGCCAATTGCGCCGGGCGAAGAGGTGGTGTTTGAGATGGAATTTGAAGCACAGGTACCGTATCAAACCCGGCGTTCCGGCCGCGATAACCTGGAAGGAATCCGATTTTCGATGGCGCAGTGGTACCCGAAAATTGCGGCGTATGATGAGCGCGGATGGCATCCGAATCCCTATATCGGAAGAGAATTTCATGCTCCGTTCGGGAACTTTGACATCACCATTCACATCGATCGCGACTATGTTGTTGCATCAGGATCAATCCTGCAAAATCCGCAGGAAGTCGGTTTTGGGTATGAAGAATCCGAAAGTGATCTGAACATTCCCGATGGTGAAAAACTCTCATGGAACTTCCGGGCAGAAAATGTGCACGACGTCATGTGGGCTGCGGATCCTGATTATACCCACACCACCTACCAGGTTCCCGATGGGCCGCTCCTGAGATTTTTCTACCAGACTGATCCCGTAGCCACAAATGCCGAAGATGAAGACCAGGCTCAGCTTCTGGAAAACTGGGAGCGTCTGCCGGAATACACATCAAGGGCGTTTGAGTATATGAATGAGAATTACGGCAGATATCCCTACGATGAATATGTAGTGATCCAGGGTGGAGACGGCGGTATGGAGTACACCATGGGTACGCTGATCACCGGGAATCGTAATTTTGGCAGCCTGGTTGGGGTTACAGTTCACGAGCTGATCCACGCCTGGTATGAAGGAGTTGTGGCAAATGACGAGACCACCGAACAGTGGATTGATGAGGGGTTTACGGTTTATCTGTCTGCGCTGGTTATGAATGAATTGTTTAATGATGGTGAAGGAGATCCGATGGTGAGCCGTCACCAGGGGTATTTCAATATTGTAAATGCAGGCATTGAAGAGCCAATGCACATTCATGCGGATCATTACCACCGAAATTCTGCCTATAGCGTGGCATCGTACACCAAGGGGGCGATTTTCCTGCATCAGCTCGGGTATATTGTCGGAGATGATGTGCTCAAGCGCGGACTCAACCGCTTTTATGAAGAATGGAAGTTCAAACATCCAAAAGGACGCGACTTTCTTCGGATTATGGAGCGTGAATCAGGAATGGTGCTCGACTGGTACTACGAGTATTGGATTGAAACCACGCGTACGATCGATTACGGAGTTTCATCCGTTGAACCTGCAGAAAACGGACAGACAGAAATTACTCTTGAGCGTATCGGCCTGATGCCGATGCCGATTGACCTGGAAGTTGAATTGACGGATGGCTCGATCATCCACTACTACATTCCGATGCGAATTATGTGGGGAGAAAAAGAGAATGAAAATCCCGGTATTGAGCGCCACACACTGCCCGACTGGCCCTGGGTATTTCCCGAATATGATTTCCTGATCGATATTCCGAATGAGGATATCGCCCGGATTGAAATAGACCCGACCCGAAGGATGTCTGATGTGGATCGGGGGAATAACGAATGGCCGGTTGAAGATTAAGATTAGGGGGCACACCCTAATTCCGGTACAGGTGCCGAGTCGGTTTTTCCTGTTGCAAACTCTTTGATAGAGACCTTAAACTCGGCCACAGTTACTTGACTTTGACCGATTCTGCCATCGATTATGCTGAACTTGCCCTGATCGTGCCCTATTGGAATCCAGCGGCTATTAATGTTCTTTAAATGCAGGATTACGTTTTCTCCTATTTCGAAGTGTGGAAAGATAGGACGGTTTGGATCTTCATAAGGCAGTCGGGTCAACCGCAGTTCAATGGTTCTATCCTCCAATTGGCCATTAATCACTTCACGAATCGAAATGGTTACCACTTCTATAGTCGTATGGTGTCGGCTGCGTTCAGAATGAAGTTCCAATACCTGACCTTCTACGATTACGGTAGAGCGTTGAATGATCGATTCCAGGCTCTGGGCCAGATAGTCGTGAGCCATTGTGATGTTTGGCAGAAGGAATATGAAACAAATCCATGCCTTCTTTGTGATAAGATTACTCATAACTTTTTCCATAACGCAATCCTCCATTGTTGGTTTATTTGTTCAATGATAAGGGAGGGCGATTCCCATCCCTATCATATACATTTTTTCCGCTTCGTTATATCTTGTAAAAAATGTATTCTTTTCATAAAAAAAAGAGTCAAAGATATCACCACCGGGGCGAAATTGCGTGGAATCGGGTTGTGGCAAGTATTCCAAGGCATTTTTCCGCCGCATTTCGAGTCCTACTCCCTCCTCTGTGGTCCCATCATAAGGTCGCCAGACTTCCAAAGAAAATACTCCAGGATGCAAAGCAGGGTCTTGTGAGATTCGTATCGTCATCGAATGGTAATCTGTATCTTCAGTATAGTAAAACGTCCAGCCACTAAAATCACCTCCAATCATATAGCTTGGCGGCCCCAGCTTTTGAACGACTGTGGTTGAGTCGTCGCCGATGCGCACCTCTTCGATATGCTCGCCCCATACGATGCGTGCAGAATCTGTGTCTGTGATGTCCGTCGGATTGCTGCAGGAGACAAACAGCAGTTGGAAGAAAATCCATGCAAGCACGGCGATTGTGGCGAAGTGTGGTTTCATTGTACTATTCCTTTTGTGTATACCTATCGATTGTTTCTATTTTATTCATGATTCATTTAATGGTAGGTAAATCTTTTTTTGCTGAGATATACTTCAACTTTGTTGTCGAAGTCCATATCGAATCGAATGCCAATAAACGATGTATCTGCCAAGGTGAGTGTTGTATCCTTTGTAATGGTACCATCTATCCAGACATGAAGATCATGCTCACCCTTTGAAATCTGCTTTTATACCGCTACAATTACACCTTCTGGATCAGAAGGTACTTCTTGGTTAAAGATCAATATCCTGGCAAGTCCTGCCCGGTTTGACGTGATTTCCTCTTCAAAGATCAAATCACCATTGAGTTCGACTCGTACATTATCATTTTTAAAACGCTCTTGCAGATGTATTTCAAATAAAACAGGTTCGCTATTAGGCTTCAGCGTATCACATCCAGTCACAAGGAGCGAACAAACCAGAACAGAGAAATGTAAAGTTGCACTTTCGTCATAAGACTCCTCCAAAGTATGTATGGACAATAGAAATATTTTTTTATGGGTATTTCCTCGTTTATTTATTATCTATACAAACCAACTTTTGTGTATACCTATTGATTTTTCGAAAAAGTTTTAGTTTCTCTTCCAACTCCGTTCTCCGCATCCTCAATTGGCAAATAAGATCTATAGGATGCATATAAAGACAATTAACTGTTTTATAATAGGCTCCGTATTTATCTTATAAACAAAACTTTAATTGTAGTGGTAAATTTCTGAGATTGAACCCGCATCAAAGTAAAAATCCCCGTAGTTTTGATCCTTACAAAAATTTTGCTCTAAACTATCAGAATGAGCTCAGATAAAAAGCACGATTACAGAAGAAAAGCAATTGAGGCACATAAGAAGTATGGCGGCAAGGTTGCCATCACATCAAAAATGCCGCTTGAAACCAATGAAGACCTGAGTCTTGCCTACACACCCGGTGTAGCCCAGCCCTGTCTTGAGATTTCTAAAAATCTATCTCTTGCTTACGATTACACCTGGAAAAGTAATTCAGTGGCTGTGGTAAGTGACGGATCTGCCGTGCTTGGACTTGGGAATATTGGTCCGGAGGCATCACTCCCGGTCATGGAAGGCAAAGCTGTGCTGTTCAAAAAATTTGCCGATATCGATGCGGTGCCGGTTGTGCTCGCCTCACAGAATACCGAGGAGATTATTCAGGCCGTGAAAATGATTGCACCGACGTATGGAGGCATCAACCTCGAAGATATTTCGGCTCCCCGCTGTTTTGAAGTAGAACGGCGCCTGAAGGATGAACTCTCGATTCCGGTTATGCACGATGATCAGCACGGAACGGCTGTGGTAACTCTCGCTGGAATGTTTAACGCTTTAAAGGTGACAGGCAAGAAATTTAAGGACCTCAAAGTGATGATCAACGGATCAGGTGCGGCCGGTGTGGCGATCATTTACCTGCTTCGTCATGTTGGCGTGGAGTACATTGTGGTGTGCGACAGCCGGGGAACCATACATAAAAACCGCACCGATCTATCCCCGATCAAAAAAGAAATTGCGGATCTGACGAACATCAAAAACACAGAAGGCGGTCTGGAAGATGCCGTTTCCTATTGTGATGTTTTCATTGGCGTATCGGTGCCAAATGTGCTTACAAAAAAGATGGTTCGTTCCATGAACAACGATCCGATAATCTTTGCGATGTCGAATCCTATTCCAGAAATTATGCCGGATGACGCAATGGAAGCCGGTGCGCGGATTATTGCTACGGGCAGGTCTGATTTTCCAAACCAGATCAACAATGTGCTGGCTTTTCCCGGAATATTCCGCGGCCTGCTCGATGCACGGTCATCTGAAATTACAACGGAAATGTACGTAGCCGCAGCTAAAGCGATCGCCAACCAGGTTGAAAATCCAACCGAGGAGCAAATTATACCCAGTGCGTTTGATAAAAACGTGGCTCCGGCCGTTGCAAAAGCGGTATACGATCTTGCAAAATAATCACGACTACAGTTTTTGATTTAGTTCAAAAAAAAGCTTTGTTCGACCGAATGAGGTCTTAAATAGAATCAGCTCAACAATCTGACAGGCTTTTTTTACGTAGTACTCATTATTTGTACATACACATAATGTATGCCCAGATCATTAACCTTTACTATTTTGATCATTTTTTACGGCAGCTCTGCCGTACTTGCACAGAATGCGTTTCATACAATTGATGTTGCAGCGGGTGGAGATGTGGTGGTTGGCGGAAATAGTATACTGAATGACTGGTCAAATACTCCGGGTTTCACTCTTGAACTGAGGACGCCCTATTATTCCGGTGAATTTGAGGCGGGACTTCGCTACAGACGTTATAATAAAGATTCATTTCCCGATTCCGGCTTCCGGTCGGCGTTTGTTTACCTGGGCTGGCACTATCCTATCGGGCTTAATGAGCGGATACAATTCGTTCCGGGCTTTCGGCTGGGAAATCATTTTCTATACCAGGATCACGCAAAAGAGTATTATGCTGATCCGCCCGGCGACCCGTTTATATTTCATGAAAATGAAAGTGAATTTGCCTACGAATTTATTGCACGATTTGAATATCGGCTATCAGATCAATCCAGGTTGTTTGTCTCAGCTTCTTACAACCGTACAATTCTGGAGATTCCATTCTCAGTTGTACACGCAACCATTGGCGTTTCACGCACATTTCAATCGCCGAACTGGCTTCAAAACTTGCTGCGATGATACCATTTCTTATCCTTCTTTTTTCGATCCTGCCGGCTGAATATTCTGATTCTCATATCACTCATACCGATCCCGATTCGTTGGAATCAAATAAAATTATCCGCACCGATGATCTCATGAACCGGATTGGGCGCGATTATATCTCTGTCGACAGGCTATCCTTTACGGTTTACTCACCTAAATACGGATATTTCGGCCCTCAGCCGGATTTTATCATCGATGGTATTCCTTCGCAGGTGGATTTTTTCGGTATCACAAACCCGGTTCATCTGCCAGCTGTTTTGACTTCGATCGACCGGATGGAGGAAACAGACCAACCCTGGTATACGAACGATCATATCTCCATACAGACGACAGATATACAGGATGGATTCTCATTCACAGGCTCTTCAATCATCACCAATGAAGCGGGTGAGCCCGGGCCATGGGTGTACGACCCGGAGCGCATCACACCAAATGTAGAACGGTTTGGCCCGGGAGTGGATCTCGAATCCACATACAAACGCGGACATTATTATGGGCGCGGACTCTTTCGTTTTCACCGGCATATGAATACCAACCTATCTGTTCAGCGGCGAATGAAAAACATGGTCGCATTTCCTGCCGAGGGTGAGTGGCTACAGGCTGAGGCACGAACTCTGAGCGGTGCAGCCGAAGCCGGGTATAAAAGTGAGGATCTTCACATTCGCGGACGATTTATGACGGCAAAAAGCGATGAGTTCCTCTACTTTCGTCAGCTCGGACGTGAAGTCCCTGCCAAACCTGAACAGCATCAATATTCAGTTGCCGCCGATATTCGTCTGAGTAATGACTTGTATATGCAATCCTATGTTCAGCTTCATCACAGGGAGATCGGCTATCGGCGAAACCAGTTTGAGCATGAGTTCGGATGGAGTGAACAGAAAGTTACCCTGCACTCCTATTTTCAATATCGGACGGGTGATAATTACATTGGGTTTGGCGCTTCATTTCGGGATATCGGTACAGAAGCACCCGGTTTGCAAAATGAACAGAACCGGTTTGCAGATTTGATGCTTGATAGTCGCCAGCTTCTTGGAACCCGTTCACAGCTTTATGTATCAACAGCTCTGACACTTCACGGAGGTGACCCGGGAGTTCAGACCGATTTAGAGTTCAGCTTTCAGCCAACTGAAAGATGGGAAACTGGAATCAGAACTGAATATGAGGAGAAGCTTTTCCGTGATTCAAATCCTATGGATTACCTGGTCATTCGCGGTTATGATCTGCAGGATCAGTTCGGAATATCATGGGATTCGTTTGGCAGTTCAGACCCCGGAAACAGTTCGGTGTGGACGACCTTCTTGTTCAACGAAATAGAACCGGACGAGGATCTGAAAATATCACAAACATTGAGCCTGATTCATCATCGGGCGCTCCACATTCCGTTTCAGCCGGTTGTGTATGATGCACCACTCCACACCCGGCCGGGAATGTATCAGCTGCTGGAAAACGAATCGGGCACCAGAATAGAGTTTTCACTGGGGGCGGATCATAATCTGTCAAACCAGTTCCAGCACAGATTCAAAACCACTCTTTCTTATACGGCCGGGGGAACGGAGGCGTACAATGATTTCTGGAAACAAGCTCCGGATGTGTGGCTTCTATATTCGGCAGACTATTCTCCATTCCACGACCTGGACCTGCGCGCGCAAATCCGGTATCGTTCATCAACACGCTGGAAAGAGTTTGATGCAATTGAAGGGGAGACGTACCGGAGTTTTAATACTCAATACCCTTTCAGTTATGGTACATTTACGAGCTCTCCTCCATCACACCTTAACATCGACATGTCAGCGGCTAAGTGGTTTTGGAACCAACGAATACGTGCTGTTGTGATGGTGAAAAATCTCCTGAACCGTGATTATTTCCCCCATCCGCTGGCGGTCAGGGAAGGATTTACATTTGGGCTGAAAGGAGAGGTTCGGCTTTGATCGGCTGAATAAAGCAAATTCTAATCTTTTAAAATTCATCGATACCACCGGGCAAATTGAGGAGTTTCGCAGGAACTTCATATCAAACAGGAACAACCTTTTACCCGTTAAAACTGAGGTGCAATTTGATAATTTTATTGGCAACTCCGCTACCAAAAACCTTTTGGTTAGAAAATTATAACCTTCACCTTAAACAGGTTAATATTAAACAGTTTAAATTTTTAAACATAAGGTACGCAGTGACTTATAGAATTCAATGGAGTGGTAGATTTGTTAAAAGTAACAGTTTCCCGGGTTTTGACTATCAATATTTGAATGATTTAATTTAAAGCAGACAATAAAAAGCGGTTTCAGAAATCAAGATCCTGAAACAACCGCTTTCGGGTTTAGGTTTAAGTTCATCGTTTAGGAGTAAAGACAGGGGTTACGTTGCAGTATTCATTTATAATACTCGTACTTGCTTTAGGGATAATTTTTCCATCAACAGAGTCTGATTATTTATCAGGGCCACAGGAGGATAGTTTATCCGGGTGCGAGGAAGATAGTCACCGCTACACAGTGCAGCCGGGCGATAAGCTGCATGAGATCGGTGCCCACTACGGAAATCCCCTTTTCTGGGAAGCGATCTACATTGCCAATGCCGATCAGATCGGGAATCCCAATCTAATTTTTGTAGGTCAAACGCTTAGAATTCCAGCCCGAATCGCAAATTTCGCATCATCAGGCCAAAACAGCAACCTTGTATTGGATGACCCGTTTTGTGATCTGTCTCTCCTCCCGCTGGCTTCAGCTGATCCCTCACACCTTTTTCTCTACAATATCGACGAGCTGAAACAAAAAGCGGAGCCGCCTGAAGATGAACTGCTTGCCGAAACCCAGTCTTCTGATTCTGATATAGATTCATCCTCGGTATTAGATACGTTTCGTGATGCGTTTGAAGCTGTCATTGATGAGCAGTCGGGCACAACGGAATCTGAAAATGCCCAGAGAGAATCGGAAATGCAGCTTATGCTGGAAATTGATGGGATGATCCACGATGAAACACGTTCAAAAATCGGGCGCGATTTTTACAACGTATTCTACTCAAACTGGCAATCTCCGCCAGACGCACGAAATTTTACAATAAACGTATCTGAGCAGCCAAGTCCGTCTATGGGTACCATAATCTACGTTAAAGTGAATGATACCGAGACTTTTCGGATGCGATTGCAGCCCCGGTACGATTTTATTCAGCAGGCGGGGGAATATGCGGTGAGACAAACATACAGGCACCTGCTAACCGGGGATCATCATGTACAAATTTATTGAAGAATGTTTATCACAAGAAAACCCGGATGGCTTTCGGGGTACAACTGAAATCTTAAGAAAAATGGAGATACAAACCGGCAGAAACTGATTGAATATTACAACCGGAGTATAAAAGCGCAAAGCAACGCTGCGGAGCCTTACGTAAAACGTAAGGAGGCGACCAACCATAATCCACAACGCTGCCTTGCTAATCCCCAAAATAATCAATAGAGGGTTAGTAATCTACCTGCGCTTTTCTCTCCTGTAAATGATCTCGCAGAACAATGTGAGACGGCCTCAATTCAATTCTCAACAATGATCGAGGCTATTTAATAAACCATAAACAAAACACAGGATACAACGATGAAAAAGTTAACTACACTACTCGTCATGCTGTTCTTTACGGCAGGAATGGCATTCGCACAAAGTAATACCGCAACTGTTGACCAAGATGGTGATGACCATGAAGCAACGATAAGCCAAGTTGGTGAGGCTAATGAGTCGTCAGTAGATCAAACTGGAGCTGGTGGAATTGCTACTATTGATCAATTGGGTGATATCAATGAAGCAACAATTCAGCAAACTGACGTTTCTGGTGGATTCGAAAGTACAACAGCTTCAATAAATCAAACAGGCAATGATAACGAGGCCTCAATCGAGCAGGAGCAAGCTAATGTTAAGTATTCTGACATCACGCAGATTGGAAATGATAATTTAGCTACGGTTCAATCATTAGGTGGAGGCAGGGCTGATGACGCTGATATTTATCAAGAGGGCAATGATAATGAAGCGCATATTTATCAAAACCTTACTTCAGCATCAAGTGCTCTTGTTTTTCAGTGGGGTGATGAAAACCTTGCAACTGTAGATAATTACGGCGGGGGACTGACTGCTTTGATTGAACAAGACGGAAATTATAACGAAGCGTTCATAGATGATGGTCAGTCTGTCTTAGGCTCAGGGGGCAATACTGCCAACATTTTCCAAACAGGTGACTGGAATGAAGCTTCGATTTTAACTACTGGAAACGGATCCTTTTCTGAAATTACCCAATCCGGTAATGAGAATGAAGCGATTGTAACTCAAAGTAATTAGTAATCTAAAAAGCCCGGCATACTCATTATGCCGGGTATTTAAATTTTTAGCATAGTTCAATTCAAAAAATTAAGATGATAACTCTAAAAAAATTTACAACACTATTCGTGATACTGTTATTTACAGTAGGCATGGCTATTGCACAGAACAATGAAGCGATCATCGAGCAGATAGGTCCTGACAACGAAGCATCAATCTCTCAGGCGGATGGAGCAAGCGCAATAGTGAATCAATCGGGAAGTACTGTGAACGAGGGCAACGTCGCCTATCTTGATCAAGCTGGAGATAATACTGCCAATGTAACCCAAGTGGGTGACAACGATGCCTTTATCTTTCAGGGAACGTCAAGTTTCTTTGGTGGTGGTGCTGGAACTGCTTCTGGAAATACTGCCACTGTAGTGCAATCCGGTGATAACCGAATGCCTGCAGGCGGCCCAATTCAGGGCGTTGACATCTATCAGGGAACCGATGGGGGTACGGCCATTAATTCAAATGCTACTGTAAATCAGGATGGTAATGATAATTATGTTACCGTTTTCCAGGGTATTTTTGGAGGTGGAAATGCCACAGACCTGAAAGCGAACGTCGTACAGATTGGCAACAACAACGATGGCAATATTCGACAAGCTCAAAATGCTATCAGTTACGGAGATGAGGCCTCACTTACACAAAATGGCAGCGAAAACTTCAGCTCCATATTTCAGGGATTTGGTGGCGGGTCCGCTTCAGAGAATAATACAGCCACTGTAACTCAGACGGGCAATAATAATTGGGCTGGTAGTATTTACCAAGGTGCCGACTTAGGGGGGACCGGTGTTGGTTCAGGTGCTGGAATTGCCGCATACAATACAGCTGCCGTTTTACAGAATGGGTCCGGTGATGGCACCCAGGACTCTGGCGCTGCTCGTATCTTTCAGGGTGCAAATGGCGGTGAAGCTTTTAGTAACACCGCTCTAATTGAACAACATGGCGATTATAACCTGGCAAATTTACGTCAAGGTGAAGGGGATGGGGCAATTTCATCCAATAGTACTGCTCAGATCTTTCAGTACTCTGAATCAAATATTGCTGAGTCAACTCAATCCGGTAATTATAACAACGCAACGATTACCCAAAACTAAACATGTACACTGCACCCGACACCGCACATTATACGTAATGTGTGGGAATTGGGTCTTCAAAACAACTCAAATTAAATGATACAACCATGAAAAAGCTAACAACACTACTCGTTATACTGCTATATACGGCAGGAATGGCGATTGGCCAGAATAATGATGCTACAATTGATCAAATAGGAGACGATAACATCGCTGATATTGAGCAATTAGGTGAAGGCAATGACGCTATCATCGACCAAACAGGTGATGATGATATTGCTAATATTCTTCAAATTGGAAATCAAAACGAGGCAATCATAGAGCAATCTCAAGGCGGTTCAGGTAACCGAACCAATATTGGTGAAATTGATCAGGAAGGTGATGAAAATAGTGCAACTCAAAACCAAAATATTTGGAGTGCTCATAACACGAACAGAGCATTTATCGATCAATTAGGAAATAACAACATAGCTACTCAAACACAAAGTACCGGTTCAAGTGTGAGAGCTGATATTGATCAATACGGTAACGATAATCAGGCTTTTCAATCACAAACTTTTAGTTATAGTGGCGGAACTGTAATGATCCAACAAAACGGTAACGAAAACTGGGCAAACCAGGAAGTTACAGCAGGAGGAAATTCTGCAGATATCTACCAAACTGGTGATGATAACTGGGGGGAGCAACTGCAGTTTGGTTCAGACAATACCGCAGAACTTTCCCAAACAGGCCTGGATAACTGGTCATCCCAAACACAGAGTTCAGCAGATAACAACAGTGCAGTTACTCAAACAGGTAATCGTAATACTTCTACTGTTGTTCAAAATTAAATGTAAACAATAGAACTGACTTTAAAATTTAGTGTGATTAATAATTACATGTTTCCGACATCATAATAAACAGAAATATGGTGTCGGAATTTTCTTTAATAATAATTAAAAGATTATAATTACGATATATCAATCAATTCAGATCAATGATGTATGAAATATTTTCTTTCGAGTTTAATAATGGTATTATTTGGAGGGGCTGTTTCCGCCCAAGTCTCCCAAAACCCCGGCGAAGCTTTTATCCAGCAGGCGAATGTGGAGCATAATGAAGCGGTTCAGCAGTTTACAAGCGATTTTGCAACCACCTTCTCCATGGATTTCGATTCGTTTGATGAATTTGACGTCAATGCAAATGTAGGAATCATAAACCAGTTTGGCAGCGGCAACAGCTCTTTTCTGCTGCAGACCGGCATTGGCAATATGGCAAGGCTGAATATTCTCGGGCATGAAAATTCCGCTGATGTCCTGCAATCAGGTAACAGCAACCAGTTTATTCTGAACCTGGAGGGCGGATTCAATGCACTATCAAGTGAACAGGTTGGGGATGAAAACCGGCTGCGTCTCGATATTATAGGGACAGCTCACAATCAGCAGTTTTTTCAGAACGGAAACGGCCTCTCTATGGAGGTTTTTGAAAGCGGAAACGGAGGCGGCGTACCGATCATCATTGAGCAGAACGGAAACGGAGGCGGAACCGTAATCATCGAAAACTACTGAGTAAACTGCTATTTCCTTTAGCAGGTTGCGTGTTAAATCTAATAACTCTGTTTTTGGATACCTGATGACTCAGCCGTGAGTGATGGGTAAACTCTATACTTCTCAATTCCCGGTTTCTTGAAATCATCACGCTCACCCGATCTGTTTATCATGGCAGTATTGTCCTCTCTTCTTTTCGTCTGCCACACCCAAATCATTCACATCAGTACAAAATTTTCAATACCTTTGAGGGTTAGCCTAACGACCGATCCGCAGCAGCAAACCCGCAGTAATTTATGGCCAAAAAGAAGAAACAGACGCCGCTGATGCGGCAATATTTTGAGGTAAAAGAGAAGCACCCCGGAACCATTCTTTTGTTTCGCGTGGGTGATTTTTACGAAACCTTTTCCGATGACGCCGTGCTGATCAGCAAGGAGCTTGGCATCACGCTCACAAAGCGAAATAATGGCGGCGATCAGACACCTTTAGCCGGATTCCCCTACCATGCGCTCGATACCTACCTGCCGAAGCTGGTGAAGCGCGGCTACCGCGTGGCGATCTGTGAGCAGACCGAAAATCCGGAAGAGGCAAAAGATGCGGGCCGAAAAATTGTGAACCGGGAGGTGACAGAAATCACAACTCCGGGAGTGACGCTCTCCGAAAAGCTGCTCGACCACAAACGGAACAACTACATCGCCTCGATCTATTTTGCAGGCGGAACAGCGGGAGTGGCCTTTTCGGATATCTCTACCGGGGAGTTTGGCCTTAGCCAGGTCTCCCGCGGCCAGCTCGACAGCCTGCTTCAATCCCTTCAGCCCGCCGAACTGCTGATCCGAAAGAAACTGAAAAACAGCCTGGATGAGGATCTCCAGGGATATAATACTACGTTTATCGAAGATTGGGTGTACGAGGGCGATTACGGCTACAACCTTCTGACGGACCATTTTCAAACCCACTCCCTGAAAGGATTTGGTGTGGAGGAACTGGAGATCGCCCAGCCTGCAGCCGGCGCACTGCTGCACTATATGCAGGAAACTCAGAAATCGTCGCTCGGCCACCTGAAACGCCTCTACGCCTACGAAAACGCAGATTACATGTCGCTGGATGGATCCACCAAGCGGAACCTGGAGCTCACCTCCAGTATGCAGGAGGGCGGCACGGAGGGAACATTGGTCTCGATTCTTGACGATACCTGCACAGCTATGGGAGGCCGGCTGCTGAGAAAATGGATTATGCGTCCGCTCAAACAGGTGGAACCGATTCGCAAAAGACTGGAAGCGGTGGATCTGCTGGTGTCGGATCACACCCGGCGTGAAAAACTGCGCGAAGAGCTGGACCAGGTTGGAGATTTGGAGCGCCTGATCAGCCGGATCAGTGTGGGGCGGACCAACGCGCGCGACCTGAAGCAGCTGCAGCTTTCACTGGGACAGATCCCGCGAGTCAAAATGCAGCTTGCCGATACCGATAATGAACTCCTGGATGAGATCAACGGTCGGCTGAAAATGCTGGTGGAAGTTCAGGAACGGATTGATAAGGCGATCAAAGAAGATCCGCCGGCCTCCATCCGCGATGGCGGAATTTTCAACGATGGCTTCAACGAAAATCTGGATGAGCTGCGCGATATCGCGCGAAATGGCAAAGAGTATATCGCCCGGATTAAAGACAAACTTTCGAAGGAAGCGGGCATTCCGTCGCTCAAGATCGGCTACAACAAGGTTTTCGGCTACTATATAGAAGTGACCAACACGCACAAAGATAAAGTACCGGAGCATTTCATCCGAAAGCAGACGCTGGTTAACTCCGAGCGGTATATCACGCCAGAACTGAAGGAGGTGGAGGAGAAGGTCCTTTCTGCTGAAGATCGCAGCAAAACACTGGAGGGAGAACTGTTTGAAGAGCTGCGTCTGTACGTGGCGGAATATGCTGATGATGTGCAGCAGATTGCCGCAGCGATGGCTGAGCTGGATTGCGTGCAGAGTTTTGCCGAAGTGGCGTACCGAAACAACTATACGCGTCCGGAGATCAACACGGAGGATGTGGTTGATGTGAAAAAGGGACGCCATCCCGTGGTAGAGAAAACCCTGGATGCCGGCGATCCTTTTATTCCCAACGATATCTACCTCGACAACAGCGAGCACCAGATCCTGATCATCACCGGCCCGAATATGGCGGGTAAGAGTATCATTTTGCGTCAGACCGGGCTTTTGGTACTGATGGCCCAGGTGGGCTGTTTTGTTCCTGCCGAGGAAGCCACCATCGGGCTGGTGGATAAAATTTTCACACGCGTGGGAGCTTCCGATAATCTTGCAGCCGGTGAAAGTACGTTCCTGGTAGAGATGAACGAAGCGGCTAACATCCTGAACAATGCTACGCCAAAATCATTAATATTGCTGGATGAAGTGGGACGCGGAACAAGCACGTTCGACGGACTGAGTATCGCGTGGTCTCTTTCCGAATATCTGCACAACAAGCCGGAGGTGGCCGCAAAAACACTCTTTGCGACTCACTACCACGAATTAAACGAATTGGAAAGCCGGTACGAACGGATCAAAAACTACAGCGTGCAGGTGAAAGAGCATGATGGTAAAGTGATTTTCCTGCGCAAGCTGGTCCGCGGCGGGGCCGATCACAGCTACGGAATCCAGGTCGCGAATATGGCCGGTCTGCCGTCGGTAGTCATTGAACGCGCAAAAGAGATTTTATCCAACCTGGAAAGCCATACGCTGGATGTGAGCCAAAGCGGAAACGGAAAAGAAAACGGTGCGGTAAAACAGACCGCAACCAAGAAGAAAGCGGCTCAGAATGCAACGCAAAAACTGGAAAAACAGGAGAGCCTGCCGCCCCAAATGACCCTATTCGGCTCACAGATGGATCCCAACGTGGAAACCCTGCTCAACAAACTCGATGCCAGCGACCCCGAACGGATGACCCCGATTGAAGCACTGTTGCTGCTGAGCGAACTAAAGCGGCTGGCGAAGAAGTAGAGGAACACAGCAACCTTCAAGAGTGCCGAACGAAGTGAGGTTCCTGGAAGAGTTGCGGATTGGTGGCAGGCACACTATGCATCTTGTTCAAGAGCTCCGCTGCACCAATAACGCCCTGTGTTATTTTCTTTTAGTACACTATGTTACTTATAAACGAGACTCTTCCAGGAGCTCATTAACATTCGCACTCTGGAAGGTCTCGAAATGCTTGACCCCTACTTAATCAACGTCATCTTTTGAACATCGCTGAACGAACCCGCTTCGAGCCTGTAAAAATAGATACCGCTGGAAAGTGCGGATGCATCGAAGGTTTGATTGTGGATTCCGGCATTCATCGGCTGATCAACCAATGTTGCTACACGGCGCCCCGTGATATCAAATACGGTTAGCGTGACCTCTTCGGATTGCGGCAGGTAAAATGAGATCGTCGTAGCCGGATTAAACGGGTTGGGGTAGTTTTGATGGAGTTCAAAGTCTCTTACCTGCTCGGGTTCTTCTGTCGACAACGAAAAAACAACCGGACTGTAAATATTTGTAGAGCGTGGTTCGATGTTTAGAATTTGAGAGGTGTACCCGGCCTCGGAAGGGCCCGCGTTTCCGGAATTGCGATTGCCCGTTAGAAGATTATCGTAGCTGTAGATTGCATCACTCTCAACCAGCATACTGTTGGAGTGATCAAGGGACAAATCGGTAATCTCACTATCGCCCAGGTTAATGACGATCAGTTTGGTGTCATCCAGGTTCTCATCATACCGGAAAAAAGCGATCACATCGTTTCGGGATGTTACTGCCGCCTCATACTCGCCGGTCTGCATTTGAGGATGGTTGCTCCTGAAACGGATCAACTCCTTGTAGTGATTCAGCAGCGAATTCTCATCATCCTCCATAACCTCAACATTATACTCCGCAAAGTTGGAATTGGGCGACCGCCAGGGCGACCCTTCAGTAAAGCCCGCATTTGGCTCGCTGCTCCACTGCATCGGCAGGCGGATATCTTCATCAGGCTTTTGACCCAGCATGCCCACTTCCTCGCCATAGTAGAGATAGGGAATGCCCGGCAGCGTGAGGTAGAGCGAAGCCGCTACCTTTGCTTTGTCAATATCCTGACCAAGCACGTTCATCACACGGTCCTGGTCGTGATTGGTCAGGAAGGTGCCGAACTGCAAAAAGGGATATTCATCATACACTACCTGCATGTGCGAGAGTATCGGCTCCGCATTTTCGTTGTTTACGCCGTTCAGAATGGCCTGCGCCAGGTCGAACTCAAATACGTAATCGAGCCGGTCGTCGGTTACATACTGCAGGGCGATGTCGGTCGGCTCCCACGCTTCACCCACAGCAAACGCCTCAGGATTGGCCGCCTTCAGGTTGGCGTTAAAATCCTGCCAGAACTGAAGCGTCTCAGGGGTGTTTTTGAGGATCTCTCCATCCTCGTGGATGTAGATCACCGCATCCTGCCGAAAACCGTCAACGCCAATCTCATTGATCCAGAAATCTGAAATGGCAAACATCGAATCTTTCACCGCGGGATTGTCATAGTTCAGATCGGGCATACCGCTCCAGAACAGCCCATAGTAGTACTCATCAAAATGCTGGCCATCGTGACTGTTGTGCCACACCTGCTGTCCCCACGGTCCACTGTAGCCGGGATTTGTATCACTCCAGCGGTAGAAGTCGCGGTAGTGGGGATCACCTGCCGCAGATTTCTGAAACCACAGGTGTTCGGTAGAGGTGTGGTTCATCACATAATCGATGATCACCTTAATGCCACGTTCGTGAGCTGCATCCAGGAATTCTTTGAAGTCCTCCATCGTGCCGTAATCCGGATTGATGGAACGGTAGTCGATCACATCATACCCGTGGTAGGTGGGCGATTCGTTAATCGGCATCAGCCAGATACCTGTAATACCAAGATCGCTGTCTGTACTGGGATCACCGTCGTTCAGGTAGTCCAGCTTTTGAGTGAGTCCCTTAAAATCGCCAATCCCATCACCGCTGGAGTCGTAAAAACTGCGGACAAAAATCTCGTAAAACACCGTTTTGTTCCACCAGTGGGTGTCGCCGGTCTCGCGTTCTAAAACGGTGATGTAATCTTCAACCAGAAGCGTATCGCTCTCGCTTTCATTGGATGCGACAAGCTGCACATCAAAACTTCCGGTTGTGGAGTATCTGACGACCGGATTTTCCTGACCTGATGTTGCTGGCACACCACCCTCAAAGGTC
Organism: Rhodohalobacter sp. SW132; assembly: GCF_003390325.1. NCBI lineage: Bacteria > Pseudomonadati > Balneolota > Balneolia > Balneolales > Balneolaceae > Rhodohalobacter > Rhodohalobacter sp. SW132. The sequence continues at coordinate 1,088,270 of NZ_QUOK01000001.1, read as the reverse complement.
CATTTCCAGGACGTAATATTGCCGGTAGAGCGGTTATCGAACTGAACAACGGTGTTGGTGAACACGTCTCGTGACGGGGTGAAAAAATCGGCAGCCGGTGGTCCATCGGGATCCACTTCATTATTGTACCAGACGGAGATGACGTTCTCCCCGGGCTCAACCGTGTAGCTGCGGTTATTGCCGGTTCCGGGAAACTCCTCTCGGCCGTCCCACTGGCCATTGATCCGAAACTTGTACTCAATCGTTTCACCGACTGTAAACCCATCAACCGTTACCGAGTAGACCGAATCTTGGTTTTCGTCCTGGAGCTGAATTAAGTCACCTCCCCAGTTATTAAACGTACCCGCCACATCCACAAATTCCGATTGAGAGTCGAAATTACCAGCTTCAATCTGGTAGCTCATATTTACCTGAAACTGGAGAGTGACCTCCTGGGCGTGCAGATGTGAAGAAAAAATAGTCAGATATAAAAGTAACAGGAAAAAAGGTAGAGATCTTTTCATGTTGTGACGTCATTCGGTTTCGGGTTTATAGACTTCAAAATAGTCGAATTTCGATAAAATCGTCACAAAACCTGTAAACCCTGAAAAGGAAGCCATTCGTGATGAAGCATTTGTCGTCTATCCATCACAGCTGAGAGAAGTGTAAAGATTCCAAATCAGGTAGCGATTCCGCTGGCAAAAGCCGTATCTTTGCCACTCTCATTAAAAAGCGACAGATGATCCATTTATGCAGATTGAATCCTATTTAAAACAACAGATCCGCGCAGCACTCGAAACATTTGATATCGAGGCGGGACAGATTCCCGAAATCCACCTGGAAACCCCTCGCGATCCCTCCCATGGCGATGTGGCAGCCAATGTGGCGATGCAGCTTGCCAAACCTCTTCGTACAAATCCGCGAAAGATTGCGGAACAGATTGTTGAACGGATCACACTGGACCCTGCTAAAGTGGCGTCAGCCGAAGTGGCCGGACCCGGATTTATCAATTTCCGGTACGCGGAGCAGTATCTAACCGATTCGCTGCAGGAGCTGATGGATGCCGGAAAATCATTCGGCAGATCGGATGAACGCGCGGGAAAACGGGTGCTGGTTGAGTTTGTGAGCGCGAACCCTACAGGTCCGCTAACGGTTGGTCACGGAAGAAATGCTGTCCTGGGAGATACGGTTGCGCGCCTGTTTGAGTGGACCGGCGCTGATGTGGATCGAGAATATTATTTCAACAATGCCGGCCGGCAGATGCGCAAACTCGGCCTTAGCGTGAAGGCTCGATACCTGCAGGCGATCGGCCGTGATGCTGAACTTCCCGAAGGAGGGTACGAAGGTGAATACATCCGTGAAATTGCGGGTACTCTTCAGGAAAAACATGGCGACAGCCTGGCCGGAAATGAAGATGAAACTGTGTTTAAAGAAGAGGCTGAATCAGTCATTTTTGACCAGATTCAGGCTACACTCGAGCGGATGAACATCAAAATGGATTCGTTTTTTAACGAGCGTACACTTTACGAAAACGGGGCGATCGATAAGGTGATCGACACATTTCGAGAAAAAAAGATGGCGTATGATGATGATGGCGCCGTCTGGTTTAAAACCACCGAATTCGGGAAAGATAAAGATACTGTTCTGATTAAAAGTACCGGCGAACCGACCTACCGCCTGCCCGATATCGCCTATCACGCTGATAAACTCGACCGAAACTACGACCTCTGCATAGATGTGTTTGGAGCCGATCATATCGACACGTACCCCGATGTGATGAACGGCATCAGCGTTTTAGGTTATGATCCGGAGAAAGTAGATGTACTGGTTTACCAGTTCGTTACGCTTGTCCATGACGGCAAGCCGTTCAAAATGAGTACGCGAAAGGCCAATTTTGTCACTCTGGATGAGCTGATGGATGAGGTTGGTGAAGATGTAACCCGCTTTTTCTTTTTGATGCGATCGCCAAACACCCACCTGGAATTTGATATCGCAAGGGCGAAAGAGGCGGGGGATAAAAACCCGGTTTTCTACCTTCAGTACGCACACGCCCGGATTCAATCCATTTTGCGAAAAATTGAGGAGCTCGATGAGAACAAGGCAGGGCTGGATCTTTCACTGCTGGATCACGAAACGGAGATTACGCTCATCAAAAAAATGCTGGCGTTTCCCGAAGCGGTTACCATCGCAGCAAATCATAAAGAGCCGCACCGTGTGATTACGTACCTGAACGAACTCGCTTCTGATTTCACATCATTTTACCACGACTGCCGCATTATTGGCGAAGAACCAGCCCTGATGAAAGCCCGGGCAGAACTGGCAAAAGCCACCGCTCAGGTGCTGGCTAACGGACTGACAATCCTCGGAATTACCGCTCCGGACAGAATGTGATGTTATAGGTGATAGATATTTGATAAGAGATGGTAGATGAAAGATTTAAGATTTTATGATTTTCGCTTTAGAAATGCATCGACCCGTTTTTGATGTTCTTCGCTCTCCCAGAATCGGCTGAACGGCTCAATCTCTTCTGATGCGTCTTTCATTTCGGGACTCCGCTTCAGGTACTCGATGAAGGTTCTGTCATTGAGGGTCAGTTTTGAAGACAGTTTTTCGAGGGATTCATCAAACGATTCACTCTCAAAAAGTTCATCGGCGAATCCAGACTCCACAGCTTCTTCTGCGGTAATTACTTTTTGTGATGCCAGCCAGTATAGCGCCCGGCTTTTAGGCACAAGTTTCGAAAGCACCGAAACACCGCCCCATCCCGGCGGCAGGTAGAACTTTCCCTGGGTGAAACCGATTTTAGCATCACGGCTCACCACTCTGAAATCAAAATAAGAGGCAATCTCCCAGCCCCCGCCGTACGCATATCCGTTAATTGCGGCAAGAGTCCAGAACGGAAGCTGCTCGATCCGTTTGAGAATATTGATTACCCGGCTTGTCATTCGTTTCGCTTCATCTGCTTTTTTTAGCTGATGAAACTCGCGAAGATCTCCGCCGGATATAAAACTGCTGCCCGTACCGGTGAGGATGAAAAGTCTGACCTCCCTGTTATTCTCCAGCTCATCCAGCAGCTGCTCAAGCCGGTCCATCAGCTCAAAATTCACGGCGTTCAGCGCATCGGGCCGGTTTACGCTGGCTTTGATGACGTATTTGTTTCGTTCTATATTCAGTGCCATAGACTAAGAAAGTTTCAATTCTGGCTGAGAACAGATTTCCGGATCCAGCTAATATACTCCGGGTTCCCTTCTTCAGACGATAACGGAAGAGAGATCACGCACGGAACTTCATAGCTATGAAGTTTTTTGATTCTTTTCGTTACCTCAGAAACCATTTTTTGCGTGGTTTTCACAATCAGAACCGTCTCTGTTTCATTTTGAACTTCACCATTCCACCAGTAAAGTGACTCCATGGGATCGAGGATATTTACGCATGCACAGAGCTTTTCTTCCACCAGAACCTTGCCGATTCGCCGGGCTTCGTCTCTGTTTCCTGTTGTAACATATAGCATTCTGAGTTCATCCATATCAAATAGAATTTTGTTTCAGCGTTGTGTGATATAATAATGAAGTCGCGTAAAAGTTCAACAACCATGACATTTAATTAAAGTGCCTGCAGTTGTTGAACTAAATCGGAAATAGCGTTAACTTGATAGGCTCTGATTCAAAATGAATTATTTTACTGAATGCGAGAGTGGCGGAATTGGTAGACGCGCTAGATTTAGGATCTAGTACCTTTACCGGTGTGGGGGTTCGAGTCCCCCCTCTCGTACGTTTACGTTTTATTATCCAGTCTCATCGAAAATTTACCAACCTAAATTAAACACAAGTGGAACTATCGGTTCAGGACATCACCTCCGTAGATAAAGAGATCACCATTAAAGCAGATCGCAGTGATCTGGAGCCCAAGTTTAACAAAGCGTACAAAAAGTACAAAAAAGAGATCCAGATGCCGGGATTTCGTCCGGGCAATGTTCCGGTCGGCCTGATCAAGAAGCGGTTTGGCAAGGAGATCGAAATGGAAGAGATCAACACATACGTTCAGGAAGTGTATGAGAACGATATCGTTCCTGAATACCAACCGGTTGGCGAAACCCAGATGAAAGATCTCTCCTGGGAAGACGACAAGCTCGAAGTTACCTTCAAAGTTGGTGCGAAACCGGACTTTGAACTTGCTGAAATCGAATCCATCACGGTGGACAAGATGGTGCATGATGTAACCGACGAAGAAGTTGAAGAGGAGCTTGAACGAACACTTGAACGCGAAGGTAACTGGGTAGAAGTTGAAGAAGGTGAAATCACCGAAGAGTACCGCGTTACTGTTGACGCCGTTACTCTTGATGATGATGGCAACCCGGTTGAAGGCGAGAAAGATGAAGATCAGAAACTTGATCTTCGCGACGACAGTACCGCCGATTTTCGTGAAAACCTTGTCGGAAAGAAAAAAGGCGATGTGGTGGATGTCTCTTTTGGCGATGAGGATAAAACTGACAAATTCCAGCTTCATGTGAAAAAAGTGGAAAAGATGGAGAAAGCCACTCTCACGGATGAACTGGCGAAAGAACAAAGCAACGGCGAAGCGAAAAACGTCGACGAGTTCAAGAGCTTTCTGAAAAGCCGTATGCAGCAATATTACGATCAATCAGCGGACGACATGTTCCGTCAGGATGCCATGGAGGCGCTCACAAAAGCGCACGATTTTGAAGTGCCCGAAGTGATGGTAAACCAGATTCAAAACTCATACGTTGAGTACGCCAAGCAACAAACCGGCGGTCAGCTCCCTCCCAACTTCAACGAAGAGGAGTATAAGGAGAATCTGAAAGACCAGGCGGCCCGTGAAGGAAAATGGGTCTTTATCAGCGAAAAACTGCAGGAGAAGTTCGATGACATCGAAATCGGCCCTGAAGATATTGAAGAGTTTATCGGAATGGAATCGGCGCGCCATGGTGTACCGGTTGACCAGATGAAAGGCTATTACGCGCAGAATCCAGGTCAGCTCGAAAATCTGAGAAACAGCATACGCGAAAACAAAGTTTTTGATAAATTGAACGATGCTGTTACTATAAATGAACTCTCAAAAGACGAATTTCGTAAGAAGAGAGAAGAAGAGTCAGAAGAAAAAGAATCGTAATCAATTAAAAAGGTCAAAGACTGTGAAACAACCAATTTTAGAAATCCCAACGATGGGTGATATCGCCCAGGTTCAGAACAATCTTGTACCGATGGTGGTGGAAACCACAAGCCGCGGTGAACGCGCATACGATATCTATTCCCGTCTGCTAAAAGATCGTATTGTTATTCTCGGTACTCCTGTGAATGATACGGTAGCGAGTACAATTGTAGCTCAGCTGCTGTTCCTTGAGTCGCAGGATCCCGAAAAAGACATCAATCTTTACATTAACAGTCCGGGCGGAGTGGTATCAGCCGGGCTCGCCATCTACGACACCATGCAATATCTGCGGTGTGATGTATCCACCACGTGTGTGGGAATGGCCGCATCCATGGGGGCTGTGCTTTTAACGGCTGGTGCAAAAGGCAAACGAAATGTACTGCCTCACGCACGTGTGATGATTCACCAGCCGCTGGGCGGAGTTCAGGGTCAGGCGAGTGATATTGAGATTGAAGCGGCAGAAATTTTACGCATCAAGAAAGAACTAACCGGAATCATCGCCGATCATTCCGGGCAAAGCCCAGAAAAAGTCACAGAAGATTCCGATCGTAACAAATGGATGTCTGCCCAGGAAGCCGTGGATTACGGGCTGGTAGATACTGTTATGCGACGTAATTCATCAAATGAGAAATAAAAATTAAAGGTAAAGGCATCATGGCAAAGAAAGACGGCGAATTGGTACACTGCTCCTTTTGCGGGCGTTCAAGCCGGGAAGTAGACTCCATGGTTGCGGGTCCGGAAGTATTTATCTGCAACCACTGTGTTGAAGATGCATCCAGTATAATCGAGAGCGATCTATCCTCTCTCTCCCGGCGCAGAGAGCGTCAGTACAAACCGATGCTTAAGCCTATTGAGATTAAAGCAAAACTGGATGAATATGTGATTGGCCAGGAGGGTGCTAAAAAAGCTCTCTCTGTGGCGGTTTACAATCATTATAAACGAATCTCAGGCTCAAAATCTATTTCCGGTGACGACACCAAAATTGAAAAGAGCAATATTGCCCTGATGGGCCCAACCGGCGTTGGGAAAACCCTTCTCGCCCGAACTCTTGCAGAAGTGATTGATGTGCCCTTCACTATTGCCGATGCTACCGTTCTTACCGAAGCAGGTTACGTTGGGGAAGATGTGGAAAGCATACTCAGCAACCTGCTGCAGTCGGCCGATTACGATGTGGATCGCGCAAGGCGCGGAATTATTTATATTGATGAGATTGATAAAGTTTCGCGTAAAAGCGACAATCCCTCCATCACACGCGATGTTTCGGGAGAAGGCGTCCAGCAGGCGCTGTTGAAAATTCTGGAAGGAACGACTGCAAATATTCCCCCCAAAGGCGGCCGGAAGCATCCGGAGCAGAGTTTCATTCAGCTTGATACATCTGAAATTTTGTTTATTTGCGGCGGTGCATTCAGCGGACTTGAGGAAGTGATCGCACAACGCCTTTCTGTTTCATCGATGGGCTTTCAATCACAAGACCAGGTAAAGTTCGACAAGAATGATCCCGACATCTTTACACGCGTAGAGCCGGAAGATCTGCAAAAGTTTGGCCTGATCCCCGAACTGATCGGCCGTATTCCAATTATCTGCGGCCTCGAGCAGCTTTCTGATGAAGCGATGATCGATATTCTCCTCAAACCGAGAAATGCCATCACCAAACAGTATAAAAAACTGTTCCAGATGGAAGATGTAGAGCTGGAATTTGAAGAGGATGCTCTTAAAGCGGTCGTTGATCGTGCACGGGAACGCAAAACCGGCGCCAGGGGCCTTCGCTCCATACTGGAGGATGCAATGCTCGATATCATGTTTACCATCCCTTCAATGAAGAATGTGAAGCGATGCATCATTACAAAAGAAACCATCGAAAAGAAAGCACCGCCGGTGTACGAAAAGCAGAAAGCATCTGCTTAACGGCATATCAATCTTACGAAAGAATTAAAAAAACCCGAGCCGATAAAGCCCGGGTTTTTTTGTTGATACTTTATTCCGCACGATCCCGCCACCCACTCACGTTAGCAACTGATATTTTATTCGCAAACTCCTGATTGTTTGCTGATATTAATCCATCATTCATTCCGACCAAAACGACCGTACACGGCTATGCAGAATTTATTGCCTTTAAACTGGATTAAAATTGTACTGGTTGCCCTGCTCATTCTCCTTGCGGCAGCCTCTTTTTTTTATAACCGGATGCTTGTTGAGGAACTCCTTGAGCACGAACGGTCCAGCGTGGAGTTGTGGGCAAAATCACTTGCCTTTAATCTCGATCCGGTTCACGACCGTCTCACAAATAACCTGCTGCAATCCATCAGCGTGTTGAGAGAGATAGATGCGGTGCCCGACAGCGTGGTTCGCATGATTGAAGAGGTTGAATCCACCCAGCCCACCCTGCAGTTTGTTTCGGATGAGCTCGTTGTAGATACCCCATTCACGATCCCGACTATTGTCACAGATGAGTCAGGCACAGTGGTTCAGCAGCGATTTATTGATGGTGAAATCGATCCCCGCATGGTTGAACAGTTTGCTGAAATAAATGATCCCATTGTAATATCCAGCGGTGAAGGGGACCAGGGGATGGTGAATTTTGTGTACTTCGGGGAGAGCCAGACGGTGCAGTATCTTCGTTATTTTCCATTTTTGCAGTTTGGATTTCTTGCTCTTTTGATCGGGATTGGATATTTGACATACAGAAGCATCAATCGTTCAGAAAAATCGAATTTATGGGTGGGCATGGCAAAAGAGGCAGCCCATCAGCTCGGTACGCCGCTGTCGAGTATGTACGGATGGGTTCAGCTGCTCAAGGAGAATAACAAGGAGGATAATGAAACGCTCACGATTGTTTATGAGATTGAGAAAGATATTGGGCGGATTAAAGGAATTGCAGAACGCTTCAACAAAATCGGGTCGGAACCGGAACTGAAAAATATACGGGTGGAACCTATAGTGGACCAGGTGATTGATTATATGGTCAGGCGGCTGCCTCAGCTTGGAAAAAATGTTGAAGTAAAGAAATCTATAAAAACGACTGCAAAACTACGCTTAAATCCCGAATTGTTTCAATGGGCGATTGAAAACCTCATCAAAAATTCGATGGATGCAATTAAAGAGTCGAGCAGTGACGCCTTTATATCGGTCAACGTTTTTGAAAATGGGGATAGACTAATCATTGATGTGGAAGATTCAGGCATGGGAATCGACAGAAAGTACATCAATCAAATATTCAGGCCGGGTTACAGTACTAAAAAGAGAGGATGGGGGTTGGGGCTAAGCCTTACGAAACGCATCATCGAGGAATATCACGGCGGAAAGATTTTTGTACTGAAATCGGAAGTGAATCAGGGGACAACCATTCGAATCACTCTTCCGCTCTGACAAAGATTGAAAGTCGATCAGACTTCTTTATCGTTCAATCTTCGATATACCCGCGATTTTCGGCATATTCCAGCAGCTGCGCTTTCAGCAGATTTCGACCCCGGTGTAATCTTGACCGGATGGTTCCAATGGGTACATCAAGCATGTTTGCAATCTCTTCGTACGTGAAATCTTCAACATCACACAGAAGAACTACAGTTCTGAAATCTTCCGGTATTTGATCGAGTGCTTTGGTGATATCGTCATCAATCAGCTCCCGGTACATTGTATCTTCCAGGTCGGAAGTGTCGGTTCGTTCAGCCCGGATGGTTTCGTAAAAGGTGGCCACTTCATCGTAATCAACTTGCTGGGGCCTCTTTGATTTGCGCCGGTAGTTATTGATATATGAATTTTTCAAAATCCGGAAAAGCCACGCTTTAGCATTGGTTCCTTTCTCGTAACTGCTAAAAAACCGAAAGGCCTTAACAATGGTATCCTGAACCAGATCTTCAGCATCATTCGGATCTGAAGTCAATCGCAAACCAAAATTGTACAAAGCATCAAGGTGAGGAATGATTTCCTCATTAAAATCAGCCTGTTTGCGTTGTTCTTTTTTTGTCAGTTCTGCCATCCCGTGTTACCCAGAACAAGAGTGAAAAATTAAATACATAAAGGAAATTACCGATAGTCTAACCGTGATAACTCCTAAATCATTCAGTAATGTAGAAACCAGGCTTCAACGGATCAAATTGATTGTTTCAATACGATGAGTAGGTTTTAATGAACAGTAACTTTTTTGTTCCCAGATAGTTAAAGATTGTAAACCACGATAAGATCATAGAGAGCATGGGTCCAGGCGGCACAGCCAAAACCTCTCATAACATAAATAACATTTAAGGCTAAGCCAAACAAAAAGCGGAATAAGAAGCTGCTAAGAGTGAAGGTATCGGCAAAATCACCTACGTAGTGCACTCCGCTAAATATAACGGCCGCAATGATTGCGGAGAGTATATATGAGCTTTTTTTGGTCTTAAAAAAAAGTTGAAAAATGTAGAAAAGGCCCGAAACAAGAATCACCCTGAAGAATAATTCTTCATAGAGCCCGGCACCCAGTGAGAGTGCATACAACTGAAGTTTTGATAGCTGCTGCAGATTCCCCTGCAGGTTCATGTTGAGAAGAGCCTCTAAAAATTGTGAAATTAACAGTGCGATGAATACGGCATACAGAAAACTTTCAACAATTAACCAGAAGAAATAGCGCCTTTTAAGAGAGGGGAGTGATCCGCGTTTTCTGAAAATGATTATGGCTCCGATTACAGCAGCAAGGCCAAAAGTTGCTGTCAGTCCGTTGATGCCAAAGTAAGCGAAAAATGTTTGGAACCAGATATCCACAGAGATGCGAACCATCTGTTCCTGCCCCGCTTGTGATAGCCTGATCAACAGTTCATACAGCAAAAATAGCGGGAGTGCTAAAATATAGCTGTAGTAAATCCCTGATGTTTGCCTGAAGTAGGTTTGCGCAGCGTAATTTTTCAATTCGATATTTCTTTACTACTGATCGAGATAGACAACAACGTTCGCCTGTTGAATAGAGGAAAATCCAAGCATGCTAAATGCTTTATGCGATAGTTTGATCCCGCTGCCAGAGGTCCGGTCGTTTATCCGAACATATACGCCACGATTGTTATCCGGGTTTTCGATATACACCACATTTCCGAGAGGCATATTCGCATGGCCTGCGGTCAGATGATCAGGGTTATACAATTCTCCGCTGGTAGTGGGTCCGGCTTTGTCAGAGTCATTGTAGACGGTTACGGGTACTTCCCCAAGGTTGTCGAGTGAAGCTCCTTTCCGATATGGATTTTCAAACGACCGCGATGGCGGCAGCAAAACGGTAATGCTCTGGCCTGAAGAGAGGGAACTTATGTTCAGGTCCGGATTCAGAGCACTCAGTTCATCTTCACTCATCCGAAATTTTTCTTTAATGTCTTTTAAAGATTCACCCGATTCAATGTGGTAATTAACAAATTTACCCTGTGGTGTGGACTCTTCAGCTCCTTCTGCAATAGATGGTGCCGTTTGAACATCCCGGACTGTAATCCGCTGACCAACATTAATTACATCAGACTGAAGATTGTTTAGGTTTCGCAGCTGAGCCACAGTCATGTTGTGTTCGCGTGCAATTTGGGTAAGCGTATCACCGCTGCGAACAGTGTAATAAGCAGTGCCGCGCTCCTCACTTCTGTCTCTGACAATGGACTCTCGCGCCTGATCTTCCTCATCTGCCTGATCGATCTCTGACGGGTCGGGCAGAGTTTCCGTTCGTTCATCAGCCGGTTCAGCCTGATAAATGGTGAGTTCCTGCCCCGTACTAACCTGTACGGCTTCTAAATTATTCCAGGTTTGAATCTCAGCAATCGTCACTCCATACTGCCGTGAGATACCAAACAGTGTTTCGCCGGATTGAACCGTGTGAGTAATGGCATCCTGATCGGTAGGCGGACCAACAAGAAGTTCCTGCCCGGGGCTCAAATTGTCGGAATCAAGGTCGTTCCAGCGCCTTAAGTCTCCAACGGCTACATCATATTCGCGCGAGATACTGAATAACGTTTCCCCGCTTTGAACGGTATGGGTTTGTCCGGCTTCCTGGGCGTATACAGTATCGGCGTATAGCGAAAGTGTGAGAGCGATGATCGCTGCAGAGAGTATCAGTAAAATTCGATGTAGCATGGGTTAATCGTCCATTTCAAATTGAAGCTGCAAAATTGCTTCGTGAAGTTCAGATTTTGTTCTGAGATCATTTTTTTTGGCGGCAAGCTCTGTTCCGTCACGAAATAGTTGCAGAGCTTCATCATACAATCCGCGTGACTGGTAAAGTTTGCCGAGATGGTAGTAAACGCCCAGGTACTCAGGATCTTGCTTTAAAACCGCCTCAAAAAGAAGTTGCGCTTTTTCAACGCGGTTCTCCTTTAAGAGTTCCAGTGCAAGTGCAAATTTTGAGAATGTATCATCGGGGTTCTGCTGTACAGCTGTAGCCAGATGTTTAATTCGATTGTTATTTTTACTTTTACTGCTATTTGAGGTCATACCCGGTCTCTTCACTGAATCGCTTACGGATAATATCCATTGAGTCGCCGCCAAACCGCTCGAGAATTGCATTCGCAAGAACCGGTGCTATGACGCTTTCGGCCACAACAACAGCTCTTGGAAGCGCACAAACATCCGAGCGTTCATAACGGGTGTCTTCCACTTTTTTAGTCTCCAGATCGGCCGTCTTCAGTGGTTTGATCATCGTGGGAATCGGTTTCATCACGCCACGCACAATCATCGGCATTCCGGTGGTCATTCCACCTTCCACTCCTCCGGCGCGATTGGTTCTCCGCTTGAAGCGGTTGTCATAGTAAATTTCGTCGTGCACATCGTGACCCTGCCTGTGCCCCGCCTCAAAACCAAGCCCGATTTCAACCCCTTTCATCGCCTGGGTACTCACAATCGCCTGGGCAATCTGTCCGTCAATCTTCCGGTCCCAGTGCACATAGCTGCCCAGTCCGGCGGGCAGACCTGTCACCAGGATTTCATAAATTCCGCCAAGTGATGTACCCTCTTTTCTGCGAAGTTTGATCTCTTCACGCATTTTTGCACTCAGGTCGGCATCCAGGCAACGGACATCAGATTCATCTGCTGCATGATAAATCTCCTCAGCATCTTTATCGAGATAGGGATCCGCAATTTTGCGCACATCTTCCCAGGAGTTGTAGCCTACACTTCCGATTCGGATCACATGCCCGCCAATCCGGATTCCGAGTTCGCGAAGAAATTTTCTTGCCACCGAACAGCATGCTACCCGCATGGCTGTCTCCCGTGCGCTCGATCGTTCAATCACCGGCCGGATATCATCAAAATTATACTTTTGTGTACCCACAAGGTCAGCGTGTCCCGGTCTCGGTAGTGTGATTTTTTCAACATCACCCCGCGGACCCTCTTTGGCCATTACTACAGGCCAGTTGCTTTTATCCTTTTCATAGGCGCGATTGGGCATGGTGAGTGCAATCGGGGCGCCGGTAGTTTTGCCAAAACGAACACCGGATTGAAATGTGGCGCGATCTTTTTCAAACGCCATGCGTCCGCCCCTCCCATATCCTTTCTGACGGCGTACCAGGTGTTGTTCAATTTCATCTTCTGTAATTTCAAGCCCGGCTGGCGCTCCTTCAACAATACCGGTCAAAGATGGGCCGTGTGATTCACCGGATGTAAAATATCGAAACATAATCTGCGTTTGGTTGAGTTAGAGCAATTAAGATATAAAGAGTAAAGGTGGGAATAAATCGAAAATAGATCATAGAAACTGGCGAATTGGTAGCCCGATTCCAAGCTGTACAACACTGCCCATATCACTGAAACTGGTTCGTGAAAAATCAATATCCATTCTGTTAAGATGAATTCCCACACCGAAACTCAGCCCGGCACCATCAATCCGTTTTCCGGTTTGGGTTTGCCCGTGAAGCCAGTAGTCATAGCCAATTCTCCCGGTGATCCGTTCCCCGAATAAAAACTCTGCACCGCCCAGCACATGGCGTGACAGGTTTTGAAAAAATGATGGGTCCTCTACATCATTGGGATTATCAAGATTCCAGTTATTGAGTCTCTGGAGCGTTAAGTGTAGACGCACGGGAAGATATTCAAACCGATGAACCACACCAGCTGCAATGTTCAGTGGTAAAGGTTCAGATATTCCGTTATAGGTAGACAGCTGGGTACCGGCATTATTCAAATAAAGGCCAATAGAAGTTTCCCTGTCTGCAAAGTTGTAGAGCAGGCCTCCGGAAAGGGAAACCGCGGAGGATTGATATCCGGCTAAGGAAGAGTAAATTCCGGTGACGGAAACCCCGTAGCTTAACGACTCCGACAGCTGATCAGAAAAACCGGCAGTTAATGCAAGATCGTTTGCCGCAGCTGAACCGGTTTCATTGCCAAACTGATCGTAACCGGTCATGTTTCCATAATTCAAAAAGCGTATAGAAGCGGAAGCCGTACCGTAGCCGGGGATCGAAAACGCGTAACTTGCTGTTCCAAAACTTATATCGCCGAGATGGTTCAGGTACGAAAGGTGAAGTTCATCAGTTTTGGAACGGCTTAGATTTGCCGGGTTAGATATAAATTGCGAGGATTGCGGCTCAATAAATGCAGCGTGAGCCCCTCCGAGAGCAGCTGAACGCGCATCACCACTAAGTTCAAGAAACCGGAACACACTATCACCGGTCTGCTGAGCTGTTGCTGCAGAAGAGAAAAGCAGAAAAAAGGTAAGAGGTAAAATAAGCCTGAAAATCGTCACGGAAATAGAACCACAATTGGAAAAAATGTTTCGTAATATAACTAAAATCAAACCACCGGAAAGAATAAACGGGCATATCGCCTGAAGATTTTATTTATCATCGGATGAAGGCATTTCAAGAATTAGGTAAATACACTTCTCTGTTGTATCAGTCCCTTCGCTCATCAACAGAGTTTGGAACATACAGAAAGAGTTTTTTCCATGAGATGGTGAAAATCGGGTACGATTCCGTTCCGATCATCATGCTTACTGGATTTTTTACCGGATCGGTGATGACGATTCAATCCGCTTACCAGCTCGATTCGGCCTTCATACCACTTTCGACGATCGGGGCCATTGTTTCAGAATCTATCCTGATTGAGCTCGCTGCCGTTATATCGAGCCTGGTACTGGCAGGTAAGGTGGGCGCACGAATTGCAACTGAACTGGGCACCATGCGTGTAACCGAGCAGATTGATGCCCTGGAATCGATGGGGTTTAACTCGGTCTCTTTTTTGGTGGTTCCGCGCGTGCTTGCCGGTATTTTGATGTTTCCCGTATTGTATATCGTGGCAAGCGTGTTTGGAGTAGGTGGCGGACTTCTTGCCGGAGTATTCACAAATACCGTACCGGCAACCGATTATCTGCAGGGAGCCCGCATGTATTTCAGTCCGTGGACTCTTATCTTCGGGTTTGTGAAAATGTTCGTTTTTGGTTTTATCATTACCTCCATCTCCTGCTACAAGGGATATTTTGCAACCGGTGGCGCAGAAGGAGTGGGAACAAGCACAACCAACGCAACGGTATTAAGCTGTATGGTAGTGTTGCTGGCTGATTTTCTGCTGGCTGCACTCCTCTTGTAAATCATTATTATGATTGAGATAAAAAATCTTTCGAAAAGTTTTGGTGATCTGCTGGTTTGGCAGGATGTGTCGTTCACGATTGAAGATGGCGATACCGTGGCAATTATCGGCAGATCAGGGTGCGGTAAGTCGGTTCTGCTGAAACACATCAACGCGCTGCTTTACCCTGATACCGGTACTGTTTCTATTGACGGCAACAATATTCATGATATGGATTATGTTAGTCAGCGTATACTAAGGCAAAAGTTCGGTATACTTTTCCAGGGATCTGCACTATTTGATTCCATCAATACGTTTGAGAACATCGCATTTCCGCTCAGGTACTTTACCAATTATAGTGAAGAAGAGATTGAAGAAATGGTAATGAACGCACTTAAGCAGGTTAACCTTGAGAACGTTCACGATAAGGAAACTTCTGAACTTTCAGGAGGTATGCGGAAGCGCGTCGGGCTGGCACGTGCGATCATTCTCGAGCCGGAATATATCATGTATGATGAACCAACATCCGGGCTTGATCCGCAAACATCAGATGAAATTAACGAATTGATTATCCGGATGGCAGATGAGCTCGAAATCACATCCGTTGTTGTTACCCACGATATGCACAGTGTATTGGAAGTTGCAGATAAGGTGGCTTTTTTAGATCAACAAAAACTAAGCTGGTTTGGAAGTGTGGAAGACATGCGAAAGAGCGAGCATAAAGAACTCGAAACATTTATTCGGGCCAGCGAATATCAAATTTAACTCATTGAGGTAACCATTGAATATCAGCAGCGAAGCGAAAGTTGGAATAACAGTTTTACTTGCAGCCATTGCGGCCGTAATTGGATTCCGGTTTATGTCGGATGTACCTATACTCCGGCAGTCTCTGGATGTAAAAACTACATTCGAGCGCGTTGACGGCCTTGGGACAGGAAGCCAGGTTCTTGTACGCGGGGTTAAAGTAGGCTCTGTGAGCAATGTGCAGCTTACTGAGGCGGACAGCGTTGAGATTACCATGCGCCTCGATATGCAGCGACCCCTGCCGCGCGGTTCGGTTGCATATCTTACATCGCAGGGCTTAATCGAAGGTAAATCAATTGTTATTCAGCTCGGCTCATCATCAGAAACCGTGGAGTTTGGAGAGAGCATTGAAGGTGTATATGTTGAAAGTATGCTGGAGACACTGGGCAGCCGGGGGGATGAACTCGGTGATGACTTGTCGAATACATTTACAGAATTGAACCAGTTTCTTGCTCAGCTCAATGAAACATTCGACGACGATGCGAGGGTTTCGATGAATCAAACGCTGCGCAGTACTTCCCATGCAACCGAGCGAATTGCGGAAATTCTGGATAACAAACAGACCGAAATTGATCTCGCGATCGAATCAGGGAGCTCCATGCTCGCTCATCTCGATACCCTTGCCTCGGAAAGTCGTCCTCGAATCGATTCACTTATGGTAACTCTTGAAAAAAATATCAGCGACCTTGAGCAGATTCGAATCGAACTGGAAGGCGCTTCAACCGGTTTAAATGAAATCATCGAGAAAATTAATAATGGCGACGGCACACTGGGTAAAATGGTGAACGATCCATCTGTATACGATAACCTGGATGAGCTGACCAAAGAACTAAACGAGCTGGTAAAAGGTATCAATGAAAATCCGGGCCGGTACCTGAGGCACATGAGTATCATTGAAATTTTCTAAAATCACCGCTCAATTTTCAATTCCCTTGTTCGTTGCTATTATTACGAGGTTATCGTAACTTTTCAGGCTGTCTGCATAAATCTGCAAGAGGCTGCAGAATTGCAAATAACGAAATTGTATAACACGTAATCAACTGTTAACAAAGCTGTATTAGAGGAATTTTTATGGGAGTAATGGAAAAAATGAGAAACAGTACCGCATCCATTTTGTGGATACTGATTTTCTCTTTCGGAATACTTTGGGTACTTGCTGATGTGGACTTTTTTGGCGGGATTACCGCCGGACCCTCTAATATGGGTTCTGTAAATGGTGATGGAATCTCTTTTGAGGAGTACAACCAGCGGGTAAGTTTCTACACGGATGAGTACAACCAGACTCAGGATGGAATTATGACAGCCGAAACCCGTGCCGCACTCGAAGAACAGGCTTGGGATGACCTGGTTGCTGCACGGCTGATGCAACAGAAAATGAATGAAATGGGAATTTCGGTAACCGACAGAGAACTGCTTAATATGGTTACCGGTGACAATCCCGCGCCTTTTATCCGGCAGCAATTTCAGCAGCAGGATGGCACGATCGACAGAGTTGCACTTCAGGCCGCAATTGACGCACCTGAAAACAGTGAGATCTGGATTATGATTGAACAGCAGTTGCGTGACGACAGGCGGCAACAGAAGATGAACAACTACATCGGGTCCGGCATGCGGGTAAGTAATCTCGATATCAGGAACCAATACATAAGAAATAACTCCTTTGCGGATATTGAATTTATTCGATTTCCTTATGCCGATGTGGCTGACGACGAGATTTCTGTTTCAGAAGACGAAATGCGCAGTTATCTCCGGAATAACCCCGATCAATTTCGCAGAAGTGAAACCTACCGCTTTCGATATGTGAGCTGGGACATCACACCAACCTCAGCAGACACTGCAAACGCAATCCGCGATGTTGAAGAGATGCGGCCGCGTTTCGCCGAAGCAGAGAACGACTCCCTGTTTTTCGAGAGAAACTTCTCAGCAACACCTTTCAGAGGAGCATTTGTTGATCCCGAAAGTATCCGGGATGAATATCGTCCCGTTCTTGATCTTGAAGTAGGGGAAGTTTCGGAAGTGCTTATGATTGATGACGCTCCGCATATTTTGAAGAAAATCGACGAACGTAACGGTGAAATTAAATTTGCTGCGTTCTCATACCCGGTTGAAGCTGATCCGGTTGCAACTATCGATCGCCGGGCAGAAAGTGCGCGCGATTTTGAATTCTACGCTGAAGACGAAGGCTTCATGGAAGAAGCTGAGCGCAGAGAGTACGAAGTGAGAACTGCAACAGCGACGAAAGGAAACAACTTTATTCCGGGACTGGGGCAAAGTCAGCAGACACTGATGGAGCTTGAGAGCATGCGTGTAAACTCCATCTCCGATCCTATCGAATTGGATGACCAGTTTATTGTTATTCAATTGCAGGAACGAATTCCGGAAGGAACACGGCCTTTTGAGGAAGTTCGTTCACAGCTTGAAAACATTGTAAGAAACAACAAACGAAAATCTGCGATGCTTGAGCGTGTAAGAGATCTTCACGGATCCGCATCGGAACTGGAAGATCTTGCTGAAGCAGCCGGAAAAGAGATCCAGATTGCTGAAGATCTGCGCATGAGCGCTAATTCAATACCGGGCGCAGGACGCGAACCGGGTGTTATCGGGCGTGCATTCGGTATGGAACCGGGACAGGTATCTGCCCCGATCGAAGGTGAAAATGCCGTATTTGTACTTCGTGTAAACGACATTACCATGGCAAACCCCGATGAGATGACAAATGCGAATCGTACTCAAATACGAAACCAGCTCGAGCAGCAGAAATTTGCTGCTTTCAGCCAGATTTTTATTGATAAGCTGAAAGAAGAAGCAACCATCCGCGACAACAGAAACCGTGTGATGAGCAGATAACACAGTATACCTGATATGAAATTTTCAAAAAAGGGCGAGAATCATCTTCTTGCCCTTTTTTATTTTAACCTCAGCTTCTCTGAATGAACAAAGAAAAAGATACAATCTGGATGCAGCGGGCGCTCACGCTTGCCGGTAAAGGGAGAGGCTACACATCCCCCAACCCCATGGTAGGCTGTGTGATTATATCAAAGAGCGGAGATATTATTGGTGAAGGATACCACAGGAGATACGGGGAGTCTCATGCCGAGGTTGAAGCCGTCAAATCCGTAAAATCCAGATCCGCACTAAAGGGTTCTACGGTTTATGTTACGCTTGAACCGTGTGCCCACCACGGCAAAACTCCGCCGTGCGCAGAAATGCTCGCAGATCTTCCCCTGGAACGGGTGGTAGTAGCTATGAAGGATCCGTTTCCTGAGGTAAACGGCAAAGGAATCTCAACTCTCAAAAAGAACAGCATTGCTGTTGATGTAGGCCTGCTTGAGAATAAGGCGAAAGAGATAAACGAAGCGTGGCTTCACTATGTGGAGTTTGGCAGGCCGTTTATAACACTGAAAATGGCACAGACCGCAGATGGATACATCGCTGCGCCCAATGGAGATTCCAAGTGGATTTCTTCGAAAGATTCACGGACATTGGTTCATCAGTGGAGAAGCGAACAGGATGCCGTGCTGGTTGGCCGAAATACAGCCATGACCGACAACCCCTCATTGACAGTCAGGCTCACAGAAGGGCGACAGCCGCGGCGTGTTGTGATCGACGGCCCCTTTGCACTGCCGGAAAACCTGAACCTCTTTACGGATCAATATGAGGAGAAAAC
The DNA here is from genome assembly GCF_003390325.1 of Rhodohalobacter sp. SW132. Taxonomy (NCBI): domain Bacteria; kingdom Pseudomonadati; phylum Balneolota; class Balneolia; order Balneolales; family Balneolaceae; genus Rhodohalobacter; species Rhodohalobacter sp. SW132. The sequence goes on along the minus strand of NZ_QUOK01000001.1, from coordinate 1,069,153 downwards.
CATTGTGTTAACGCACAATCGGAAGAAAGCGGAATCCAGCGCCGACCCGATGCTCAAAATGTTTAAGCAAAATTATTTCCGGGGTGAAGTTTTAATTGTAGACGAAAAAGAGGGTCACACGGATCTCAGACAATCTATGCAGAAACTTGGTGATATGGGGATTACTTCACTCCTGGTTGAGGGTGGAAAAGATCTCTCCACAGCCTTTTTGAAAGCGGGACTCGTTGACCGGCTTCAGTTGTTCATCGCTCCAAAAATCCTGGGCGGCGGAACAAAAAGTATTCAGGGACTTGGAATGAACCGCATGGAAGATCTGGTTCCATTCAGAGAGTTCAACTGGTCCCGTGTTGGCCCCGATATGTTATTAACAGCAGATTTATAAATTATACAGGAACTATTATGTTTACTGGAATTGTATCAGAAGTGGGTGAAGTTACCGACGTCAAGCCACTTGAAGGCGGCGTGCAAATTTCTATCGCCTGTAGTTTCTCCACAGATACACATATTGATGAGAGTATTGCGGTAAATGGCGTATGCCTGACCGTGGTTTCATTTGATAACGATACGTTTACGGTTCAGTGTGTGGAAGAGACACTCCGCAAAACTTCATTCAGCGCGATCAAAAAAGGGAGCAGGGTTAACCTTGAGCGATCCTTAACACTCGAAAAAGCGATTGAAGGACATATTGTCCAGGGCCACGTGGATACGGTAGGTAAGGTCCATTCAATCCAGCAAAACGACGCCGATATCTTAATTACAATTAAGTATCCTGAAGAGTATATCGATTACATCGTGGGCCGCGGCAGTATTGCGATTGACGGTATCAGCCTCACCGTGGCGCGAAACGAGGAGAACCGCTTTACGGTTGCCATCATCCCTTACACATGGGATTTCACAACTCTTTCTTCAAAAAAAGAGGGCGACCCCGTAAATCTTGAGTTCGACATTTTTGGAAAATATATCGTACAGTACCTAAAAAGACGGGAGACATCAAACGGAGATTAGCAGCCGTAGGATACCAAAAGGATATCTATATTCTAAAACCCATTGCCACGAGTGTTGTGTCATCATTGAAGCGAAAGGGGTGTGGGATGTGTGGATCCGCACCGGATGAATTCGCTTCATCCGGTGAGTTGTCCGACCTTTACATTCTGGTCTGAGTTCGATTGTTAAATCATGAATGTAACCCACCTTTAATAAAGGGCACCATTTTTATACCACTTTTATACCACGCAAGCTGGTGTTTTTCCAGTCCCGACTATCGGGGCGAGATTGATAGGGATGTTCATCAGATCTTGGTAAAAACCAATGGACCCCCCTCTAAATCTCCCCTTGTTAGGGGAGACTTCTTCATGGCTAATTCAAAAATATTATTAATCGAACTCAGGTTGGCAGATTAACATCTTGCCCTATCCACTCATCCGATGACGTGAAGTCAGCGGATGAGGAAAATTTCTTTATCAGACAAATCAGAAGCGTGGAGGCGGGCGTCCTGCCTCCCTTGAGCTTCTTTCGAGATTGTTCAGGCCCGGCAGTTTCTGGAACAGACTTGAAATCTGACCGCTCGATAAAGAGAGCCTGAATGAGTAGTACTGATTATCTCCAAATGGGTTAAACTGGAACGAGAGATTCCAGCAGACCATCTGCCGGTTCAGCCGAAACTGGGCCGGGGTAAGCTCTTTTTCGATAAAATCATACCCAAGACGTGTAGATACACTCCACTTTGGGGTAAGATTAAACTGAATATTATTAGCATTCAGCGTAGCGGTTTGATTGGCATCCTGACCAAACCTGTAGTTCCAGCGATAACTGAAATCCAGTCCGAGACTCCACGTGGATTGAATGGGCTGAACAGGCTGATCGTTGAAATACTGGTCGATCGGACTGAAAAACTGCTGGTTATACGGATCATACGGCCGGTAGGGAGGTGTCGATATACGCGGCCCGCGTTCACCTCCGCTAAAACTGGTGGAAGCGCTCAGGCTGTAACTGAGCGGCTGCAAATATTTATCCCCGGCATTCCATATAAATGTATCGATTTGCTGGCCGTTTTCATTTCTTGCATACAGTGAATAATTGGCGCTCGCTTGTAACCGGATTCCCTCCAGCACCCTCGAACTTACCGAGACATTCACATTTCCGAATTTCAGACTGTCAGCCGCAAAGTTGTAATTCGAGTTGATTGAAAGATTATCAATCAGCCGGAGATTTGTGGTTTGAACTTCTCCTGTGGAATCGCGCCGAACACGTTTGGTTTCAAGAATATTAGTGACCCCAAAATTAATCGTTCTCTGCTCACCACTTGCCGGACCTCCAAAAACTTCACGATCAAAACGTGAAAACTGCCGTGTTGTACCTGTAGTATCTGTTTGAACTTCCTGATAGAATCCCCAGAAATCATCTGAAAAATCGGGGCGGTAACTCAAACTTACACTGGGACGAACGGTGTGCCTTAGCCCTTCGAAATTGCCAATTGACATCTGTGAAATCCCATAAAATGTGGTGGAAAAATTCAGGCTGGTATTAAAATCACGTGCGGTTGCAAATCCCATCTCACGAAATTCTTCAACCCGGTTCTCTTCAGGGTTAAATTCACGCCTTGTTGTTGTTGGGTACCAATACTCGTTGAAATCCAAATTTGCACTTACATTGATGAACTGGCTTGGTACCAGCTGTCCGGCCCTCACCTGTGCCCGCTGAACAAATCCATACTGAATGTGGCGATCATCGCCTGTTGCCTCACGGTACTTTTGGGGATCGAGCAGTGCTTCAAACCAATTCACTTCGGCCTCCTCCCGGGCGATTGGCGTAAAATTAAAGTTCGACCTGAAATTATTCCGGTAGCTCACCGTAATCCGCTCATACCATCGCTGATCCATTGTGCCGGGACGATCGGTTTCAAATGGCGAAAATTGCCGCATTGAAAAATTCATTTCCGGGCCGGTCAGCCTTGCTACATTGGTATTGAACTGCTGATTTAAATTGGACGTCAGCGAAAAGTTATAATTTCCTTCAGGATGATTATACCGGTAGCTGACCCGTGACGTACTGCTTGTTTGTGCCCTTTCATCAATATCCAGTGAGTTGCGCTGAAAATAGTTTGATGTATTCAGGTTAATATTCGCAGAAATATTGGCATAGGGAGAGAGCTGCTGGTCGTGATTAATTGCAAGTCTTTTACTGACCGTTTCAGCAAAATTCAAATCTGTGGGTTCCAAACCCTGTTCACGAGAATAACCCAACGTGATACTCCCGTTATATTGACCTGTTCTGCGATATTGAATGCGGTTATTGCTGAAAAAAGTACCGGATGTGAAAATATCAACAGACGCTTCACCTACGAGATACTCATTAAAAATCTGGAACCAGCCAAGGTTTTGCAATCCAAGCCCGCGCGATCCGGTATTCTGAAAGAGATATGTAGGTTCCAGCAATCCCGACTGCCGCCTGTCAATTCCGGCGGGAACGTAACCAAATGGGAAAACCAGCGGGTAGGGGATATCAAGAATATAGAGACGGGCATTGGTAAAAAAGATTTCATCCTCATCCACAACCTTCATCCGCTCTGCCCTGATGTAGTAATACATATGATCGGGCGGACAGCTCGAATAGATTCCGTCTTCAATAAACACTTCAGTCTGGGACACATTTTTCACCTGTGTTCCAATTACATAACCATCAGGCACCTCAATTTCGGCAACTTCAAATTTACCCTTCTCTGTCTCGTAATTGAAAAGAATCCGCGTGCTTTTCAGATCGCGGTTGGCCTGTCTGAGGACGGGATATGAAAGGGTATCTTCAGGAGTTTGAGTTTGCGCTTCCACCTGGTTCAAACGCAGATCGAGATCGATTTTGCCCGCATCAAGAGCGCCGCTTTCGTGTGTTACATTTGCTGATCCGTAGAGATACCCTTTTCTCTGTTCTCTGAAATTAAAAACGAGCGAATCGCGTGCCTGAAAATGAACCACATCACCGGTGGCCTCCCCGCGTGAACCGGGACCCTGACCTTGCGGTCGCTGGTCAACCTGCCCCGGCTGCTGCTGACGCTGTTGCATAAGTTCGTCCAGATCGGGGCGGGTTTGAACAGTATCTGCATCTGTTGGAATGGGTTCATCTACCGAAACGGTATCGGAAACGACGGGTGGAATAGTATCATTTACAGCCGCCTGAAGTGTATCCGTTACCGCTTGACCGTGAATTTGCGCAGCTCCGTAACCCAAAAAGAAGAAGGCGAATAGCAAACTGTAAATTGGGCGTAGAGGGTGCTGCATATACTCAATTTAGATCAGCTTAGCGCTTCAAATGCAAGACTTGCAGCGCCAAGCAGTGCGGCTTCATTACCGAGTGATTCATAAATTATATCAAAATCTTCCAGAAACGGGGGCATCAGAAACTTTTCGGCGGTTTCTTTAGCGGGATCTAAAATCCAGTGGCCGGCTTTTGCAACGCCGCCACTTACCACAATCTTGCGAATATCCAGAATATGGATATAGTTTACGATCGCGTAGCCAAGTTTTTCACCGGAACTTTTCAGAATATCAACGGCAAGCTCATTCCCATCATCAGCCGCCCGAGAAAGGTCAACGGGCTCGAGCTTCTCAAAGTCTGTATGAAATTTTTCGTAGAGCGGATTGTCGGTATGTTGCCGAATTCTATCAGCTGCATAACGGCTTAAAAACCGCTGCCCCAGGTACGCTTCAATGCCTCCGCGGGTGTTGCTGTTGGAATGCGGACCGTGGTAATTGATGATCACATGGCCGAGCTCACCGGCCGAACCGGTAGTGCCCCGATAAACTTTATTATCATAAATGATTCCCCCGCCAACGCCTGTTCCGAGCGTTATCATGATAAAATCATTGATATCTTTTCCTACTCCAAAACGGGCAGAACCCAGTGCAGCCAGGTTTGCGTCATTATCAATGACAGCATTCAAACCAAGCCGGCTTTCTATTTCATCAGCCACATTTTCAATTTTCCAGCCGGGGAGATTTGGCGGATTTTTAACTGTTCTTCGGTCGAGAGTTACCATTCCCGGCAAGCCCATTCCAAGACCTACAGGTTCTGCATTTTCTTCTTTAATTATAGCTTTTACTTCCGAGGCGATTCTATCAAAAATGTGAACTTTGCCCCGGTCTGCTTCGGTAGGTACAGATTTTTTTGTGATAAAGCCCTTGTCTCTGTCAACAAGAGCAAGTTTAATATTTGTACCACCTAAATCGATGCCAATTGAAACCATCGCTAAAGTTTATTTATTGTAGGATTGACGCGAAAATAGTGAAAAAAGAGGTAAACAACGGCATCCAATCTCTATTCCGCTGGTTTGATGCGATAAACCGTTTCACCGGGCTTGCGCATGCCATACTCCTCTCTTGCTATTTTTTCAAGCAGATCCGGATTATCCTCAAGAGTTGATATCTTCTGTTTCAGCTCATCACTCTTTTTTTCAAGCTCTTGTGTTCGTTCAACCAGGTTCTTTTTTTGAGTTTCCAGCTGGTACCGGGTAGATAAACTATAAGTATCAAAAAAAGTAAACCACAGGATAAAAAAACCGGCCAATAGACCAATTAAGAACGATTTTTTCCAGTAAAGCGGGTTCAGGTGTTTGGTAATCATCTTAAATCTGTAAATTTAACATAGAAATTAGCTTAAAATAGCCCGTTAAACAAATATTGAAGCATTAAATGCAGTAGTTTTAAACGATGAATTTAAAAATCTCTCAGCTTTATAGTTATCCGGTTAAATCGTTACGCGGTTTGAAATTGCAGGAATCGAAACTAACCGTACGCGGATTGGAGTTCGACCGCAACTGGATGATCGTTGACGAAACTGGTACGTTTGTTTCTCAGCGTTCTCAGCCCGCGATGGCTTTATTATCGGCAAACCTGCAGAATAAACAACTGATTCTTACCGACAGTAATGACGGCCAGATTTCCGTTGATTTTTCAACAGATCATAAGCCTGAACTTCAGGTCGAGATATGGGGCGACCGGTGTGAAGCATTTGATGAAGGGGACGATGTTGCGAACTGGCTTACCCAACGGCTTGATACAGATGAGAGCGAAACCTACCGCCTGGTGCGAATCCGTGACTCATTCCAGCGGCCGGTTGATCCGGAATTTCTGAAAGACGAAGAGGCTCACACTGCTTTTGCGGATGGTTTTCCGTTCCTGGTTACAAACGAACGTTCACTGGATGAATTGAACCAAAACCTCATTGAAACCGGGGCAGAACCGGTAACCATGGACAGGTTTCGCCCGAATATTGTGATCGATGGCCTCCCGTCTTACCAGGAAAATGAGATCCACACACTCACGTCTGGTGATGAGAGATACAGTTTAGGGCTGCGGAAGCCGTGCAAACGGTGTAAAGTTACCACGGTTGATCAGATTACGGGAGCGATCAAAAACCCAAAAGAGCCGCTCCGTACGCTCACACGAATGAAAACCATCCCGGAAAGCAGAGGAGCGTATTTCGGGATGAATTCTATCCTCACATCCGGCACCGGCGAAACAATCCGCGTGGGTGATCCGCTGCATATTCGTTCGTAAACGAGTGATTAATCTTAAGACATTATTGTGTAAAATTTTCAGAAGCTTAAATGCCTTAAGCAGGGTATGAATGTTTTTTAAAGCTCCCCTCCTTATGGAGTGTATTTGCGATATAGGGAGGGGGCCGGGGGTGGTTCAGAAAGGCCGGATACTCAAATTTAACTCATATTAAAACGGTACAACCGCCCGAACCCTGTAATAAAAATCGTAATCGGCATCAGTGAAGAGTTCCTGCGCCGGCTGGGCAATTCCAAGAGAGTGCGTAAACCCGACACCCAGCAGCACTACCCTGTTTTTGATTTCAGCGCCGGCACCCCAGCGGGTTTCCGTGCCGGTGGTTCCATCCGCAAAACGGGCGTTCCAAACCGTACCCGCATCAGAAAACAGGGAGAGCGATGTGGATCCGAAACGGATCAGCCCAAGAATCTGCGTATTTAATGATGGCAGAAACGGCATCCGGTATTCCACGCTTCCAAACGCCACCTGTTTTCCGGCCACAAAACTGCGATAGCCGCGAACCCGGTCTGCTTCATTGAAAAGTGTAAACGGCACTTCCGTCGGCAGGTTCAGGTTGATGTTATCATACCGGCTAAACCCGATAAAATCCTGGGCAAGCGGATCGCCCCACTGCGCCTGGAATCGTCCGTGTAAATAGATCCGGTGCAGGCCGATGGCCGGGCGAATTGTGTAGGCATTTAGCTCAGCAGTGAGAAATTTCACATCAGACCCAAGGATTTGTTCAGCGCCCGTGAGCGATGCGCGGAAACCGGTGCCGTCGAGCGGATGGATCAGGTTATCCCGCCAGGGTCGCTGCTTTTTCACCTGAATGCCGAGACGGAGGTCAGTCTGCCGGCCTTTTTCGGGAACAGGGGCCTGAAAGGTGTCGCTGAACTCTCCGCGCTCATACGGACGAACAAGAACATGCCGCAATCGCCCGAAAAGAGAGCCCGACTGATAGGGAGCTTCAAGCCGGTCGAGTGGCCAGCGGGCCTGGATGTCACCGCCGGTCATCTCTTCAATCAAAAATCGATCCCCGTAAAACCGTGCGCTTTCAGGCAGCCTGTAGATCGAAAAACCAAGGAATGGATAAAGCTGATTGTTCAGGTACGTGAGCGATCCGAATGAGTTCCGGGCGGGATCTTTGGCCGACACCCAACCCAGCGCAGAAACCGTGTGTTTACCGAGCGGTTCAACCCAGTTGGTGGTAGCAAAAATTCCGTAATCATCCCCGGCGTAATACGGCAGGGCTATGGAGGCTGCGTGTGAGAGATTTCTGAACGAACGGTAATCTGAACGAGACTGAATCAGCGTGGGGTCGGGATCGATAAATGACGGAATCTCTTCCGGTGGTGTATGTGTGCGCCAGCTTGCATAACTCTGTTCGATTTGAATATCCGGCTCGTGTGGAATTCGGTCCGCATCAACCCAAAATGCGCTGTCGTTCCGCTTGGTTTCGCTTGCTTTGATAAGAAGTTTCGGGGATTCAAGGGTATCGCTTTCGGAAATCCAGCCATAAAGCTCACCGCCAGTGAATAAATTCGTTACCCGTCGCTCAGACTGATCGCTGAAATTGTACACAAAAACATTCGGCACTTCATCGCGAAGTGACGTGTAGGCAACAGATTCGCCATCGGGGCTTAGTACCGGTTTCCGGTTGTCATGCAGAGCGTCATCAATTACAGTTTCGCTGCCGGTTTCGTGATGAATCAACACAAGGTTTCTATCCCCATTTTCATCAAACCGATGGACCAGCCAGCTATTTTGTGATGGCACGCGTATCAGCCAGAGAAGCTGTACATCGCCCCGGTATGCGGTGATCCGGCTTTCTTCACCCGTTTCCAGATTCAGCTGAAAGAGATTTCCTGTACCGTCTTCATTGACGATATAGGCGATGGTTTGTTCATCAAATCCGTCAACCGGGAAGCGGGCGCGGCGGCTGTGTGTGATTCTCTCTTCGCGGCCGGTTTCGATGTGGAATGCATGAATATCATTCACAATGGATGAATGTCCTCCCCGGACTTTTCTGGAATAGTAGATCGTTTCTCCATCCCGGCTCCATGAAAGATCGGTGTTAATACTCCCTTCCGCCAGGAATTCAGTTTTGCGGGTGGAGTCGTTCTGAACAGAAAATAGTCTGCGAACCGGCCGCTGCATGGATGCCAGGGATAGTACAGCAATTTTCTGATCGTCCGGACTGACGGCCATATCATAATAAAACTGGCCGGGAAGAGAGAACGGATCGGCCTGCAGAGAATCAACACGCTCCATCTGCGAAGCCATGGTATTGTAGTATATGTTCATGTGTTTTCGCCATTCTTCACGAAAATCGGAGTAGGAATCTCCGGTGATTTCACGAAACGCCCGTGTGAAGTCGTGGTAGTTCCAGATGCCAAGAAAAGAGTTTCTGTGGGTGAAGAGTTCAGCAAGAGTTGAGTCGCCCCGGGTTTCGGCAAAGTAGCGCAGTTCAGAATTGCCGGTAGCATAGAGCAGCCGGCCGTTTTCGATCGACAGGCCGTCGTTGTAATTGGGCCGGCTGTCGAAGATCGCTTTGCGCAGCCACCTGTCGCCCCGTTGTGAATCCCACTGTTCGGTTTGATATTGCGCCAGTCCTTCCGTCCACGCCCGGGTAAAAGGCTCTCCAACCACAAACTGCCACATACCCATGTTCGACCGCGTTGCCTCGAAATGAAATATATGCCCCAGTTCATGCGCCACAACCTTTCGGAGCCACTTTTCACGGCCGGTCCAGATTTCACTGTAATCGTTCGTATTGACCCAGATATTAGTGTAGCTTTTGCCGATTGGCACGGCAAAACCATTGTTAATTTCATCCTCATCAGAAAGATAGATCCGGATTTTATCCTCAAACTCCACGTTCAAATTTGCAGCAAGCACGCGGTACGACTCCTCCGCGATTGGCGCCACTTCGGATTCAATTCCCGATAGATGTGCCGGGTAGATAATCCGGAAGTGCTCTGTTTCAGCCTCTTTCCAGTCTATTTCCGGGTGATTTCTGCCGTTATTTGCATTAAAACCCTGCGCGTAAATTTCAGCAGCAAACAGGGAAAAAAGAAGAAGGATCAGTAAATTTTTCATAATCCGGATGAAATGAGTGATAACAGAACCGACAGAGCTAATTTCTATAAAGATCAGCAGAGAAAAAAATCGGGATCATCTATCATGGAATCGAAAGATCTGCGTTATATTATGACTCTAAACAGATGAGGTAAAATGTTCAGGTATATTGCATTCATATTGGGAATAGTATTCGTTTTGTCAGCAAATCCGGAGCCGGTTTATGCTCAGAGAACGACAGAAATTACGCTTGGTGGATATAATCACCGGCCCATGGTTAGAACACCGGCCATCGGGTTCATGAAAGTGACAGTAGAGGGAGATTCTCTTTTTGTTGAGGGCGAGTTCGAAGAGCTGCGCGGCGTGTATTGGTCAGGCTACATTCATCATGGCGAAGTTGGTAAAACGGGACACCGCCTGCTCCGGCTGCAGCCCACTCTTGACGAAAACCGAAATTCAGGAGTTTTTAAACGTGAGGAGAATGCATTTTTGCTTACTGATGCCGTTCGTGATGCCCTTCGCCGGGGACGGCTCTATATAAATATCGCGTCAAACCGTTTTCAGCACGGGGAGATCCGGGGACAAATTCCCGCGATGTAGGATGTGGATGAGGTTGTTGAGTGCTCACCTGAATTTCATCAACCGTCACCCTCTTCACCGGTGGAATTCATCTTATAAAAAAAACTCTTATCATTTTCCACATCATCAAAAGTGTAGATTGATTCGTTACGGTGTTCGTACATAAATCCGGCGAGGGAAAAATCCCCGAGGCAGGCTGTTGCGTGCATCACCAAAAATGTTGAAACTCCATAGAAGATCCATCCGTAAGTGGTGAATAACGCTGCCAGGCCGGCCGCAGTGAGTACCACAAAAGGAGTGAATGCAAGCCAGTAAAATTCCTTTTCTGACACCACAAAATGGTCGGCAACGGCTGCTACAGCACCCTGGTCGAGCAGCAGTTTCAACCTCGTTTTTTTTGCGCCGAGAATTTTGTAGACCAGCAGATGCAAAAGTTCATGAATTAAAACACCTATTGTAAACGTAAACAGAATTCCGGCTCCAAGCCCAATGAAAAAAGCTGATGTATCCCACCGGCCAATCCACGTGAACAGTACAACGGCAATCAGAATCATCGTGCCGTGTTTAAAAACAGCCGTAACCGGGTTTCGGGCTTTTAGGTTTTCCAGGATAAAAGGGACCATCTCATTATGATCGAGATCTTCAACTTTTGTAAATCTTTCAAGATTCTGAAGCTCTTCCGGTGTCGGTTTCTTCCCGGGCTGATATTCATTCATAGTCATCATTCAATATTTCTTCGTACTCAATATAAGATAGGATCTAATCATTAACTTTCGAACACCGGAAATCAGCCGTACCATTCACCATACAATTCATTGATGAACGGTTTGAACCCTGCTATAACGAACTATGCTTAAAACCGGACGACAAATCATTTTTCCTCTGCTGAAGCTCTCTCTGCGCGAGATGGTGCGATCCGTTTCCCTTCAGCGAAACCTGCTCACTGCTTTTTTTGTTCTGCTTATCATCGGGTATTTTGTTGTGCAATTTGTTGGCATCGCTATTTTTCTCGGGCCAATTCTCCGCAATGTTTTTGATATACCGGATATTCCCGCCTTTCTGAATATGGCAGCACTTTATTACCTGCTGTTTGAATTCATCTCAAGGTTTTTTCTACAACGTCCGCCGCTGGTCGACCTAAAAAAATACCTTCACCTTCCGATCCGAAAATCTGCCATCGTGCAGTTTATGTTTGTACGCTCCCTGGTCTCCCTTTTTTCGCTTGCTGTTATCGTGTTACTGATGCCGGTTACGCTCTCGGATATTTTGCCCGTATACGGCGCAACCGGGGCTTTCTTCTGGCTCGGAACTCTCTTTTTTCTGAGTATGACCCTTCACTTTCTACTTCTTTGCATCAAGCGCTCGGGCGGTGGCCTGCTGAAAGCCGTTCTGCTTGTAGGACTGCCTTTAGTCCCCTTCATCCTGTTGTATTTTGATATGATCAACATCGGAGCCTACACCGAGCCATTTTTTGCCCTGGCCATGAACGGTCCGCTGTCGATGATCATTGCCGTTATTTTATGTTTCATATCAATTGCAGCAGCTTATAGCATCTACAAAAAATCAGCATACACAGAACTTCCGGCTGTTTCAGCAGGCATGGAGAAGGCCCGGTTTATGGGGGGAGATGTGGGATTACTCTCCAGATTTGGTTTGCCGGGTATCATCGCAAATACGGACCTGAAGCTGATTTTACGACACAAAAAAAGCCGCGGATACCTGATTGTTTGCGTGCTTTTTCTATTCTATGGAATGCTATTTTACAGCAGTGGTGATGAAGAACTTACCCGCGGCGCCGTCTACTTTTCACTATTCATCGGGGCGTTCATCACCGGTTCGTTTTTGCTGCAATACGGGCAGCTTTTACTGAGCTGGAACTCTGCCTCATTCGATTTTTATATGACGCGCCGAAACGGACTGTTTGCACTTATGAAAGGGAAATATCTCCTGCTGGCAGGGTCGATTGTTGTAGCCTTTATACTCACCATTCCCTATGCATACTACGGCTGGGAAATCCTGGCTATCCACACTGCAGCTTTATTTTACAACATCGGAATTGGGATTCATATTATCATCTACCTCGCTTTGTGGCAGCCCAAACCGATGGATATCAACAAGGGAGCGATGTTTAATTACGACGGAGTTGGAGTTGCCCAATTTGTAATGATCTTTCCATACATACTGCTGATGTACATCATCTATTTTATTTTTGATGTGATTGCAGGTATGTATGCGGCCCTGTTTATTCTTGGCGGGATTGGTTTTGCCGGAATTCTGTTCCGGGATAAACTTCTGAAAATCTCTGCTGATAAACTCCGCTCTGACCGACACCCCATTTCAACCTCATTTCGTAATGAATTATGATTAAAATTGAAGAACTGACCAAAACCTATGGCGATGGGTACGTTGTAAACATTCCGTCACTCGAGATTGAAAAGGGGGAATGTTTCGGCCTGGTGGGTAACAACGGTGCAGGTAAAACAACCCTTTTTCAGCTTATACTCGATCTGATTCGTCCTACCGGGGGCCATGTGCTTTTCAGGGGAGAAAACGTCAGGCAAACCGAGGAATGGAAATTATATGTGGGCAGTTACCTGGATGAACATATGCTGCTCTCGTTTCTAACCCCCGACGAATATTTTGAAACACTCCGGAATATCTATAGCCTCACCGAGGGTGATTTAAAAGAGCATTTGGCTCGTTTTCAGGATTTTTTTAACGGAGAGATCACCGAAAAGAAGAAATATATCCGTGAACTGTCGAAAGGAAACATCAAAAAAGTTGGAATTGCAGCTGCGCTGATTGGTAATCCGGAGGTCGTGATACTCGATGAACCGTTTGAAAATCTCGATCCAACTTCTCAAAACCGCCTGAAACGGGTGATCCAGTTTGAGCGTGAGCAGAACGGGACTACGTTCCTGATTTCCAGCCATGATCTGTCTCACGTCACCGATGTTTGCAACAGAATTCTTCTGCTTGAAAATGGCGAAATCCGAAAAGATCTGAAAGATGAAAAAGAGGTGATGGCAACCACACTTGCCGCATATTTTGATAAATAAATTAGATCTACAGAAAAACTGGCTGGAAACCCGGATTCAGGATCCCGGCTCATCTCCCACGGAAGAAGATGCAAGTTCAAGAGTTCGGTTTTTGAAGAAGGTTTCAACCTCTTCGGCAGAATCGGATGCATCAGATAATACGCGGTTCAGCCTTTCCTGGAAGTGGACTAAAAGATGCCGGTTTTCTTTCAAGTGATCACAGAATTGATCAAATGTTTGCATGAGTGATTCGTTGAAATCCGATCCGAAATCACCAAATGATGCGGAAATCTCTGTACCCAGCTCAACATAAAAGAGAAGTGCATCCGCTCTTTGTTTTGGATCAGATTCAAATGCTATGCACGATTTTTCCACCGTTTGCCGTGCTTGTTTAAAGTTAACCACAGGAAAGTGAGATCTTCCATACAGGTGCTCCTTCAGTTCTCTTTTAACATCCGTGAGTGTTAACCGGGCTGATTTATCGGAAGATTGTGCTTTTTCGAGATAAAGCTGTAAAATCTGTTTATTTTCATCAGAATGGTGAATCAGCTGTTGTAAGATTTCACGCAGTTGATTGGCCGTGAGCTTTCGGATCTGTGACAAATAATCGGATGAATCGGTCATGAATGAATGATTTTCAATTTATATTTCAGTCAGAGTTACGTTCCCATGATCTATCAGATCCGGATCTATTCGATGTACCTGATTATGTGAGAAGATAAAAACTATGGAGCAAAGCAGTTTAAAACGACTTCAAAAAAAGGCAAACGAACTTAAAATTTCCGGGATCAAGCGGCACATCTTTATTTGTGCGGATCAAACCAATCCGAAATGCTGCCGCCACGAAGATGGATTAAAATCCTGGCTATTCCTAAAATCGAGACTGCGCAAACTTGATCTTGATGGCGACGGCGGGGTATTCAGAACAAAAGCGAATTGTTTGAGGGTGTGCAAACGCGGACCGATTGCGGTGGTTTATCCAGAGGGGATTTGGTATCACTCCTGTACCCCGGGAGTTCTTGAGCGAATCATTCAGGAACACCTGATCAAGGGTGAGCCTGTAGAAGAGTATATATTTGCAAAGAATCCGCTCACCTAACGAATCTGATTAAGCGAGCCATACCTATCGCTTTCACGCTGAACGTGCAAAGGAATCTACTTTGATGAACGCTTGAAGTTTGAATTCCCTTTAATGGCATTTACGCGAAACTATTTAATTATCCTGAGCAGTAATGAGCGAAACAAACGCGAATAAAACATCCGGTAAGAGCAAGACCGGTCCGATTGATATGGAAGCGTACCGGCCGGATATGGTTGCGCGTCATGTGATGGATGTTGGTGTAAAAAAAACGCGCTACCCCATCTATAAAACTTTAACTCTCGGCTTGATGGGAGGTGCGTTTATATCAATCGGGGCCCTGTATGAACTTTTTATCATGGCTCATCCCGAAATTGATGTCGGCACGGCATTGATTATAGCCCCTTTCTTTTACGCTGTGGGATATATTATGGCATTTATATCGGGCGCAGAAATTTTTACAACCAACAATTTGTCGGCCATGGGCTGGGCTTCCGGAAAACTGTCCCTGCTCGAGATATCAAAAAACTGGAGCCTGGTTCTGCTGGCAAACTTGTTCGGTGCAATGTTTATTGTAACACTATTCTACTTTTCGGGCCTTGCCAACCAGCTCGATAATGCATTTATAGAAACCGCCAAAACCATATCTGCCCGAAAATTATCGTTTGGACCTCTGGAGACGATGGTGATCGGGATCTTCGGGAACCTTCTGATTTGTGCCGGGCTGTGGATCGCAATGGCCGGACGCACGGTAACAGATAAATTTATTGCTCTTCTCGTTCCTGTTGCCGCTGTTCCTGCACTAAATTTTCAGCATAGCACGGGGAACATGTTCCAGTTCTTTTTTGCGCTGATTACCGAAGTGGATGATATAGACCTGGAACTTCCGTCGGAAATCACATTCTGGTCTATATCCAGCAACCTGTTTTTCGTATCCATCGGCAATATTATCGGCGGCGGAGTGATGATTGCCATTATCTACTATTTTGTATTTATCCGGGAGACACGTTTCGATTGAGTGGCTCTGTTTGTCAGCTCAGGAATTATTTTTAACCGATAGAATAAGCTGATCAGAATTTAAATTTTGGTTTCAATACTTGTTGCGGTAGGAGGTAAGATTTATTAGTATACCTTGTCTTATAAAAGGTGTATTTTTTGATCAAACACGACCGTTATTTATCAACTTTTTGATCCCGGGCTATGAAATTTAATGTATCCAGCAGTGACCTTAACGCAGGGCTTTCAGCCGTCATCGGAGCGGTTCCTTCAAAGGCAACCCTGCCAATTCTCGAAACGATTTTATTTGAATGCGAAGACGGGCGGCTCAAATTAACGGCCACCGACCTCGAGATTTCAATTGTTGAGTACATCGAAGCGGATATCGAAGAAGAGGGTGCCGTTGCCATTCCTGCCAAACGTCTGCAGGAGACGCTTCGCCAGCTTCCCAACATCCCGGTTTTCTTTACCGTTGATGAGAATCATAACGTAACCTTTAGCACTGATAAGGGGAAATATAAGCTGGTTGGTGAAGATTTTGATGAGTACCCCGAGATTCCAAATATGAATGAGGGAGTTCATCTGAATACCGATACCGATCTGATCGTTAACGCAATCCAGCGCACAATGTTTGCGGTATCCACGGATGATTTGCGTCCGGCCATGATGGGTGTTTATTTCGATATCGGCACATCTGGCAGCAAGTTCGTAGCAACCGACGGACATCGTCTTGTACGGTTTGTCAACTCAAACCTCAGCTCCGACACCCCTCTCAGTTTTATCGTACCCGAAAAAGCACTCAACCTTGTATCGAAAGCACTCGACGGTGCCGACTGCGACCTGACTATCTCCGATGATCACGTTCAGTTTAAGAGCGGCAACACCATCATCATCACCCGGCTGATTAATGAGCAGTACCCAAATTACGAATCAGTAATTCCACGGGATAACGACAAAATTCTCCGTATTGAAAAAGACCAGATGCTCTCCACTGTGAAACGTGTAGCGGTTTTTTCAAGCACTACAACACGCCAGATTCGTCTGCAGCTTTCCAGTGATAAAATCACAATCCGCGCAGAAGATATTGATATGAGCAGCGAGGCAAAGGAGACCATCAGCTGTGAATACGATGCGGGAGAGATGGAGATCGGGTTTAATGCCAAATATCTCGCCGACATTCTGAGCAATGTAGATGGTAATGAAGCCACATTTGAATTTTCAACTCCTAATCGTGCGGGAATTGTAAAACCTGCGGATGAATCGGAAGGGGAAGAAATGCTGATGCTTGTAATGCCCGTGATGCTGAACAGCTATGCCTGATTGATGTTGCCACTGATCACTCTTACAACTGATTTCGGAGTTCAGGATCACTATGTCGGAGTGTTAAAAGCAGTGATTCTTTCAATCGCGCCCGGGGTGAGGATGATCGACATTTCTCACGAAATTCCCCCGCAGGATATTATGGCCGGAGCATGGGTTGTGCGAAATTCGGCTATGCTGTTTCCTCCAAATAGCATACATCTGGTAGTTGTAGATCCCGGTGTGGGCACGCAGAGGAAACCGATTGCCATGCAGATTAAGGACCAGATTTTTGTAGGACCCGATAACGGCATCTTCTCGTTGATTGCCGATCAATATGAGCATCACACGGTGGAACTGACAAATTCGAAATTCTGGCGGCCAAACCCGTCAAATACTTTTCACGGGCGCGATATTTTTGCGCCGGTAGCCGCTCATCTTGCAAACGGAACAGATATCCATGAACTGGGGAAGCCGCTGGAGAGCCTGGAAACCTACCGCTGGGCCGTACCCATATCAGATAAAGATGGTATCCAGGGATGGATTGTGCATATCGACCGATTCGGCAACCTGATCAGTAATATTCCAAAAGAGATGATTGAAGAAGCCGGTGAGGATCCCAATATCAAAATCTACGTGGGAAATACCATACTTGACCGGCTGGTGAATACATTTGGAGAGGTAACCGAAGGCGAACCGGCTGCCTACATCGGAAGCGCGGGCATGCTGGAGATCGCTATCAACAAAGGTGATGCGCACGAGATGCTGGGCGTGGAAAAAGGAGCACAAATATCGATTGTGATTCAGAAGTAAGGCACACAGAGCGAATGGCGGTTTCTATCTTTCATAAGCGATTTTTTCGTTTCTTTTTCTAATCTTCCTTTCCGAAAAAAGAACCCCTGTAACTCCGCCGGTGTTGTGCCGTAACATGGCCTAACCCTTAGACTCAAAATGCCTTATGGACCTTAAATTACGTGCACCCGACAGCGACCAGCACTCCATTCTTCTTCCGGAAGCCGCCTCAAAACTGTCGGAACCTTACTCCGGAACGCTCACATCAGGTAATGGAAAGGAGTACGTGATTAAAAGCAACATTGCCGATCTGTTTACAAAAAAACACTCCTACTCCCTGGCCCAGCAAAGCAATCATTTCGGGATCACCGCATCTGTTTATGAAGATCTTTGGAGGAATCAGTCGATCTCTATTCTTACCGGCGAATCATTTCCTATCGAAAAAGAGAAAGAGCTTCTGACCGACTGGCTGGAACCTAAACCGGGCGGTTTGTATCTCGATGTGGGCTGTTCAACAGCACTTTATGCCCGAACGGTAAAAAAAATCAGTGCGGATTCCTCAGTCGCAGCCATTGATTTCTCCCGGCCGATGCTATCGGAAGCGCGAAAAAAAGCAGCGAAAGAATCCGTTGACCTTTATCTGATTCGTGCCGATGCCCGCGAGATGCCGTTTTTTGCCGGCACGTTTGACGGACTGATGATGGGCGGCACCCTCAATGAACTCACCGATGAGCTGAAAGTTCTGTATGAATGCCGGCGCGTTATCAAAAAAGACGGTTTGTTTTTTATGATGCACCTCCTGAAAGCAGGCTCAATTGCCGGCAAACTGCTACAGGGACCGGCCGGATTTGGAGGACTACAATTCTGGACGATTGAAGAGAGCAACGCACTTTTTGAACGGGCAGGGTTCAAAGTTGAAGATCAATTCAACAAAGGAATTGTCTGTTTTACCAAACTAAAGGCAATTTGAGCCGGGTTCAATTCTTGAATGATAAGAGGTTGTCTAATAAGTGATGGGGAAGCTGACAACCTTTTTGGACAGCCTAACGGTGATAGATTGTAAAATGTGCTTTTTACAGGCTTCAATCGAAGTGTTTTGCCATCACGAACACACCCCTAAATCCCCTCTCAAGAGGGGACTTTTGTACTGTTGCCTCAAAAATGGTGTTGCTCTGCTTTTAGGCGAAATTAGCAGCTGCTGATGACAGATTTATTCCTTGAAGGAAATCCCCTTTTTGAGAGGGTTCCTCTTTTTACCCGCGCAAGCGAAAATGGAATTGAAAACTGCGGAACGCAGATTTTCAAACCGAGGGGTGTGTTGGAATGGCCAGGAGCCACAATGAGAGTTAAGTTTTGATCAAAGCTTTTGGGAACACACCCCTGATTTTCGAAAGCCTCGCTTCGCGCGCTTTCTCAATTCTATCCCCTCTCGAGTGGGGATTTATCCAACTGTCATCTTTTAAATGGGGTTGCCCGCTCAAGTGATCTTCATTAATCAATCATTCAGCAAAACCGGATCACCAAAACCGAGATTGCCCAGCCGGGATAACTGGGTTCGCGCATCCCCAACTACCAGGTAGATCATCCGGTCGGGATCGGCATACTGGCGGGCCAGGGTTCGAATTTCTTCTATGGTGATATCCTCCACAACCTGCTCCTGCTCCCGGATATATTCGGCGCTCCAGCCATAGCTGCTCATTGTGCGCAGAATACCAAGTTTGGCACCCGGCGTTTCAAATGCGCGCGCATTGCTTTTCAATAGAAAACTTTTTGTGTTTTCCAGATCTGTATCGGTGAAAGTATCAGGATAGTCGGCGAGAATATCCCGGATCAGCGCCGTCGCTTCGAGCGTAACGTTGCTTCGCACGCCGCTGTTGATGGTAAACGGCCCCTGAATATCAGAGCCGCTAAAACCGGAGCGAATGCCATATGTATAGCCCTGTCCTTCACGAAGCTGCTGCGTGAGCCTGGATGCAAACCCGACGCCGCCCAGGATGTAGTTCATCACGGTTGCCGGGTAGTAATCGTCAGCCGTCTCTTCCAGTGAGAGATACCCGATTCGCAAAACAGACTGCGAAGCGTTTGGCACATCGTAAAAATAGACCCGGGATTCTGACACCGGTTCCGGCATATCCGGATTGACAACTTCCGCTCCGCGATTTCCCCACCGGCTGTTAATTCCATCCAGCGAACTGACCAGATTGTTTTGGCTGATCGCTCCTGTAACGTGAAATGTGGAGAGCTCCGGCGCGATATACTCATTATAGTATGCCTTCAAATCGTCCATTGCAATCGCCTCAACGCTTTCCTCAGTACCGAGTGAACTGAATGATAAAATGTGCCCTTCGCCATAAAGCAGCTTATTGAATTCTGCTGTGGCGATGCTGTTTGGATTGGAGCTCTGCTGGGCGATCTGGCTGAGCACACTCTGGCGCGCCAGCTCAAATTCGCGCTCATCCCAGCGCGGCTCCATCAGAATCTCTTCCACAAGCTCAATCGTCTGCTCATAATTTCGCGAAAGCGTTGTTCCCGAGATCACAAATTCCTGCTGCCCGGATCGCACGTTGATGCTTGCGCCAAGCAGATCGATCGCCTCCTCCAGTTCAGCCGCCGTGCGGTTTTCTGTGCCGCGGGTCATCACGCCGGCCAGAAGATTTGAAACCCCTGTTTTTTCGGGATCTTCAGCCAGCAATCCTCCCCGAATCCGAATATCAAAATGAACCAGCGGAAGATCAAAATCCTCAATTCCATACAGGCTCATACCGTTGCCGAGTTCAGAGGTCCAAACATTTGGCGGGGTGATTTGCGGTGCTTCCCCGTAAGGCGGCTCCGCCGTTCGGTCGAAGCTCGATGGGGTGCGTTCAAAGTCGGGTTCGCCCGGTTCAATAATCTCCTCCTCGGCTCCCTCCACGATCTCTTCGACGACCACTTCGGCCTCCTCTGAGCCTTCCAGGGCGAGATCAGCCTGGCCTCGTGGCACAAAGCTGGTAGCTACATAATGCTTGCCTTTCACGTACTGCTCGTACACCCGCAGCACATCCTTGCGTGTGACGTCGAGTGTCTGCTGAATATCGCGGTTGATGTAGCCCGGATCCCCGGCAAAAATGTTGTATTGCGCAAGCTGAAAGGCCTTGCCGAGCACGCTGGTCAGCCCGTTATAAAAACTCGTTTCAATACCCGCTTTCACCCGTTCAAGATCGCGATCAGAAAATCCGTCGGTTTCAAACCTTTCAAAGGCACTGCCAATTGCTTCGGAGACGGCATTCAGATCGGTATTTGGATACGCTCTCACCCGCAGCCCGATTTCACCGGCGAGTTCAGAGGTTGAGTTGAACATGCTGATGCCGGACGTCAGTTCTTCCTCTTCCACGAGCACCTGGTAAAGCGGCGCCGTTTTGCCATCGGCCAGGAGCTGGGTCAGGATCTGAAGCGGGTAGCTGTCAGGGTGATACTGCTCCACTCCCGGCCACGTCATGCGCAGTTCAGGAAGGCGGGCGTAGTTATCTTCGTGATAGAGTTTCTTTGTTTCGGAAAGATTGGCCGGCTTTTTATCCATCGCCTCGATCTCATCGCCCCGCGGAATTTCATCAAAGTACTTGTGAATCCACTCGCGGGCCTGGTCCGAATCGAAATCGCCCGCAATTACTAAAGTTGCGTTGTTCGGCACGTACCAGTTGTTGTAAAACTGGCGCACATCATCCAGCGTAGCGGCCTGCAGATCATCCAGCGAGCCGATCACTTGCCAGCTGTACGGATGGCCTTCCGGGTAGAGATTTTGATGGATCACAAAGTTCGTATGACCGTAAGGCGCATTATCCACACCCTGACGCTTTTCGTTCTTCACAACCTGCTTCTCCTTCTCCAGAACTTCGCTGCTTACCGTGTTGATGAAGAAGCCCATTTTATCAGCTTCCGCCCAGATCATCTTTTCGAGGGCGTCTTTCGGCACGGTTTGAAAGTAGTTGGTGCGATCGCGGCTGGTGGAACCATTGGCCCCTGATCCGCCAATTCGGCTGCTCATTTGATCGAGTCCGCCACGCCCCAGGTTTTCCGATTCAAGGAAGAGAAGATGTTCAAACAGGTGAGCAAATCCGGTTCGTCCCGGCAGCTCCCGGGCCGAACCCACGTGGATGGTGAGCGCTACTGCCACGACAGGATTTGAATCATCTTTGTGGAAAATTACCTCCAGGCCGTTATCGAGCGTAAATTTTTCATACTCAACAGAAAAATCAGTTTGACCATAGGATGGGTTCCAGGCTGC
The DNA here is from genome assembly GCF_003390325.1 of Rhodohalobacter sp. SW132. Classification (NCBI taxonomy): domain Bacteria; kingdom Pseudomonadati; phylum Balneolota; class Balneolia; order Balneolales; family Balneolaceae; genus Rhodohalobacter; species Rhodohalobacter sp. SW132. The sequence continues at coordinate 1,047,487 of NZ_QUOK01000001.1, read as the reverse complement.
AGATAAAATCAGACCGGCAAAGAAAATCAAAAAAGAAAAAGACGTGCGTTTCATTTAAAAGAAGATCGGTTTAGGGATAGATGAATAACGGTAGAATGTACACGAAATTGAATGAAAAAGGATGCAAAAAATCAGCCAAATCCATTCCTAACAAAGTCCAGAAGTCTGATTAAAGAATGGCTAAGCTGACAAACATAATCCTTGCAGATACCAAAGACCGTAGCCCATACTATACCTCGGAGTAAAACAGAAAACCCGGTAACCAATGAGTCCCGGCACTGATGAGGTTCGTTGCCGGCCAACCCGCCCCACAGTGAACTGTGGGGCTACATTCTGTCGTCTCTTCGAGACTTGGATGCTGAGGCTTGAAACAAAACCAGATTCATTAATGCAGCTACTGTTCAATGAGTCATTTTGACGGGCTAAATGGATTCGCAGTCAATTCCAGTCTCAACTACCGTACCTGTTGGGGGTTTTCCTCCTGAATCATAACTGTTTAAAATCGTGATCAGCGCTGAAATCCCGCCAAATATCATAAATGTTGTATCGCCATAACCAAAAAGCCAGAACAGAAGTACAGCTGCATAGATCAGGCACCCAAAAAGGAGAAGAAGGTAATTGCACTCGCTCTCTTGATGATATTTAGGCGACAAACTTCTCATTGACTTTCCAAAACCTGAACACCATCAGGTTCAGTGGCTTTCTCCGCATCAAGAATCATCAGAAGCAGATTCATTGAGGTTTTGATGCTGTAATGCTCTTTTACAGAGAAAGTTAATGAAGTGAGTGCCCCGATGATGTACGCGAATGAAATATAAAGATTGAAGGAATCGGCTTTAGGGGCCGTCATGTATGCGAAAAAATAGAGTAAACCGAAGGTGAATAGTCCTACAGAGGCCAGCATTGCGCCCCTGAAAATAGTGCGTGATTTTTTCAGCTGATGTTCTGCGAATCCCGAATAATCTTTCTGTTTCAGCAACTGTTTATCTTTGTAAAGAAAAAGCCCGGATGATTTCTTAAAGTGCTCATCAAAAAATTGCTTTAATACCTCTTCAGACAGCATGGTTTTTCTCCGTCAATCATATAGTCCGTTTTGAGTAATACTGCAGATTGTGCAGACTGCTAAAGTGGGATATCGCTTCATCGATTTCATCTAATTTCTTTTGCAGAAGCCACGGTATCCGAATCGTATCGCTTGCGCCGGTTTGGTTGTAGGTTATCACGATTTTATTGGTATGGAGGGACAGATTTCTCAGCCGATCCCATTTTGCGGACTGATCCCAAAGACTGTTTTTTGTTGAGATCCCGTCTTCATCCAGTACGATTACAGGAAAGCGCGGTGAAAATAGTCCCGCCACGAATGCACCCGTTGCCAGCCCGGATAAAAGGCCTGTAACTAAATCAGGGAGGTAAAATCCAAATATCGGTCTATTTATGTTTTGAAGACTTAAAAGGATCGTTATCAGGAAAAACAGTAGAATCAGGCCGGAGCGGTAAAACGTTTTTAATTTTAGATCTGTCGTAATCTCAACTTGCATAAATCTTTTGTCTCTTATTGGTATTTAAACCTCTCTCTGAATGATTATGCAAAAATCAGAGATTTAATGCCATTAATTTTTCTTGTAATGCATCACTCAATCCATAAAAAGTGTTACTACAGAACGGGCAGGAAGTTGTATACGGCTATCGGAATCGCCGGAATTTGTAATCTCCAGGTTGTGGCGTGATGAAGTGGTATATACCGTCTGTTCTAAAGGTTGCCCGTCGCCATTTTCGGTCTTTACCTGAAGGACCCTTTCCTCTTCGGAATAATTTATCGCAACAGTAACGATACTTCCATCGATGTTTTTGTAGGCAGAAACCATCACCTGTTCAGCGCGCTCCTCCTCGGTAAGTCCATCGTCTGTTGATAGATCCAGACGAACTGCACCCGGACGGATAAACCGGCTGAAGTTTCCCATCACCCACAATTTTTTCGAATCGTACACCTGGCCATCATATTTGTCGTGATCAATGTAAACCAGTCCGTCGTTGTAATCGTATGGACTCACGCCGAGCCACCATTGCCATGTTGCTGAGTTTGTGATGGTCAGCTCATAATGCATCACACGGGCCATGTAGAGCGCCGGATCCATCCCGGTATCCCTTCCCGGACCCTGCACCTCTTCATTATCTTCCAGAATACAATATTCGCTCATCCAGAGTTCGGGCGGGTTGTCCATCGCATTTATATTATCACGAAGTGCTTTGCGATGGCGGATCAAGTCGGATACCGGCCATGTGGTAAAGTAACTATGGGCTGCTACCGTTGGAGATAATTTCGTCAGATCGTCGATTCGAGTCTCCTCATCACCCCAGAAATAATCGAGCTGGTGCCCGCGCCCGTCGGGGCCGTCAGAATATAGAAAATTGATCTGCGCTGCTTCCGGTATCTCAATTTTCGTTTGGATTCCCTCCTCCGTAAAATGGCTATCAATTGCACGTACAACTCCGGCAATTTCATGGTTCTGCCACCGGCTCCCTTCCTGGTTATTTCCTTCAGCCCAGTCCCATTGCGGCTCATTCATAGGGCTGATGGAGTGAAACGATATCCCTTCTTCTTCAAAATATTGAACCACATTTCCAAGAAATTCAGCGTAATCACTGTAGTACTCTTCGGCAAGATTTGCGGAGCTTCCGCCTTCACCGTTGGCCCGCCCATTGCGTGTAAGCTGAACCGGCGGGCTGTTTGAAAACCCGATAAATGTTTCAGTACCGCGCTCTTTTGCTGCCTGCAAAAACCACTGCTGACCCGACTGCTGTGACCAATCGTAGCTGAAATCATCCTGCAAAAATCCTTCCGCCCGTCTCCATTCATCGCTGATTTTACTCTCCTCACCCTGGGCCGCACTTCCTCCGCCGATGTTAAATCTCCAGATCGAAAGGCCAATCCCCTCCGGATTTCCATCCCGGTCAGTTTCCCGGCTAAACAGGTAATCCGCAATCTGCTCTCTCTTTTCCAGCGGCCAGTTTTTACCTACAAATTGGGTGCTCCACGCATCTGAGGCTCCAAATCCATGAATCGTTTGCTGTTCCGATGAGAGATCAATAGTGATGCTAACCGTATTCACATCCGAATTTTGATGATTGGATTCCGGGTAAAAATTCACAGTTAAGAGAATCAGCAGAAATGGGAGAATCAGGATGTATCTCTTTTTTCCGTGCATGAGGGAGAATATTTAGTATTAATCTTTTGATTCAGCTTTATTCGAAGTTCAGATCTTTAGTATACAAAGATTGAATCAACCCGTAACGAAATTTTGACGGTTCTGATCGATCAGTCTTTTTCACCTCACTTCGATTCCTAAATAATGTCCTTTATTAGGTATTAAGTCTCCCCTAACGAGGTTGTGAGAATTTACACTCTACTTCGTTGGCAATATTTTTTTTACGGTGTAGAAGCTTGTATTGAAGCTCCCCTCCATATCAAGTCCCGTTAGGGCGCGATAGGGAGGGGACGGGGGTGGGTCAGAAAGCCTGAGAGCTATGAAAATGGCAGAACTCTTCTTTTATTTACATGCATTTTCTTTGGAAAATAATTTACTCACAACCCCTAACAAGGGGAGATTTAGAGGGGTGTCCATCGAATTTTTCCATACTCTGATGAACATCCCCCTCATTCCCCTCATTCCCCTTTTTTGAGGCTGTGAGAAAATAAATCAACAAGCATTAAAAAAACTCCTTCAATTTGGCCACGAAGTCACGATGACACGAAGAATCACGAAGGCTAGTAATTTGATTTTGTTACACTTCGTGTACCCTCGTGGCTTTGCGTCTTCGTGGTAAAAATAAATGGCCGATATCTTTGATTAAGTATTTCCTCACACCCTCTTTTTAAGGGGGACTTTTGTTTTTAAAATTCAACAATCAAAGTCAGGTTTTTCGGTAAATCAGCTCAATGAGATCGGCCTTGAAGTGGGAAGTTGATCGTTTTATTCCTATCATTAGCGGCTTAACCTGTTACCTTTAAACACTCTGCACGAAATGATTAAAACCCCATATTTACTTTTTTTAGGGGATGCCCACGACCAGCTTGCTGTAAAAGTTGCCAAAGGCGTCCGTGACTGGCGACCCGAATATGCAATTGGCCAGCTGAGGCTACCCGGCTGTAAAGGCGATCTCGGCCTTCCCGATATGACGCTGGATGAAGCGAAAGAGGCCGGAGCTGAAACGATGATCATCGGGGTGGCAAATCGCGGAGGTTTGATCTCCGAATCATGGAAAGAGATCATGCTGGAAGCTCTTGATAAAGGATTTGATCTCGCGTCCGGACTGCATAAACTGCTCCGTAATGATCCGGTTCTGGCAGAAAAAGCGGGTAAACTCAACCGACAGCTGATTGATGTACGCGTGCCTCAGCACGAATACCCGATCGCCACCGGTGAAAAGCGAAGCGGAAAACGGTGTCTCGCCGTGGGTACTGACTGCTCTGTTGGGAAAATGTATACCGCACTTGCGATGGAGCGAGAGATGAAAAAACGCGAGATGAATGTAGATTTCCGTGCCACCGGACAAACCGGAATTTTGATCACCGGAGAAGGCGTGCCGCTGGATGCAGTTGCAGCCGATTTTATGGCCGGTTCGATTGAATGGCTCACGCCCGACAACGATGACGATCACTGGGACCTTATTGAAGGACAGGGTTCACTATTCCATGTATCCTTTTCCGGGGTAACACTCGCACTTATTCACGGGGGGCAGCCGGACGCTCTCGTTTTATGTCATGAACCGACCCGTGAGCATATGCGCGGAATTCCCGGTTACAAGCTTCCCTCACTCGAAGCCCTGCGGGACCTCTCACTGGAGATGGCTAAAATTGTGAACGGTAACTGCAAAGTTACAGGCATCTCGATTAACACAGCCGCTCTTTCTGATGAGGAGGCGAATGAATACCTGGCAGAAGTTGAATCCCGGATGGGACTTCCCACTGTTGATCCATACCGCCACGGTGCCGGGCGTCTTGTAGATGCACTTGAGGAGATTTAATGGCAAACTTTCAGGTTAACGTATGGACAGATTCTTTTCCGCTCGCTGAAGTTTTTACCATTGCACGCGGTTCCAGAACGCATGCCGAAGTATTAACCGCAGAAATCACAGCAGATGGCATCATCGGGAGGGGTGAGTGCGTTCCATATTCCCGTTATGATGAAACACTGCAGAGCGTTACCGAACAGATTCAATCTCTGCCGTCAATGTTTACACGCACTGATCTCCAGGATCTGTTGCCGGCCGGAGCTGCACGGAATGTGGTTGATTGCGCTCTATGGGACCTCGAAGCAAAATCCAAAAATTTAAGGGTATGGCAGCTTGCCGGCCTTGAAAAACCAATTCCGCAAATTACCGCTTTCACGCTATCGCTCGACACTCCCGAACGAATGCAGGCGGCGGCCAAAAAACATTCGTTTCGCCCGCTGTTAAAAATTAAACTGGGAACGCCGGATGATATGCCCCGCCTCGAAGCCGTAAGAAAGGGCGCACCAAAATCTGATATAATTGTAGATGCAAATGAGGGCTGGACTGCTGATGTCTACAAAGAGCTGGCACCCCACCTGCTCCGTCTCGGGGTAAAAATGGTGGAACAACCGCTGCCCGCCAGTGATGACGCACTTCTTGAAGAGATCGAACGACCTCTGCCGGTTTGTGCAGATGAATCGTGCCACGATCGTCAAAGTCTTCCGGCACTAAAAGACCGCTACGACATGGTCAACATCAAACTTGATAAAACGGGCGGTCTGACCGAAGCTCTCGCCCTGCGTGATGCCGCCATAAAGGAAGGATATTCAATAATGGTGGGCTGCATGGTTGGGAGTTCACTTGCCATGGCGCCGGCGCTCCTTGTTGCACAAGGAGTTGAAATCGTGGATCTCGACGGGCCGCTCCTGCTGGCTGAAGACCGCGATCACCCGCTTCATTTTGATGAGAACGGAATTCACCCCTTCTCGCCTGAACTCTGGGGATAAAAGTATTGCTTTGTACTTGGATACAATCTTGCGCATTTTATCCAATACTTTCATTAAACAGAATTAGAAGATTATGGCTGACCGACCAAAACGTAATGAACCGTGCCACTGCGGAAGCGGGAAAAAGTATAAAAATTGCTGCCAGAAAAATGATGAAGCCGGACGTTCATCAAAAATAGCAATGATCGGCGTAGCTGCAGTCGTCTTTATTGTTTTGATCCTGGTTGCCATGTCACTATTCGGAGGCGGAAGTCCCGTCGATTGCCCTCCCGGAACTGTATGGTCTGATGCGCATCAGCACTGCCACTAAATTCGTTCAGTTTTTCTGATTTTAAGAATTGGATTCTTTAAATGTCATCGCGCGTTGCACGATGTTTTTGACCGGCGCTCCTTTGGAGCTGACGTGTGCAATACAAGATAATCTGGAAAGAATTGATTCCACACAAATCAGTATAAAGTTTTTCTATTTGATACTGATCGAATACCCATCAAAACAACTTACATCTGATTTATTTTTTTAGCTATTGAATTTCTTGCAGTGTATTGACGTTCATGCCTTTAGTAATTCATACATAATATCCATCTGCAAAAACCGATTAACTGAACGTTTGAAAGAAAATGGCCAAACAGGCATTTAACCAACCTCCTGTTACAACAAATCCTGCCGGAGATGAACGATCGGCAGGGTATGAATTTGAGTTTACAGGTGTGGAGATGTCGGATGCTGCCGGTGTGATCCAGGATTTGTACGGCGGAACGATCCAGCGGGTGAGCACCTATAAGCATTTGGTGGTGGATACCACTTTAGGACTGTTCCAGCTGGAACTGGATGCGCAGTTACTTCGGGATAAAAAGTATGAATCGTACCTGGACACGATCGGCATTCATATCAAATCATTTAAAAATCTTGCTACAATTGAAGAACGCCTTAAGCAGATGGCTTCTTCAGTCGTCCCCTTCGAAATTATCACTCCTCCCGTGCGGCTGTCAGAAATGGAACAGCTCAACCGGCTGCTTGATGAACTACGTATATGGAAGGCGAAGGGTACAGGCAGTTCTGTTTTTTATGCATTTGGCCTGCACATCAACCCTGAAATTCCAGACGATTCACCCAAAAGCCTTCTGAATCATCTACGTGCATATGTATTGCTGGACCCCTGGATTCGTAAAGATGCCAACATCAATATCAGCCGGCGCCTTACTCCCTATATCAATGAGTATAAAGAGGAATACCTGAATCTGATTTTAAATGAAAGTTACACTCCGGACCTCCGGGGATTGATCCGTGATTACTTTCGGTTTGAAAACTCCAGGAATCGTCCGCTCGATATGCTGCCGGTTTTTATGCACCTCGACCCCGATTACACATCCAAACTGCTCGATGATACTCTGACCAGCAGTCGTCCCACCTATCACTACAGGCTCCCGAACTGCTCTATCGAAAAACCGGGATGGACACTCGCCGATGAATGGAACCGCTGGGTACTGGTTGAAAAGCTTGCTCATGATGAGAGGGTGCTCTCCCAGTACTGCAGCGCATGGTTTAAAATCAAGAAAGGTACACTGATACGATTTGAACAGAAATGGATTCAATTTATGGACAGATGGGTAAAAAATGATTCGTAAACGACCTGTAATTGGAGTTACCGGCCCGGATGAAGGCGGGACCGGTGCATGGTTATTTACAGCGCTTTCTATTCGTCTTGCTGGTGGAAAACCGCAGCGAATTACCGTGAAAAATCCTGCAGAGATCACCGAAATTGACGGCCTTATTATCGGCGGAGGGGCGGATGTTGAGCCACTCCGTTATGGCCAGGAGAGAGTTGAAAAAGCGAAGCTGGCGAAAGACGGCCGCACCATTTTTGAGTGGGTGTTGTCTATCCTGTTTTTCCCAATCTACTGGCTGGCCCGTTATTTTCAGCATACGAAATCTGCACCAATCGACACAGATCGTGATAAACTGGAACTTACACTGCTGCACGATGCCCTGGCTGAGAATAAACCGGTACTTGGCATCTGCCGCGGAATGCAGCTTATGAATGTCCACTTCCAGGGAAATCTTCACCAGGACATCAGCGGGTATTACGAGGAAACCCCGCAAGTCTCATCTATCTTCCCGAAAAAAAGAATCCAGATCGAAAAAGGATCAAAATTGCATGAGGTTCTGAATACTACGGTCTGTAATGTGAATGCACTGCACAACCAGGCGATCGACACTCCCGGCGAAGGAGTGAAGCTTGTTGCCCGTGAGCTGCATACCGAGATAAACCAGGCATTAGAGCATCCCGGATACAATTATGTGATCGGCGTACAGTGGCATCCTGAGTATCTGATCCAGGTGAGGAGGCAGAGGCGGCTTTTTAAAGAACTGGTGAAATGCGCGTGTGACTATGATAAATAATTTCCCGCTTTTCAGCTTACATGAGTACAAGATATAATTTTAATCAAGCAGCTGACTGAGCCGGGTGGTGTTTATCCATTCAAAAATATTAGCCTCCGGCCGGATCAGCTCTAAAGGAGGTTTACTCATGTACAGAACCATAATTACAGCATCTCTCGTTATACTTCTGTTTGGAACAGCATTTCTGATTTACCAGCCCGATGAAGCTCATCCGGAAGTTCATCAAACAGAATGGTCGCTAAACGCCACTGCAATCGAAGCCTGCACCTGCCCGATGTTTTGTCAATGCTACTTTAATATGGAACCCGCTTCTCACAGCCACTCACATGATGAGGAAGAGGAGCACTACTGCAAATTTAACATCGCCTGGCAGGTAAATGAGGGACATCATGGTGACACCGACCTTTCCGGTGCTACATACTGGGTTGCCGGTGATCTCGGGGAAGGATGGGAAGATGGCACGATGGACTGGGCCGTTATCCATTTTGATCCCTCGGTTACGGATGAACAGCGTGCCGGAATTGCTGCCGTACTTGAGCACCTTGTCCCGGTTGAATGGCGTTCTTTCGAAATAAAAGAAGACAAACCGATTACATGGACTGCTGATAATTCCCGCGCAACCGCACTTTTGGATGGCGGAAACTCTGCTGAGATGCGGCTGATTCATCCGCCTACCGCAATGAACGATGAGCCCGCAGTTCTCACGAATATTATCTACTGGGGAGCACCACGCCACGATGGATTCGTAATGATGCCGAATGAAGTTCAGGGCTATCATGAAGGTGAAAACAGCTTTGAATCATCCGGAACCAACGGGTTTATGATTACCGTGGATATCAACTCTGATGATGTGTAACAGAGGTTACGATATAGAAAGGTGTTGAAAGCTTTACCACACCTGTCCGTTGAAATGGGGCAGGTGTGATGTTTTTCATCAGTACCGTCATGCCACGCCTCGGCAGGGTATCTCCTGTATGTATTGAGGATGGGAGATCTCATTTCGCGTTCAAAAAATCAGTGCATCAAGCACGGGATGAGACCCTTAGGGCATCATCATTTTATTACTCAATTTTAAAATCGAATTCAGGTTATTAATTGCGGGCTGCCAATGCGACCTGTTCCAGTTGATCTTCATATTCGGATGCATCTTCAAACCGGTCCCACGATTGATGCAGCTTCACAAGTTTCCGCAGCGTTTCCACCTTCTCGTCCAGGTACTGATCATCTTCCTGCCGGGTAAGTACATTGAGGTTTTCAGCGAGAAGTTCATTCGCTTCATCCAGCCGAAACAGTTCAATCAGACAGCCTGCAAGGTCACGCCGTGCGGATAGTACCCGTGGGTGTGATTCATTCAGCACCGATTCAAGCAAATTCACCGTCTGACGAAGTCTCGGCTCTGCCTCCTCAAAGCGATCCGTTTCCAGGTACAATTTTCCGAGCGCCTGCACCACCGGACGATACAGCGGATTATTTCCACCCAGCCTGTTTTCGATCGCCCACAGAAGGTCAAGGTAAATCTCCTCAGCAGTTTCAAAATTTCCGTTGTTTCTGTAAAGATCCGCAAGAGCTTTCTGACTCGTACCGGTCTTGGTATGAAACTCTCCAAATGCCCGGCTACGGATTTCAACGGCATCCTTCAGCATTTCAATCGCCCGCTGTGAATCTCCGTTCCGCTCAACCACACGGGCATATACGGTTAACAGTTCCGCTATTGAAGGATGATGTGGATCGTATATTTCATGATAGATATCATATGATTCCTTCAGGAAGTGGTCTGCCGTATCCGGTTGCTCCAACAGATGGTAGGTGAAGCCGAGTGACCGGCTGCTTGCCGCTACATCTGCGTGATATTCGCCAAAAAGCTTTCTTCTCATCTCATAAGCCTGTTTGTGCAGTTTAAGAGCTGTCTCCGGATCGCGGTGGACATTCCGAACATTTGCATGTGCAAATAGTGAGCTGGCGTACTCTGCTGATTCGTGCTTCGGATGCTTCCCATAAATATCCAGCGCGTTCTCAAAGTATTCGTTCGACTCTCTGTACTCTCCCATATGGTGCATCACAGTACCCAGCCTGTAGTAACTATCGGCAATTGCAATTTCTTCTGACGGCTGATGCTCTTTCTTAAGTAGTAACGATTTTTTCAATAAAGGGTAAGCTTTTTCATACTCCCCAAGCTCTCGGTGAACACGCCCAACCACATTGAACATCCTGGCCTGTACAGTCGGCTGACTATCAAGTTCTTCAGCATATTGTATGCCCCGATCAAGCAATACACGGGCAGTTACGGTATCCCCAAGATTTTCATAAGGATCACCGGCTTCGAACATACCCATCATGAAATTGGCAATCTGTTCTGATTTTTCCGCTTCTAAACGTGCTTGCTCGAGTGCTTCTTCTGTCTGTTTAGAATGCGAAGTAACAGAAATTGCATATACAACTAAAAGTGTTAACACAGCTGCAATTGATGCTGTACCAGTTTTATGTCGGGCAAAAAATCGGTTTAATTGATACGTCCAGGTTTGATCACGTGCAATGACCGGTTGTTTCTGAAAGTGGCGCTGAATGTCAGCCACAATCTGTTCAGCCGAGTGATACCGTTGATCTGGTTCGGGATCAATCGCTTTCATTAAAATGGCATCCAGATCACCGCGAACGTCTCTGGCTTTGACAGGCCATTTTTCAAGTTCATCTCTTTTTTCATTCTCGCTCAGAATGTCACCCGCAGCAGGTGGGGAGGTGTTACAAATCACCTGCTTTATCTCTTGATGAGTTAGTTCATCAAGCTGAAAAGGGCCTCTTCCTGTAATTAATTCATACAAAACCAGCCCGAGTTGATATATATCAGAAGATGTAGTGATCTGTCCGCCCTGCAGTTGTTCCGGGCTGGCATATGCAGGTGTAACCGGTATGAACTGCGATACGCTTTTTTCGTTGTCATCACCCAGATCCTCACCCGATTTCAGTATTTTTGATATACCAAAATCGACCAGTTTCACCTGACCGCTGTCTGTTACCAGGATATTCGACGGTTTGATATCACCATGGACAATAAGCTTTCTGTGTGCATACTGAACAGCATCACACACTTCCATAAAAAGTGAAAGTCTCTCTTTCAGGTTTGGCTGATGTTTCCTGCAATATTCATCGATTGGACTTCCCTCGATCAGTTCCATAGCAAACCAGGGCTGCCCATTATCTGTAACCCCACCATCATAAAGCCTGGCAATATGTTCGTGATTCAGGGTTGCCAGAATTTGACGTTCTGCGATAAAACGCTTCAGCTGATCTTCGGTATGAAAACCCGATTTTAAAATTTTAATCGCTACGTTCTGCTCAAACTGTCCATCTGCCCGCTCTGCAAGGTATACACTACCCATCCCTCCCTCACCAAGCTCTTTCAAAATTTTGTATCTCCCGATAATCTCACCCGGTTCACGAGTGCTGTCAAAAATTTCTCTGGTGAACCGATCCAACGGCCGGTCGAGGATGCTTGCCTGTTGATCAGCCTCAATTAACGAGCGTACTTCCCGGTATAGGTCTTCGTCGCTGCCGCAAGCCTGCTGCATATACGATTCTCTCTCGTCGCCCTTTAATTGAAGGGCGTTGGAAAAAATCTCTTTTATTTTTTCCCAATTATTCATGGCAGAGTGCTTGACGCTTTGGGCAGAGCGCATAGGGCAGAGCGACATGCCCTATGTGCTAAGCACTTAGCGCTTAGCGTTTTAATGATTTTTGAAAGTTTGTTATCTTCCTGCAGAGTTTATCCAGTTCCTCTGAGATCACTTCTTTATGAGAATCAGAAACTAATCCTCTTCGATTCATTAATATCAGTATGTTTGCATTTTCAAAAGTTGAATTCCTTGCGTATTCCAGATATTGAATAAATACTTTATTCGACCTTGAGCCCGAACCCTCAGCAATATTGTTTGACATACTCATACCAGCTCCTCTTAACTGACCCGCAAATCGATATAGCCTTCTCCGTTCAAGATCATCTGCTATATCAAAAAGTCGATCAGCGATTTCAATTGCCAATTCCCAAATTTCTAAATCTTCAAATCTGAACTTTGCCATAAAAATATCCATATAAGTTATAGTTTGATTACATACCTATATGAACCAAAATATCACAAACCCTTACACTTTTTTTCGCCATGCGCCATGCCCTATGCGTAATGCGCTTAGCCCTCCTCCCCGAGCTCCCTGTTCAGCCATGCCCGGGCGGCTTTCCAGTCACGGCTGACGGTTGGCTCCGAGATCCCCAGTGTTTTTGCGGTCTCCTCAATCGTCAATCCCCCAAAGAAACGGCACTCCACAACCCGGGCCTGTCGTTCATCAATATTTTCCAGCTTTTTCAGTGCCTGGTCAACCGAAATAATCTCCTCCAGGTTAACTTCATGTTTCACATGTTCTTGGCCGAGTGTTACCCTGTATCGGTTGCCGCCACGTTTTTGGGCATTTTGTTTTACAGCATAATCTACGAGAATATTCCTCATCACCTGGGAGGCGATGGCGTAAAAGTGGTTCCGGTTCTGCCAGTCGATCCGGTTGAAATTGATTAACTTCAGATAAGCTTCGTGAACAAGAGCTGTTGCGCTAAACGTATGGTCTGGGTCTTCACCTCTCATTCGCCCCTTTGCCATCTTCTGCATTTCGCTGTACACGAGAGGGATTAACTGATCCAAAGCCTCCTCCTTACCCGATTTATGAGCTTGAAGTAATTTCGTAATACGGGGATTACCCATGTTTACCTCCCGTCAATTACTCGTGAAAACTCCACAATTTGTGACCCCTCGCCTGAAAACTTCTCCGCCCGTGATAGACACTTCCCTTTTTTTCGGCTTTAAATAATCAGAGGGTGGATTGTTTTCAGTCGTTACTATCCATCAATACATATAATCTAACGTCCGAAACCCTCTCTGTCAAAAAGTAATGCCAATTTATTTGCCACTGAAACAGTATTCTAATAAAAAAGTCCCTCAAAACCCGAAAATATATGTTATGCCAAAATTTGTAATTGAAAGAGATCTTCCCGGAATTCACGCCCTGAATGAGAGGGATAAAAAAGCCGCTGCCCTCAACTCATACAGGGCAGCAAAAGAAATCGGCCCTGAAATTCACTGGATTCACTCCTACATCAGTAAAGATAAATCACACTGTGTGTATGTCGCGGATAATATCGACTTAGTAAGAAAGCATGCGGACCACGCCGATGCACCGATAACCAATATTTTTGAAATCGATTACGTGCTGGAAATCACCAGCTCTGAAGGTGCCTAAACACCTTTTTCAATACGACTTGAAACAAACAAATGTTGACTAAACCTATTCTGTCATGAAAATACTTCTAAAAAAATTACTTCTGATCATTTCAGCTACGCTATTGCTAATCAGCCTGATGCACGTATCCACAACGGCTCAGGATCATCACAATATGCACGACGATCACCCGGTCCCTGAAGGGCAGTCCATTGGCGAGATCAATTTTCAGGTAAACTGCGCAGAGGATGTGCGCGATGATGTAGATCACGCGATTGGGATGCTGCATCATATGATGTATATGACAGCCCGGGAAGAATTCGAAGAGATCATCGGCGCAGATCCCAATTGTGCAATGGCCTACTGGGGTGCTGCTACAACACTTTTCCAGCCAATCTGGGGAACCCGGCCCAGTGAAGAGGATTTGAACCGGGGTTGGGAGATGATCAACCGGGCGATGGAAGAGGTAAATTCCGACAGGGAAGAGCTCTTGGTAAAATCTACCTACCAATTCTTCAAAGAACCTGAAACCGCGGACTTCCGAACCCGAATCGACCGGTGGACAGAAGGAGTTGAAGAGGCGTATCGTGCCCATCCCGATGACCTGGATATAGCCGCCTTCTATGGCCTCTCACTCATGACCCAGGCACAGTTTACCGATGAAAGAGATGCGCTTTTCGACGAAGCGGAACGAATTCTTCGTGATGTTTACAACCGCGAACAAGCCCATCCCGGTGCCATCCACTACAGCATTCACGCTACGGATGTAGATGGCCGTGCAGAGAATGCGCTCGATATCGTAGAAGCGTATGCCGAAATCGCGCCACAGGTTCCTCATGCGCTCCATATGCCGTCGCATATCTATGTCCGCCTGGGCGACTGGCCTCAGGTGATCAGTTGGAACCAGCAATCAGCCGATGCTGCTCTCAACTTCCCGGTAAACGGAGCAGAATCACACCACTACATTCACGCCATTGATTACATGGTATACGCTTATCTTCAAAGCGGTAATGATGAGAAGGCTGAGCAAGTTTACAGGGAAGCATTGACCCGGGATCAACATCAGCAAACGTTTGTCAGTGCTTTTCACTTTTCAGCTATTCCGGCACGCCTTGCCGTGGAACAGCGCGACTGGGAGCGGGCTGTTAACCTTGAACCGAGAACGCCTGATTATTTACCCTGGGATGCATCTCCCTGGGCAGAAGGATTAACCTGGTATGCCAAAGGAATGGGAGCCATTCACACCGGTGATCTTGAACTCGCAAAAGAAGCCGAACAACGCCTCGCCGAACTTCGGGATGTCGCTATGGAGAGAGGCGATGATAATATGGTCGTCTATATTGATACGGAACGCCACGTGCTGGCTGGCAGAATTGCGCTGGAGGAAGGAGATGAAGATAAAGCGATTGAGCTGACTCAAAAAGCAACAGAGCTGGAAGCTTCTGTAGAAAAACACCCCGTAACACCGGGTGCCCTGCAGCCACCGCGTGAAGCTTTAGGTGATCTTTACATGGCGATTGATCAGCCCAGAAATGCGATGGAAGCGTATGAGGAATCGAATGAAATCTGGCCGGGCCGAATGAATACGCTTATGGGCGCTGCTCTTGCGGCCAGAATGATCGGTGAGGAGCAAATGGCAAGGTCCTATTTTGAAAAATTGATGAAGAGTAATCTTCCTGATGACTTTGAACCGGAATTAACAAGAACGGCTCACAGAGATTTTTGATAATCAGTTAGAAAGAATTGGTTAAACGGTTTACATGATCAGATCAAGAGCTGCTCTTCCGGGATTTAACCGGATGTGCAGCTCTTTTTTTATCTGGTTCGTTATCTGTCAGGGATAAAAAACAGATTATAGGAAATTCGTGTGTGTTAAAGCCACCGGCATTAATGTATAACGTTTTAAACGCCGCCTCATGCTCAATGTATACGACTTCATGAAAGACCTTCCGGCCAGCAAACGGCTCATCGTAAACGATCTCCTGTTTGCTGACTACAAGTGTCCGCTAAGTCACTCCCGGTTCGATATGTGGACCCATCACAACTACTTTGTGTATGTGATGAAGGGGAAGAAGAAATGGTTTGCAGGAGATAAAGAGGTGATTGCTGGTGAGGGAGATTGTATATTTGTGAAAAAGGGTGCTCATTCGATCTATCAATATTTTGATGATGAATTTTGCTCGCTGTTTATGTTTGTACCGGATCATTTCATTAAAGAAACCGTCATCAGTAACCGGATTGAAATCTCCGTAAATGACCGTGAGTATTATCCCGCGCCAATCCTTCGGGTACAGAATAATGAAATTCTCCAATCCTACTTTCTATCCTTTTTGTCATACATTTCCACCAGCGGACAACCGGATGCGAAGCTTGCAGAGCTCAAATTCAGAGAGTTAATCATGATTGTGGCAACCATGAGGGAAAATGCGGCTGTTGCCTTGTATTTCCATGAACTTTGCAACAGATCCCGGCCACCGCTGCAGTCTGTCATGGAGTCAAATTTCACCTACCCGATGAAGCTGGAGGAGTATGCGCGCCTGAGCGGGCGAAGCCTTTCACTTTTCAAAAGAGATTTCAAAAAGATCTACAATACCACCCCCGGCAGATGGCTGACCCGGAAACGGATTGAGTATGGCCGGTATCTGCTTCAAAAAACCGATAAATCGGTAACTGAGGCTGCATTGGATTGTGGATTGAAAAATCATTCACATTTCAGTCGTGCTTTTAAAGATCAGTATGGAATCTCTCCGGTTGAGGCTAAAAAAACGTCTGAGCAAAACCTTTGAACGTTTAAGCAAAGCAGGGCTTATAAGCATGGTTTAGGTTACGGCTGAACCTGCAAGAGTCCGGTAGGACCTGGCAGAGTTCAACAAACGAAGCACCGACGCTGTCAGAACACGCCATCCGGCGGAATGCTGACAAGTCTAATTATAAACCTAAATCAAAGAAAGGTGATACCCATGTTTATAGCCATCGAACACACCATCCGTGATCCTGAAAAATTTCAACAATGTGCAGAAGAGGTTTTTCCTCTGCCGGATGACCTGCACGTACATCAGTTCTTTCCAGCAATAGATATGAGTCGTGCGGTTTGTCTTTACGAAGCTCCCTCCATCGAGAGGCTGAGCGAATACCTGGACCAAAAACTGAATCCGGCCAGTACACAGCAGTACTTCCCTGTGCTTACCGAACACGCCATCGGGCTGCCTGAAGGAATTCAGGTCTGAATAACGCGATTAAGATGGACAAACCTGTCAGGTTTGAACATTCTGGGAGAATCCGAAATCTCAACCACACAAAACCTGACAGGTTTTTATAGTCACCATCAATTCAAAACTCTACAAGTGACCGATTATGAAAAAAGTTAAATCTAAAGACAAGTTCCTTGAAATCACCAACAATCAAAAGCAAACCTGGAGCAAAGGCGATTTCAATGAAATTGCCCGCCAGAATGTGGTGATGGCCGAAAAGCTTGTAAGTGCCGTGGACCCGCATCCCGGGCAAAAGGTACTGGACCTGGCCTGCGGCAGCGGAACGGCAGCGCTTGTAGCCGCCCGCAGGTACTGCGATGTTACAGGCATTGATTACGTACCGGAGCTGATTACCAGGGCCCGAAAGCGAGCGGAAGCAGGCGGTCTGTCTTCTGAATTTCTTGTAGCAGACGCACAGGATCTGCCGTTTCCCGATAACAGCTTCGATGTGATTCTATCAGTATATGGCGTGCAATTTGCGCCAAATCAGGAGAAAGCAGCAGCGGAGATGTTGAGGGTCTGCAAGCCAGGCGGGAAAATTGGCCTGGCCAGCCCCATCCCGGAAGGCTGGAGCGGCGATTTCTTTACCACTCACGGCAGATATGTACCACCGCCTCCCGGTGTGAAACCACCGCTGCGATGGGGAACAGAAGTAGGCCTCCATGAACTGCTGGGTGATACCGCAAAATCGATCAAAAGTGAAAATCGGAAAGCACTTCAATATTACCTGTCAACAGATCATGCTGTAGAGGTTTTCAGCAACTGGTTCGGCCCAACCCTGAATGCCCTTGAAAAAATAAATGAAGATCAGAAAAAAGATTTACTAAGAGACCTGAAAACTGTTTTCGATCGGTATAATATTGCAGATGATGGAACAGCCATAGTCGAAAACCTTTATCTACAATCCATAATTTTCAGGTAGTTGATTCGGGTTCTGTAGT
This sequence comes from Rhodohalobacter sp. SW132, assembly GCF_003390325.1. Lineage (NCBI taxonomy): Bacteria > Pseudomonadati > Balneolota > Balneolia > Balneolales > Balneolaceae > Rhodohalobacter > Rhodohalobacter sp. SW132. The sequence continues at coordinate 1,029,636 of NZ_QUOK01000001.1, read as the reverse complement.
TGTGATTCTTTTAGACCTGAGTTTGTTAAATAATGACCTGATTGGATTTAAACTGTGGTTTTAAGTATTACATAGACAAAATCACTTCATTTCTATTTGATTCAACCCGCTGCCTATCTCAATCTCCCGGCCATTCCATGTGAATCGTCCGGTTAAGCCATCGGGAAGGTTGATTTCACCCCTAACTGAATCCTCATCAAAACTAAAATCAACACTGATGTTACCTTTAGGGTGCGGAATGGCAGCCTGAATCCATTCGAGGGCACCGGGCTGAGGTTCGATGAGTACTTGGCTAAATCCGGGAGAGTAAGGACGGATACCGGCAACGGTGGCAAAAAAATCGTAATTGGGACTGGAGCTCCACGCATGGGCATCCGATCTGCTGGGCTCGGGATGCTCGGGGAAAGTGGTCATTCCGAGTGCAAGGGCATCGTACCAAGGGTCAAGCTGATCCAGGTATTGATTGCCCAAACCAGCTTTTCGCATCGCCCGGAAAAGATAAAACCGAAAATAGTACGTTGCCTGTACCAGGTCTTCTTCGACCAGGATTCTTTCCATCAGATTTTTTTGCTGATCCTCCGGAACGACACCGGTCAATACCGCCAGAATATTTGCCTGCTGGCTGTAGTCGTTTTGATCGGGAGTATCGGCAATCAGCTGCCGTTCGGTATTCCAGCCATATTTTAGGATTGACTTCTGGAGGCGCTCCATCAATTCACGGTAATGACCGGCATCACGGTAGTTGCCGTATGCTTCGGCAAGTTCGGCGGCATAATCAAGAACATAGAGTATTTGCAGAGAAATCACGATTGAGTTACCGTCGTCAGATCCGGGTGGGGTTCCGCGGTCAAATCCCTGTGCGGCATCAACATAATTCCACCACGGCATCGGTCCCAGCAGATCAAGCTCATCATCCAGGTACTCTTCATACCAGTTAATTACGCTTCGAATACCGGGCAAAAACTGTTTTACAAACTCGTCATCATCGCGATGCATCCAGTAATCGTGCACCATAGAAATCCAGAGAAGTGAATACGGTGGTATATATTGCGGATGATGAGACGGATACCTGCTCATGGTTATTCCATCGGGCATTCGGGAATCGTTAAAATGCTCAATGGCATTTCTCATCAGGCGGTCATCACCCGAAACATATAAAGAAATCAAAGCCTGGATCCGGGTATCGCCCACATATTGCAGCTGCTCGTAATACGCGCAATCCCAGTACGACTCAAACGCGTTCAGCCGGGCCGTTCGCCAGCCGGCTTCCCAGATATCATCAAGGCTTTCGTCGCTGCTCGCAAACCGTGCGTTCTCTTCAAACGGGTAGCCGGTAAAAATTCCGTACATATCATGCAGGATAAGAGGATCGGAAGCCGTTTCTATTTCAAGCTGAATATAGCGGTAAGACCGGAGCCAAAGCGGCTGCAGAGTTCTGTTTTGACCGCCATTTAAAATAAATGAATCGTGGAAACCAAGGATTTCTTTTCCCTCAATTTCGTTACGGTTTCCTTTAGTATTGTCTGCTTCGCGTAGGGCTTCGGCATAAATCAGCCTTATCTCTGCATCGCGTCCGCCGCTCACTATCAGCACCGGGTAGGCGTTTATGATATATGTTTGATCAACAAGCAGCACAACTCGGCTGTCAGCAGGAACTTCAAGGGGTTCGGTTCCTTCCAGAAAACCACCGTTCATGGCAATACCTTCCGTTCGCCGCAATTCCAGAATGCGTTCTTTATGCTCTTCCATCATAGGTATGTTTCGCGGAACCAGGTTCCAGCCATAAAGATTGCCGTATGGGTTAGTGCCGCGCGGCTGACCCTGCTGGTAAGTTCGTGCAGTTTCCCACTCCGTAACATCGTAACCGGTTTCCATCCACCCATGTGGATAATGTTCTGCAACAAATTTTTCACCCGGTGGAGCCGCATAATATCCAGCCACAGTTTGATAACTCACAGGGATGGGGCTGTAGCCGTCATTCTGCTTTACAAACCAGGAGCTGTTGGTATTTACGATGGATTCATTTTCAGAATTTCCCTGTAGTAAAAATGCCGTTCTGTAGCTGTGGTGTGATATAGCATTATGTTCTCCAAAATTCCAAACCGTTGCCGCAGCTATATTTTTACCTTCGTGCAGATACTCTGCTATATCCACTGTCTCGAAACGCCAGTTATGTTTATCCCCTACAGCCGGCCCTTTCGATACGGATTTCCCATTAATAAACAGACGATACCGGGTATCGCCGGAAACGTGAATTACAAAAGAATCAGGGATTGTATCCAGTTCAAAGGAACGGCGAAAATGAAATACTCCAAAATCAGTGGTTGATGCTGAGGGATGCATAATCCAATGAGCATCCCAGGTTTTGTTTAGTAGATCCGTATCCATTAAGTCTGATTGACGGGCTTCTGATGATATAGTGGCAATCAGTAAAGCGGTAAGCACTATCAAGACAGGTGAAGATCGAAAATGCATAATCGGCTGATGGTTTTGATGGTAAACTGCTTTAAAGGAATGTAGGCTATTCTCATTACTTTTTCCTAAAATCAGAACCATCTAACTAAAGGAATCATATTAAAAACCCTCATTTCGAAGGTGAAAAGGGGAAATCTCTGAAGCATCACTTATCAACCGATCCTGCTCTGGAGATATTCAAAACTTGATTTGGCTCCAACCTGAAAGCCCTCTACAATTGGTCGGATGACGGATCTGCTATTGCATAGAATACCTATCTTCAAGCAATAATTCATCTTTGATCACTACAGATCTTTTGATAGAGAGAGCTACAATTTTCGGCTTTTATTAGTAAAGGGTTTTGAAATTAATGCCATTCACCTGAACCCCGATTATTAGGAATGAAACCGTCTTTTTCCAAACCAGCCATCAAGTTTAAACCTGAAATTATGACAATATTAAAAATCACATCGATTCTGCCACTAATTTTTTCGTTTCTCATACTCTGCTACTCTCCTCTGAAAGCCCAGAATATATCAGGAGATGAAGAGGCCTTTATTTTTCATAAAAATGATGCAGGCCTTGAATGGGCCTCATGTCCCGAATTTATGCCCGATGATTGCCGGCTTGCTGTATTGCAGGGTGATCCTGCCGGACCTAATGCTGATGTTTTCTTTAAGCTGCAGGGAAACAGCGATGTTGCCAATCACTGGCATACATCTGCTGAGCGAATGATCCTGGTTTCCGGAGAGCTGCGTGTGGATTATGAAGGACAAGATCCCGTTGTGATGAAACCCGGAACGTATGCTTATGGTCCGGCAGAACTCCCTCATACAACAAGCTGCGTATCTGATGAGCCTTGCCTGCTGTTTATCGCATTTGAAGAACCCGTGGATGCAACTGAAATGGATTAACTTGAGGAATTTCAGGGATATTCAAGTCTGAATAGTTGCATTGACTCCGGTATTTTATCATACTAAAACAATTTCAGTCCACACCATCATAAACAGTTCGGGTGGTAGCTAAAACCTAAATTTCCATCCTTTTTCAGAACATTTTATGAAGAATCTTTCATGGAACAACGCAATCCTCACCGGAGCTTCAAAAGGACTGGGAGTGCACATCGCCAGGGCGCTGGCCAAAGAGGGAGTAAATCTTGTGTTGATAGCACGTTCTGCTGATGCCCTTGAAAAAGTTCGGGATGAAATGATGACTTACGACGTGAAAGCTGTGGTGATCCCGGCAGATCTTACAGAGACGGGCAATTTTGATTCGCTCATCGCAGAAGCAGAAAAGAAACTGGGCCCGATCGATATCCTGGTGAACAATGCAGGAATTGAGATATCAACTCCGTATGAAAAGTTTTCTCCGGATGACATACAGAAGATGATCACCCTGAATTTAACTGTCCCGATGCTCCTGACACGGGCTGTAATGCCCGGAATGCTGAAGCGAAACCGGGGCCATTTCGTAAATATCTCATCTTTGGCAGGCAAAACCGGATTCCCAACCCAAACACCCTATGCGGCTTCAAAAGCGGGGCTGATTATGTTCACCCACTCCCTGAGGATTGAGCTGGGTGATACACAGATTGGTGCTTCGGTTGTTTGTCCAGGCTTTGTGTCGGATGACGGCATGTACGCCCGGATGGAGGAACGCGCCGGTCCGGCACCTAAAATCCTGAAACCGACCACCCCTGAAAAAGTAGCCAAAGGTGTAGTTCGCTGCATCAAGAAAAATATACCTGAGCTGATCATTAATCCGCTGCCGATGAAACCGCTATTCATGCTGCAGGAAGCGATACCCGGAATAAAAACCACCCTTCACAAAGCGTTTGGTACACCGGAGTTTGCTGAGAAAATAACTCTGGAAAAATCAGAAACAGAAAAATAGATTATGAATTAACGCCAGACTGCTAAATCGTTTTTTCCTCTTTTGATAGACTTCAGCTCTTAAATAAGCTTTATTTAAACGGAGTACCCATCAAATAACCGAATATAAAGTGAGAAAAAGATATGAAAGACCTTGAATTCATAGCCAGTCAGCTTCGGAAACCATCAGGCGATTTTGCAGCCACAATCGCGGAAAAGATGAATGAAGGGAATCAGCCCCTCTACGATCTGACATTCAACAGACTCGATCTCAATAAAGGGGATACTATCCTGGAAATTGGATTTGGTAATGGCTTTCATTTTCCTGAACTCTTATCGCTTGAAGACAGCCTGACTGTCTATGGGATCGATTATTCTGAGGATATGGTGAGGCAGGCAGCGGGCCGAAATAAAAAATTAATTAAAAAAGGGCAGCTGTTTCTTGCCGAAGGGGGCAGTGACCGGCTGCCTTATGCAGATCATACTTTCGATATTGTATTCTGCAATATGGTGATCTATTTTTGGGATAACCCGGAAGTTCACCTGAAAGAAATCCGCAGAGTTATGAAATCCACAGGGAAATTTTATACCGGCATGAGATCAAAAGAAACTATGCTTCAGCTGCCGTTTACAAAGTTTGGTTTCAAGCTATACAGCGTGGAAGAATGGAGCAGTTTATTAAAGGATAATGGCTTTACAATAAAAAACACATATCAAAAAACAGATCCCGGATTTGAGGAGAGTGGAAAGGTGATCAGGCTCGAATCGATATGTATTGCAGCTGAGTTATAACGCATGTTATGCCGATTTAAATCGCTTATAAAGTATAATGGAGTAGATAACTGCATTAATCAAAATAACGCCAACCCCGAGCCATACCTGTATTTCCCTGGTGAGGCCTTCCGGGTAAATAATCGGCAGAAAATAGTGTTCGATAAAACCGCCAGAATAGCCGGCCTCACCGGCAGATTGTCTCAGGCTGTTTTCGAGCGGTGTCAGCGGGCAGATCCATCCCATTGAAATTACCATAGCGGCCCAGAATGCCGAGATCAGGTGCGGGTAAATAACCCACCACCACTTTAATACTAATACGCCGCCGATTACAGCAAAAACAATGAAAAGGAAGTGGATAAAAACGACGATATCTGCAAGAATACTGTATATCATAAATAATTTTTAGCAAAAGACTCAGTGATAACTGATCCAAAACATCATTATTACTGTTTTATTATAGTTGAACGGGCAATTAAGATATCCTGTAAAACGGTTAGAAAAGTGTTGCAATTCAAAAAGTGAAAATAGCCGCCAAACAATCAGAAGCATAATTTGTAAACCTCCCCTTAGTTATATATTTACTAAACAAGGGTTTAATTGCCTAAATATGCATATATAATTATAATGGAATCCATTTCCGGCACCATTTATGACAAGTTAGAAGAAGGCCAAAAAGCCCTCGAACAAACCGAGTGGACGCTGGCCCGGGACTGTTTTCAATCGGTGGTTCGTCAAGAAGAGATTCCCGAAGCTTTTGAACTATTGGGCCGGGCCGCCTGGTGGCTGGATGATGCCTCAACGGCCCTCGAAGCCAGGGAAAAAGCATACAAACTTTATCGTGAGCGTGGTGATTCCAGATGTGCCGCACGTGTGGCCATTGCTCTTGCTTACGACTATCATTCTTTTCGTGGGGAATATGCTATTTCCAACGGCTGGAGCCGCCGGGCACAACGCTTGCTTGAAGATGTGGAACTGTCGCCTGAACATGGATGGGTGAAAGAATGGGATGGAAATGTTGCCATAGAAGTGGAACACGACCCAGAAACAGCACTTCGCTTGGGCAGTGAAGCTGTAGAAATTGCAAAAAAGCTGAACGATTTTGACCTGGAAATGATGGGGATTGCCCTGGAAGGTCTGGCGATGGTCTGCGCCGGCCATGTGGATGCCGGTATGCAACGGCTGGATGAAGCTGCTACAGCTTCAATAGCCGGAGAAATATCAGAGCTGGAAGTTGCTGTAAATGTGTGCTGCTACCTGATTACAGCCTGTGAGAGGGTACAGGATTACAATCGTGCCGTACAATGGTGTTATAATGTGAAAAAAACCACCAGTGGCGGAACCTATCCGCTGATGTTTTTCCTTTGCCAAATCCATTATACGTCAGTGCTGATTTGGCGGGGAGATTGGGATGAGGCTGAAGAGCTGCTGATCGAAGCATCTGAAAGCTTGATGACTACTCGGCCGGCTCACGCGGCCGAAGGTATGGTAAGAAGAGCGGACCTGTACCGGCGACGGGGCAGATTTGATGAAGCAGCTGCACTTCTGAAAAAGGCTGGGAAAAAACCTTTTCGAATGCTGGGCGCAAACTTTCAGTTATTGGCAAAAGCTGCTCTTGCCTATGACCGCGGTCAGCTTGAAACCGCAGAAAGCCTTGCTGAACGATATCTTGAAAACACACCCAGTGAATGCCGGGTGGTGTTACCCCAAGGGCTGGAGATCCTTGCTTTGGCAAGGGTTGAGTTGGGAGAATTAAACACAGCATCAGAAACGGCTAATGAATTGCGATCCATTGCAGAATTTATCGGGACCGAGCCTCTGCATGCTTCAGCATGCTTTGTTGAAGGAATGCTTTGCCTGGGAACCGCAAATTATAAAGGCGCCTGTAAAAAATTTGAACGTGCTGTTGAGCTGTTTGAAAAGAATGAAAATCCCTTTCAAGCTTCTCGCGCCCGAGTCGGCCTTGCACGCTCTTTGCACCATTTGAACAGAAAAAAACCTGCTTTACATGTGCTCCATTCCGCCCTTGAAACATTTAATAAACTTGGAGCATTGCCTGAAGAAAAGCGGGCAAAAACCGTTCTGAAAAAGATAAAAAGTATTCCATCAGGCCAAACAGATGGATTAACACCTGATACCTTTACCGGCAGGGAAATGGAAATATTATGTGAAATGGCCAGGGGGAAAAGTAATCCTGAAATAGCATCTGATCTTTTTATTAGTGTTCGTACGGTGGAGCGGCACGTTTCAAATATATATGCAAAACTGGGTATTTCGGGCAGGTCCGCACGGGCAGATGCAATTACCTATGTGCACAAAAATGGTCTTCTTAAAAATCAGAATATTCAATCAGGTAGTCCGAATTGAATGTTTCAAGATTATCATGTTGCAATCCAGATGGCTTTTCGAAAAACTCACCCCGATAGCTTTCGGAGCTACACGACATTACATCCGTGACACTACGCTACTGATATTTTATCAGTAAATCCAGCAGCTTGCGATCCAGTTTGTGGCCGTACCAGTCTTCATAGTCCACATCACTTCTGCCGGAGTTAAGAAGCCCGAAACTGCCGGAAAATTCCCACAGTCCGTATCCGATTCCGTTAGAAGTTAGGATATCCAGCGTATCATCGAACCAGGCGAGAAAAACTTCATGAGGAGTTTCATTGTAACAGCCAAGCTCACCGCAGTGAACTCCGATTCCCTGGTTTACCACTTCAATCCACGGAGCATAATGTTCCTCGAGCATTTCACGATTGAAATAGCGGTCGCCCACCTGTCCCGGCCATTTGGGTTCGGGAAGGGCATCGATATCGGAAAATGCCCATGGAGCCCTGTAGTGTGAAATTTGTGCCGGATAATAACCGCGGTTACTTTTCGCAATGCCGAGGTCGAGCAGTTCCGGTACTACGGTGGTACCCACATCGTTGCCTCCGGCAATCACAAGATGATTCTGATTCGCAGAATGAATCGCCTCCTTGGCTCCCTTTGCCACTTTACGGTACACATCGCCGGGAATGGAGGAAATGGGTGAATGCTGATCGTTTGGGTCATCTCTCATGGCCGGCTCATTCACCAGGTCAAAACTGATTTTATCGGGTGATGTGTTTCTGCACCGTTTTGCCCAAAACTCCCAGTGATAATTAAATGCCTGCTGCGCTTCCTCATCAAGCCAGAGATTGTAAGGCTCGTGGAAGCCTGCGTTTATGCAATATCCCGGTGCACGGTGCAGGTTCAGGCTCACATGCAAATTGTATTTGTGTGCCATAGCTACCAGCTCATCAATTCTCTCCACCTTCTCTTCGCTGATATTGTACACCTCTTCCGGGGTGATATTTCTGCTCCGGTCAAATTCCACATAATAGGGATAGGCCATTGGGATTCTAACAAAATCAAAACCCCAGTCCTTCATCCATTTAAAATACTCTTCTTTTGAAGGCGGCCTCGGATTTGCCGGATCAGGCGAGAAGAAATCGAGCAGGTTAAAACCATTCCATTGCGGTATGCTTACTCTTCTTTTTGATTTTGTAAATACGGATGGCCCTGCCAGGCCAATGGCAGCGGCAGCCAATCCGGATGTTTTTAAAAAGTCACGTCGCGATTGGTTTACTTTAATTTCCATACTTAGTCATGTTAGGTTTTAACGTTGCCAGCACTTTTATATACCAAAAAAAACATAACCACCCTCAAAGACTTTTTGAGAATTGAATCTGATCTTCGGATGAATTCTCGATTTCGTACCGGTTACAGATAAAAAATTAGCGGCTCGAACTGACGGGTAATTATAAACTTAATTATACTACCCCGGATGCTGCCAGGGGCTTCTGTAATCGCGTTTTAGCAGAGCGGCAGCTTCGGGATTGTTTCGAATCGTTTTTTCCTGATGATCCCATTCCACCACGCTCCCGGTTTCATAAGAGATTGCCGCGAGCTGTACGGTAGCTGACGATAAGAACGCATCCTGCACTTTACTACTGAGTCCAGATTCATCGTGACTTTTAACCGCATCAATAAATTCTTTCATGTGAAGTTGTTGCATACCACCTTCAGTTGATATCTGCATCTCTTTTTTACGGTTTTCATCACCGGTTTGCCAGGTAATGAACCGGTTATCCGAAACAAACAGGCTTGCCTTGTCACCGTGGTAAAAAATCCCGTTGTTGTAATCCGGATTCTCTTCCAGTGAACCCCACATTCTGTGCTGCCATACAACCGGAAGATCTCCAAACTGCATGGTTGCATTCAGTGTATCGGGAGTGGTGATCTGATCTTTGAGTGCATAGATGCCACCGGTTGCGTGTATGCGGTCGGGAATTGAAAGCCCGAGCGTTCGCCGGATAATGTCGATGTGATGAATACCCCAATCTGACAAATGGCCGTTGCCGTACTCTTTCTCCAGCCTCCAGTTAAAATGACCGATACTTGGGCGGTAGGATAATTTTGGAGCGGGTCCGCACCACGCATCCCAATCCAGTGACTCAGGCGGGTCCTGAATAGTTGTATCGCCCGCATTGGCACGATAATGTATCTGGGCTACAACTTTATGAATCTCCCCGGCTTTTCCATCCTGAATAAACTGTTGAGCGTGTTTAAAAGCTGCACTATGCCTGCGTTGAAAACCGATCGCTACAATGTTGTCTGCTTTTTCAGCCGCCTCAACCATCGCGACTCCCTCCATCGGATCATAGCTCAGTGGCTTTTCGAGAAAGATGTCGAGGCCTTTTTCGCATGCATCTATAAACTGAAGCGCATGCCACTGCGGTGGTGTGGCAATAAACACGGCTTCAAGACCATCAACTTCGAGCAAATCCCTGTAATCTGCGAAGGTTTGTGGGCGACTTCCCTGAAGCTCATCCAGCCGGCTGGCACTGTTGTTCAAATGTTCCGTATCCACATCACAAACCGCAACAATTTCCACACCGCCAACATCCAGTGCAGCTTCGCTGATTACCATGCCGTACCATCCGGCACCGATTAAGCCAACCTTAATTTTTTGTTGTTTCCCAAAAGCCGGCATATAAAATGAGCCTGCCATTGCTGCAGCTCCGAGTGCAGATTTCTTCAAAAAAGTACGTCGTTTCATAATGGTGAAATTTTGTGTTGATGTTTTTACAGACAGAATATATCTGACCTTTTAAGAGTTACGGAACAGCTGAAGTATGAATTTGTAATTTGCCCCCTATGGATTTCTATTATAGGAGGATTCGACTACAATTTCACGACCACTTTTCACATACGTGAGCCTTGCTTTAACCTATGCCTGCCATGAACTCTGTACCTGACACCTCAAAGGGATTCGCACACTTTCTTTAAGTTTCTCACCTTTTCTCCTGCTGCGTGTCTGCGTGTTGAAAATACGTGCTGGCACTCATGATTTGTGATTCTGATCTTCCTATACTTTGTAACAAGCAAGAGCAATGAAATTCAATTGAAAAATAAAACAACTCATACAGAAAAATGAAAGAACAACTGATAGAACAAGAGCTGAGCAGTTCAGAAATCAAGAAAGTGAATGCCAAAGACCGTACCAGGGCGATTGAAACGATTGTTTTGGCATTTTCCTCTGATCCGCAACTGCGATTCCTGTATCCCGATCCACTACAGTATCAAACCTACGCTTTTGATTTTTTTAAAGCTTTTGGCGGTAATGCATTTGAACAAAATTCTGCCCACCAGGCTGGCGGTTATTCGGGAGTCGCTCTGTGGCTGCCTCCTGATTTCCATCCCAATGAAGAAGACCTGGTGAACCTGATCCATAAAAGTGCTGATGAATCAAAAATCCAAACCGTAATGGCTGTACTTGAGCAGATGGAGCGTTATCAGCCTGATGAGCCGCACTGGCATCTGCCGTTGATTGGTACAGACCCCGCAAAACAGGGCCAAGGATATGGAACAGCACTGCTTCAATACGGCCTTGAACTCATCGACCAGCAGGGAAGCATCGCCTATCTCGAGAATACGAATCCTAAGAACAAACCTCTTTATGAACGTCACGGATTTAAAGTGCTCGGCGTTATACAGGTCGATGACTCACCGCCGCTTTTCCCGATGATACGCTATCCAATGTAGAGAAAATAAACTCGCTAAGTGTTTGAAATATAATTATTTAATAAAAATCATAATTTATAAAACACAGAAGAACATTATGCAAACTACAGAAATAGATTCTTGGCAAATAGCCGGTGACAGTCCGGCCGCTTACGAAGAATATCTTGTGCCCGGTTTCTTTAAACCGTGGGCTGAAAAACTTGTGACCCTTTCATCACCCGCACCCGGCAGCACCATCCTGGATGTCGCCTGCGGAACGGGAATTGTTGCCCGAACAGCGGCTGCAAAAGCCGGGAATGATACCGGGGTAACCGGACTCGACATCAACCCTCAGATGCTCAACAAAGCTTCCGAAATGGCGGAGAAGGAAGGTTTGGAGATCGAATGGAAACAGGGTGATGCTGGCCAACTTCCGTTTGAGAATAATCGTTTCGACCACCTGTTCTGCCAGCAGGCGATGCAGTTTTTTCCGGAACCACAACAAGTATTATTGGAGATGCAAAGGGTTCTCAAACCAAGAGGAACGTTAGCGCTCAACATCCTGCGATCCATTCATTTCAATCCGGCTTACAAAATCCTGGCTGATGAACTGGAAGAACATGCCGGAGAAACAGCCGGAACCATGATGCGATCGCCGTTCCCTGACTGGAATCAAAAAACAATACGAAACATGGTATCAGAAGCAGGATTTGTGGACTTACAAATCCATCTTGACATCATCTCCATGCTATATCCGTCACCCGAAGAGTTTTTGAGACGCGAAGCCGCCAGCTCACCACTCGCCGAGGAAATCGAAACGATGGATTCGGAGAGGCGAAAGAAGCTGGTTACTGATTTGAACAGATCACTCGAGTCCTATACAGACGACCAGGGAGTGGTTTTTCCGATGGAGACTTTCATGATTATTGCTCATAAATAACATGCGGTATTTTTCTGAACCAATCACCTGTTAAGAATCATTGATATACATATTCGTGCCATCGGTGTCTTTTTGATGATAGAACCCCTCCATTTTTTCGGCTTTTATAAGTAGATGCATGTCGGTTTACATAATCGGCAATTCCGTTACAAAACATCATCAAACAGTCACTTATGGCAGATACAAAAACCATCAAAAACGCCTTTGAACGCAATGTTAAACTACTGAACCTGAAACCTGAAAAAGGTCAGTACACAACATCAACGAAGATTCGGCTCACAAACGGCACGTCATGCGAAGTGGAACACAAACACTGGAAATTTACTGCCGATGTTGGCAAACAGCAGGGCGGGAATGATGAAGGTCCCGGGCCGGGTATATTCTACAGAGCATCCCTTGGAAGTTGTCTCGCTATTGGATACGCAATCTGGGCGGCACAGATGGATATACGGATCGATCATTTGGAGGTGGATGTGGAAGCCGATGTGGATGCACGGGGTAACTTTGGAATCGATAACGCTGAACCGGGATATACAGAGATGAGATATACCGTTACGATCGAAAGTCCGGCTTCGGAAGATGACATTCATGAAATGATTAAAACGGCAGATGATCACAGCCCGATCCTGGCCAATTTCAGGAAGCCTATGAAAATTGAACGGGAAGTAAAAATAGCGAAAAGGGAAAGGTCAAAAGGGAAAAGGCAAAAAATTTCGTAGCGTATAAAAATTATGAGTGATAAATATCTAAAAGGAGACACAGCTGCACCTGAAATACACTTTTTGAGTGGTAAACTTTTTTCACTTTTCACCTTTCACTTTTCCCTTCTCACTTTTCAACACTTACAACTCAACCCTAAACCAACATGGAACCACAATTACAGCGACGCGTTCAACGATACGGCTGGGACAAAGCCGCGAAATTTTATGACGATTCTTGGAAAGCTCAGCTAAAGCCGGCACAAGATAAGCTGCTTGAAATAGCTGACCTGCAACTAGGAGAAAAGGTGTTGGAAACCTCCTGCGGAACGGGACTGGTTACCCTTCGCGCTGCTCGTCAGGTTGCCAATGGAGGCAAAGTGATCGCAACCGATCTTTCCGAAAAGATGATCGATGAGGCGAGGAAGCTGACCAATGGGAATTCATCATCAAATATTCAATTTCAGCGAATGGATGCCGAACAGCTCGATTTCGAAGATAACCAGTTCGATGCGGCCATTTGCAGCCTCGGTTTGATGTATTTTCCGTTTCCCGCAAAGGCCTTAAAAGAGATGCATCGAGTATTAAAACCTGGAGGAAGGGCAGTTGTGGCTATCTGGGGTGAACGGAAAAATTGCGGCTGGGCAGAACTATTCCCGATTGTGGATAAGCGCGTTGCCTCGGATGTCTGCCCGATGTTCTTCCAACAGGGGACCGGTGATACACTCCGAAACTCATTACAATCGGCCGGTTTTGAGAAAATTGAAGTTGAACGGATGAGCGTCACCCTTGACTATCCAAATGATAAAGTAGCCCTGATGGCGGCGTTTGATGGGGGAGCGGTTGCCCTGGCCTACCAGAAGTTCGATGATCAAATCAAAGCGGAAATTCACCAGGAGTACCTCGATTCTATTGAACCGTTCCGGGTTGGAAGCGGATATGAGGTTCCCGGAGAGTTTGTGGTTGCATATGCAAAAAAACCGGCTTCTTGATATAAAAAACTAATAACCTGAGTTCTATTAATAAATAGGTTCTACAGGAATTTTTGTGGGTAAATCAAAAGTAGTAGCAACGGAATCCCCTCTTGAGAGGGGAAAAGTTAGTCAAAAACACGACTTGTCGTGATTTGTTGACTGACGAGGGGTGTGTTCGCTATTTGATTCATCTTGTTACTTAATACTGGCATTCCGGGACACACCCCTCGTTTGACAAATCCTCCGCCGCCGGCGGATATTTGTCTTCACATACCCCTCTCAAGAGGGGATTCCTTCGCCGACAAAATTAACCCACAAGAATTCCTGTAGAACCATTTATTTAAGTGCATTTTCTTTGGAAAACAATTTCCTCACAGCCTCTTTAGGGGAGACTTTTATCTATAATCGAACTGAGGTTAATACCTATTGTAGTTGAAAGTAAATAGTACTCACTTAACCGCAACGCGCGGTATTGCATCCGGAAGCCGGCTCACCAGCTCATTGTTAATAGCGTTGGTAAACTCTGAAAAGGACCGGATACTGATCACATGATTTTTCTGCCGGCCGATCAGTACCACTTCATCGCCTACTTCAACATTTTCATTGTGGCTTACATCCACCATAAACACATTCATATTGATCAGCCCAACAACCGGAGCTTTTTTACCGCGAATTATCACTTCTCCACGGTTGGAAAGCGTTCTCGGGTAGCCGTTGCTGTAGCCCAGCGGCAGCACGGCAATCTTCATATCGCGGGGAGCCTGGTAGCTCGTTCCGTATCCCACAAACTCATCTTTTTTGATCTCCTTGATGTGCATCACATCGGTCTTCCAGGTCAGTACGCGCTTTAACGGGGCATCCCTTTTTTTACCTGTCTGCTGCAAGTGTACGTTGTAAATATCAGGACTGGGCCACATACCGTAATGTGCTGTGCCGATCCGTACGAGGTCCATCACCGTTTCCGGGAAAGCAAGAGCTGCGGCTGAACAGGCTGTGTGTTTCAGGTTTGGTTCAATACCGCTCTGCGTTGTCCGCTCATAAAGCTTTTCGAACTTGTCCAGCTGCTTCCTGGTCCGAAATTGATTTGAAAGAGACTCAATCCCAGCATAATGCGTGCAAAATCCTTCAAACCGGATCCACTCAGAATGTTGCTTAATATATTCAAGGGCCTCATCAAGCTTTGATTCCTCCAAACCGGTCCGGTTTCCGCCTGTCTCCACTTCGAGATGAATAATTGCCTTTTTACCAATCATTTCGGCCGCAGCTTTCGCTTTTTTCAGTCTGGGAAGATCAAACACAAAAAACTCAACCTCATTTTTGATGACCCACTCCATATCATCATCATACAAAATTCCCATGATCATGATTGTGCTCTCTTTCGTTCGGGCTTCGCTGACCTCCCACGCCTCGTAGCTCGATGCCACGGAAAAATGCCTGATGCCGGCTTTCTCCGCCATGGGTACAAATGTGCCGATCCCGTGACCAAACGCATCTGCCTTCACAACGGAGGAAAAGATGGCATCCGTACCGATCTTCTTTCGTATGAAATTTATATTCTGTTTCAGAGCCGCCAGGCTCAGTTCGATTCTTGAAGAGTGACGGACCATTTTCAGTGGTATGATTTAGTTTATGGGTTCTATTAGGAAAGTCCCCCTTCGAAGGGGGAAGCGAGCGGAGTGAGCCGGGGGATGTTTTGTAATGATTATAAGCTTTACAAGGTTTCAAAAATATATCAAAGTATACAGAGTTATTCCTCCCAGCTCAATCACTGAACGTGTTACGCCCCCCACCCCTTCACTGTCGCGCACTAACGGGACTTGATTTTTTTGGGGGGGGGGGGGGGGGGGGGTAGAATCTCACAACTTAATACCCGCCGGCTCCATCCACTGATAGGATTCGCCCCAGCTGGATTTTGCCAGCTCCGTTACTTTATCAACTTCTTCTTTGCTCACTTTGTTTAGATCGTCGATATCAGACTGGTTAAAGTGATATGCATAAAGACGCGATGCAAACTGATGAAACGGCAGGGATGATTCCCCGGCACGCTCCCCGTTCCCGGCAACGGTTGGCCTCATATTCTCCTGCCACCGCTGGCGCCCCTCATTGTTGGGGTTCAGAATAAACACCCGCACCTGTCCCTTCACTTTACGAACACGAAGAATGGAGACCGCGTGAAATCCAATCAGCTTTCCTGTGGATGACGTCAGAAAAATTCCCACCGGGTTTGGATAAGCAAGGTCGTTGCCTCCATTATATTCGGGGTGATGTGTAATGTAAAACGTCCGGATAAATTTTTCATATTCTTTGATCGAGTTGGTCAGGTAATCATATGCGGAAATAAACCCTGTAGGGATCCAGTGACCATACATCGCCGGGTTCACCCATTTGTGGGGGTCATCCGCCCGGTTTGCCGCACGCCGCATCATTTCGTTGTAGATTTTATCCAGATGAGGAACCAGCACAACCGACACAGCATCCAGGTTGTAATCCAGCTCCTTTACGAGTCCAAGAATTTGCTCTTCCGATTTGATCACATCCCCCTCGAACCGCATCGACAGGCTGTTTGATTTCGCTGCACTTTCCACCATTCTTAATAGTTTTCCGGGAGCGTGACTGCTCCATAAACTGATGCCCCGGGCCGACTGGCAGGTCGGGTTCCAGCCCTGACCCACACCAAGCGGCTGACCTAAAATTCCCAGGCATTCAGCTGTTAAAATATGGGAGGGATCAAGCGTACTGTTCTCCCGGGACTTACGAATATTTTTCGCAACTTCTTTATGAAGTTCCATTCCCATAATTCGCTGCAACCCGCTTTTTACCGGCTGATGAGACAACAGCGAGCGTTCCAGAAGTTTTGCGAGTCCATAGCAGGATCGTGCCGTTTCGGGATGAATCACTCTCTGGATCAACTCAGTCACAAATTTTCGGTGTTTGT
Organism: Rhodohalobacter sp. SW132; assembly: GCF_003390325.1. Lineage (NCBI taxonomy): Bacteria > Pseudomonadati > Balneolota > Balneolia > Balneolales > Balneolaceae > Rhodohalobacter > Rhodohalobacter sp. SW132. The sequence goes on along the minus strand of NZ_QUOK01000001.1, from coordinate 1,012,966 downwards.
CCAGCTCTGCTTTTCCAACGTTGTCAAGACCCAGTGCAAGCTTCACAAGAGATCCCTCATTCGCCACATGGTTCAGTAATAGTGCGTGATATTCCGTGGCCAGGCCCGTTTCATGCATGGTATCGGCCAGCTGCTCGCACTCATGGACAATCTCTTTTCGTTTCACCTGTTCGAGGTAAGATTTGTACTCATCAGGATCGAGCTCTCCCGCTTTTTCAGAAGGGCTGTAAACCGAGTTCACGTAGTATTTCAGTCGCCGGTCGTCGTCACTTTCCGCTGAAAGCTCCATCTCGTTTTTCACCGTGGAGATGATCTCCAGAACACGGCCTGTTACCACGGGACGCTGTGCACAAATCAGCTCAATCTCTTTTGCAAGCCTACCCTTAATCTTCTGTATGGAGATTTGATCCGTTAAATAATGAAACAGTACACTTATTTTTTTCCTCGTATCGGCATCCAGATTTCTGTCCTCCTCCGATCCGCCCGGAAAAATAAGGTCGATATTATTTACCAGTGCTTCTTCAAGAAAGGTTTTGGCTTTACCAGCAGAGAAACTTTTCTGTTTGATGGTTCCCTCAGCAATCGCCAGCATTCGCAGCTCACTTAATACTTCAACAATGGTAGTATGATCCCCTGCTTTCAGCGTACCGCCTACGAGAGAAGGCACCAAACGTGCAGGATCATCCCACATCGTATCTTTAAATATTCCGGCATCGACAAGGTCACTGATGTTATCGTATAAAAACTGAACACCATCCTCTGTATCTGTCAAAAGATCGAGGCTGCTGAGTAGTTTCTTTTTGTGTCCCTCAGCTAACAGGGGTGTAGCTTCCCTGAAGTTTTCAAGCGTTTCATAAAATTTAGTTCGTACGCCCTTGGGTATTTGTTTACTGTTTTTTTTCAAATGACTCTTTTTCTCGGGGTTTTAAATTTTTGGTACTGCTGTAGTGAAGTTAATGTTGCCCCCAATTGTTTCAAATATCTTTAGGGTAATATAGACCTCCAAGGTTTTTTTAAACCTTGGAGGTCTGCGGTGACTTAGTTAGATCTCACCTCGAGGGGAGATAGAGAAAAGCATTCAGCTTTTCTCTTGAGGGGTGTTCTCCATTTACACAATGATCAAATTAATTGTGCTCAGAAATCAAATTTTGGACCATGCATAACTGCATTGATCATCCCCCTGCTCACTCCGTTCGCTCTCCCCCTTCGAAGGGGGGACTTTTATCTACCCTAAATGAAAATATTTAAGCATAAAAATCCACATCCTGGTAATGGCGCAAAAGTTCGCGCATTCGATCGGGATCATTGCCGTTAAAAAATACGGTTCCATAATGGTTTCCGAATCCTTCCCGCTGGTCAGATACCTTATGCTCTGAAGGTGCGTAAAGTGTATGATCTTCAAAGAACGAATCTTCCTTCAATTCGTCTGGAATCTGCAGTTTGGTGATTCGCCCTGGCTTGGGATATACCATCACGCTGCCGGCATACTCCTGATTTTCATCAATATCCTGGCTGGGGAAGAAGTCTTTGATCTCCTCGTCTGTTGCTGATGGATCACTGCACAGCACAAGCGCTTGAATCGGATCGAAACCATGCGCTTTTTCGATCAGCTCAAAAATATGTCCCCCGGGAATACGGCAGGCTACTTCGCCAAAACTGAGTGTATTGTCTTCCGTAAGAAACCACTCCGGGTGAATCATTCCATATTCAATACCGAACGATTTCACCAGTTTCTCCATCGATTCGCGGATGAGAGGACGTTTTGCTTCCAGCTCGGGACTGGCAGGCACAAAGTTGGAGTATCCCAGTTTCACATATTCAGTAATGTTCAGAAACCGGATTTCACCGTTGTGAATAAACGCTTCGCAGGAGAATTCTTTCCCCGGCAAATGACTTTCAACCATGCAGGGAAAATCCTTGTCGATCACTTTATCCTCGATATCCTGTTTTGAACGAAGAAGTTTGTGCCCCACGGTACCGGCCGCGCTAAACGGCTTCAGGTGTACCCATGCATCTTCCTCACCGGAAAGCTGAAGGTTGGCTTCATTAAGCCGACTCATAAAATCGTGAACTCCCTGTTTTGTATAAACCTCTTCAAACAATCCCACTCTGAGACCTGCCAGGAGCGCCTTCCGCTTCATTATGGCTTTGTTGCGAAAAAGATACGCTCTGTTCAGCAGCCGGGGATCATCCCGCCAAATTGAGTTCAGAGCGCCGGCCCACTCCACGGTTTCTTCATACAGCGGAACTGCAAAATCTGCATTATGTTCATCCAGCAACTCCTTCAGCTGAAGACTGTTTGATTTCTCATTCCACTCCTTGAAATTCCAACCCACAAACTCAATATCATTCTCTTTGGCAGTCTGTTCAAATTCAGGAAAACTAACCACAACAAAGGGTCGGTCTGTTTTTTGCATGCTTTCTATTGCTGGAAGACTCCAGCCCAATAGCGCTACTTTATTTTTCATAATCGTTTGATGCCTTTTTTAAAAGTAAAATGTTGGGTTGCAATAAGTTACTATATGAATGTTACTGATTGTTTTATCATTCCATTTTTAATCACGAATTTTTTTACTTCCAAAGCATTCCCGCTTATTGAAAAGAATTCATCCTCTTCCTGAATCGATTTTTGGCAGACTCCCGGATACTTTCCATTAAAATATAGTTTGACCGATGCCTGGTACGTCTTCATTCATCAAAAAATCAGCTTCTTATACCCCCCCCCGACGACAGCGGTAACAGTATGAGTATATAGAATGAGTATATAGAGTTTATAATTTTTCTATCCGAAGGGAGAAAAGAGTTTAAAATCCGGAAGAATGAGCTTCTGATTTTAAGAGAGAGGGGGGGGGGTAAAATAAAACGATTATCGTGACATACTGATATCCCTGTTACGATTGATCTCCTCGATGGGTTGGTCTAACGTCAGAATAAACCGATCCTGGTGATCGCTTTCAAACCGGTTCTCATCAGCAGCTCGTTCAACTGCAATCTGGTATAATTGATTCGCTTCTTCCAGATCTATTTCACCCATCTCCATCCGATTGAGTTCTCCATCTCCATTTTCATCTATAAACTGGGCGAGCGGCCTCCACTGCATGTCAAATACCGTAAAACGATTCAGATAACGGTTTCTGTCAACCAGTATGGTTTGAATTACCAGCCGGTACTCTTCATATAATGTCATAAACTCACGAACACGATCCGATTCCTGGAATTTATCAGCCGCCTGGGCCTGGCGGATTCCCTCTCTGTAGATTTCATTAGCTTTGATCAGATCAATATCACCGGTGAGCACAAAATCGATGGTACTGTCCAGATTCCGGTCAACAGCTCTGAAAATGGTTCGGTCATCCACGCGGTAGATCAGAAAATTTGCGGGGGCATCATCTCCATGGTGACCGAGAATTTCGTATATCACACCTTCATATTCGAAAGGGTAGTAGGTCTTAACGGGATGATCTCTGGACGTGGCGCAGCTGGTTAAGATCAGGATCAGAAGAAGGGATATGGCAGAGTAAATCTTCATAGCACAGCGATTAGTGAACGCCTATACCATTTTATTCAGGAATCCGATCAAATCCAAATTCCCGCATCATAAATAGAATTATAAGGTTATCTACAATCTGCAGGCCTGCTCAAATCAATCCCTGAGCGATCATTGCGCGGGAAACCTTCTTAAAGCCGGCAATATTTGCACCGCTTGCATAATCACCCTTTCTCCCATATTCTTCTGCAGTTTCACTACAGGTTTTATGAATTGTTTTCATAATCTCCTGCAATCTTTCATCTGTCTCTTCAAACGTCATTGAGTCCATGCTTGCATTTTGGTGCATTTCGAGTGCTGAAACCGCCACTCCGCCGGCATTTGCAGCTTTTCCCGGGCCAAACAGAACATCTCCATCACGAAGAGTTTCATACGCATCGTGCGTAACCGGCATGTTTGCCCCTTCAGCAACAATTTTGCATCCATTTTTTACCAGTGTCTCTGCATCTTCTTTCTGCAGCTCGTTTTGTGTTGCACAGGGGAGAGCTATATTACACTCGAGTGTCCAAATCGATTTATCATCATGAAAATCAACACCTTTCTCTTCAGCATATTCTTTAATTCTGCCGCGCTCTTCCTGCTTGATTTTTTTCACGAGATCAATATCGATTCCATCTTTATCATGCACAAATCCATCAGAATCTGAACATGCGATTACTGTGCCACCCAGCTCCTCAATTTTTTCAATTGCGTAAATTGCCACGTTACCTGAACCAGAGACCACAAATGTTTTCCCGTCTATTTCATCATCCTGTTCATTCAATATTTCCCTCACAAAATATGCGAGCCCGTATCCCGTAGCTTCATTTCGAACCAGTGTTCCGCCCCACTGCGGATCTTTGCCGGTTATCATCCCCGATTCATACCGGTTCGCAATTCGTTTATACTGACCAAACAGATAGCCGATTTCCCGGGTACCGACACCGATATCACCGGCCGGAATATCGCGATTTTCTCCAAGATGGCGGTAGAGTTCCGTCATAAAACTCTGGCAAAACCGCATAATTTCATCGTCCGAACGTCCCTTAGGATTGAAATCAGATCCCCCTTTACCGCCACCAATCTGTTTTCCTGTAAGGGCATTTTTAAAGATCTGTTCAAATCCCAGGAACTTGATGATGCTCAGGTTTACAGAAGGGTGAAATCTCAAACCACCTTTATAGGGACCCAGTGCGCTATTAAATTCTACACGATATCCGCGATTTATATGAATTTCTCCATCATCATCCTGCCAGGGAACCCGAAAAATGATCTGTCGTTCCGGTTCACTGATCCGCTGCAGAATTTTTTTATTGATCCACTCCGGTTCCTCTTCAAGCAACGGGTTAAGCGTGTTATACACTTCCCGGACAGCCTGCAGAAACTCTGTCTGACCCTCATTTAGTTCTTCAATATTTGATATAATATCCCGAAGCTGGTCTTCCTGTGATCCTTTTTTCCCCATAATTTTATGCGAAGTAAAGTGATTAAGATTTGGCGTCAACTGAATGCATGGCGTAAGGCATTACTTCCAGTCTCTCTTTCTGGATTGGTTTCCCGGTTACGGTGCAGATTCCATACGTTCCGGACTCAATTCTTTCAAATGCTGACTCAATTAGCTTCAGTTTTTCACGCTGCTTTTCCAGCAATGTGAGTGTCGTTTTTTTATTTTGATGATCAGATGCCACATCGCCGGGGTGATGGTCCACACCCGATTGAACGTCATCTGCGTCACTCTGGATCGACTCAGCTGATGATTTTAGATTTTCAATCTCATCCTCTGTTTTCGATTTTTCTTCTTTCAATTTCTTTTTAAAGTGATCCAACTCTTCATCGGATAGATGAGTCCTATACTTTTCTTTTGATTCAGACATGGGTGCATTTTTTTTTGTGTAAGTTCATAATGACAACGGAAATAACTTCACTTCCATTCGTTCCTAAACCGTTTATTATAAGTAGTATACGGTTACGGATACATGTATTATGAATAGGTTAGAACAGTAATTGTTCCCTTGCACGCTGTTCTGAGAGGACTTGTCTAAGGATGAGATCAGGATCCTACACCTTTACGCACCATAGTTCCCTACTCTTTATTCCCGCGCAGGTAGTCGATCAATCCAATATATCTGGCTACAGCGAATGGTTTTTGAGATACTGAACAGTTTTCTTCTCATCTTTCACATCCAGTAATTCCGTAATTCGATCACTGTATGCATTTGTAAACCAGGTTGTGAGAATTTCAATCACACCGGGATAGTTCAGCCGAAGCTGCTGCATGCTCGGTGATTTGATCACCTGAAGAGATGGGTCTGCCGGAATAGACAGAATCACTCGCTGGATACGATCGGAGGCACCAAATTCCATCATCGCAATCGGAATGATTTCAATTTCAGAATCGGCACGAATGGCCGGTGCCAGGATTACGGTTTCAACAGAACCACCCGGTGATTGAATGAACCCGATATTGGCAGGAGCGGGGAGGTAGAGCAGCACATCATCCCCGCTGTATAGCGGTTGATCCCTGTTTTCAGCGGATTCGGTTTGATTTCCAACCTCAACCGTAATACTCGATCCGGCAGGTTGATGGATGATCGCTTCAGTGGTAAATGTCTGCGCTGATGCACAGGAAAAGAACGATAGAGAAAAGAGTAGCAGGAGTATAGATGGAATTTTGAATTTCATATCATCTAAAACATGAGCCCTGCACCATATCGTTTCCAACCTGAGTTCTATTCTAAAATTGAGTAAAAAAGTGGCTGATTGTGCCCAAAAGGACGTCATCCCGCGCTTGATGCGGGATCTCCTATCCCTAATACAGGCAGGAGATACCGGATCAAAGTCCGGTATGACAGTATTAAGGATAATATTCTTTGTTGCACGCCCTTTTGGGCCGTATAAGCCACTTTTTAACATTTAAATAACACCTAATTGATAAATAGAACTCAGGTTTCCAGATAGATATACACTTCGTGGCACTTCGAGCCCTGGTGCACTCGTGGTAAAATCCATTTCCCATATTTTTAGACGCTCTGTTTTGCCATCCATGCTTTTTGGGGAAAATAATCAAATCCCTTCAAAATCAACGGGGCGTTTTTCTCCGGCCGGTATAGCAAGATCGAGCCGGTTCTGGGGAGGAGGGAGCTGACAGGTTGTAAATTTATTGAATGCACACGGCGGATTATACGCCTTATTAAAATCGAGTGTAATGAACCCGTCATCATCAGGAAAATCCACGATCATGTATCTCCCGGCCTGATAGGTTTCATCCTGATTGGTCAGATCGGTAAACATCAGAAAAAGACCGCTGGAAGCTTCAAATGCATCGATGGAATACTTCTGATCGCCTGCCCGAAATTCAACCCGCCCCGGTGAGCTGCGGCCTGAGGTTTCACCCAAAACATTAACAACCTCAACCTCCGTCTCTTCCGGATGGTGCACAAATCGACCGCGCAGATGCCACTCCTCCTGCACATCATATCGTGGAAAACCCTCAAACTGATCTGCAGCAGGTGTGTCCATACTGAAAATTTTCACTCCTCGCTGATCTCCGCGGCTGTCGATAAACCAGGTCAGCTCGCCATGATGTGCGTGAATTCTTTCTTCAGTATCGTATGATAACATCATCAGGGAATCGACTGGCTCTTCGCGGTGAACGATTTCCACACCTGAAGCAACATCCATCCACACTTCGCCATTTTGCAGAGTAAATGTACCGGCATGTTCGGCAATGGAGTTTTCCGGAAACCGCACATCCCGATCGTCTCCGCTCCCAAAACTATTCTGGCCCTCATCCAGCCAGGCCAGATCGAGCAGACGCAGCCAGCCGGTGGTATCGGTGAGAACCTCAATTCTGTGCTCCTGCCAATCCTGAAAAACCTGATCGTAATCATCGGGTATCGGTTCAGGGCCAAGTTCCTGCTGATTGCAGCCAATCAAAAGGAGGGTTAATACCGTAAGAAGTGGAATAAGTGTAAATCTATTCATCAATTTGTGAAACTATAATCCTTCCCAGTCAACCGGGCGTAATTCGCCGGCCGTAATTTCAAGGTCGAGCCGGTTTGACGCGGGTGGCAGCTGGCATGTGGTATAGAGGTTATACGCACACGGCGGGTTGTAGATTTTGTTAAAATCAATAATTGTATGCCCCGATTCATCCGGATAATCTACATACATAAACCGTCCAGCCTGGTAGGTTTCGGTGCGATTGGTTTCATCTCCTACAATCAAAAAAAGGCGTCCGCTTGCGCTGTCGAGTGCTTCAATAGTGTAGTACTCTCCATCTTTTTTGAAAGTAAGCGCGCCGGGATTGGAAACTTCATCGGTCTGTCCTAAAACATTGGTTACAGATATTGTGGTTCCTTCGGGGTTTTCATCAAACCTCGCTTTCAGGTGCCATTCGGTATCGGCGGGAAAGCGGTCAAATCCTTCAAACTGATCAGCTTTTTCATTCTCTTTGTTGTAGAGGCGGATTGCAATCAAATCCTGGCGCTCGATCACATGCCACACAAGTGAACCATGCTCAATCTCCGGAGTATCCTCGCCATCATAAATTGTCATCTGCTGAACGGCTTCACCATCGGTTGTGATTTCAACACCGTCTGCCGCTTCCATCGTGACCTGACCATTTTGCAGATCAAAGATACCTGCGTGTTCGGCAATCGTGCGATCGGGAAATTGAATATCCTGATCGCTCCCGCTTCCAAACCGGTTTTCGCCTTCCTCAAGAATATGCATTCCGGCAAGCCGAAGCCAACCTGTGGGTTCTTTCAGGGTTTCTATTCGTTCATCAATCCATTGCTGCAATTCCTGCTCATAAGAGTCTGATACCGGCGCCGGGCCAAGATCTTCCTCCTTTGATCCACAGGCAGATAACAAGATAGCAAGAAACAATAGTACCGAAAGGCGGGAGGTATTTATTTTCATAGCGGAAGATAGCAATTAGAGCAAAGAAACAGATTTACTCTAAAAATAGGCATTCTGAGCTACCTTCCATATCCTTTTTTCATAACGTTTTTCTACTGACCAAATAGACGAATACCGGCATTAATTCCAATCCAAAATCGAATATCCCGTTCGGCACGGCTCCTTTCTATCAGTGAATACCAGGTATAATCGCTGTTTCCTTCTTGTGATGAAATCTGAAGATTAGCTGACGGACCGGCGTAGACCGACAACCCGTTGTTGAAATTTCGACCCAGCAGGTAGCTGTAGCTATATATCCAGTTTGGAGTTCGGGACCATTCGGAATCAAATATGTTTTTAATTGTGAAATCGTGTGTTGAATAGTAATCATCCAGTTGCGGACGATTCCAGGCTTCATCCAGTGTTCGGTATGAACCGATAGACCAACCGAGCGTCCACACATCACGTTCAGCGATCAGAGTGTTGTATCCGGCAAAAATTTTATTATAGATTTCGTGTGTGCCAAGATTCAGTCCAAGATGTGCAAAGCCGCCATCACTAAACCAAAAATCAACATTTTTACGGCCATTGCCATAAAAGCTGATGAGCCCGACGGGAACTCCCCGGAATTCGCGCCCCACATTTACCAGTCCGATTTGAACTCCCTGCGCGGTATTAAAAATATTGGCTCCCCCTGTAAATTGAATTCCCTGCATGCGTGATGCGGTGTTCAGGATTCCCGATCCAATAATCCCCTGCATCTCACTGGTAATATTCACCCCGCCTGATAAAATCAACCCCTGAGTTTCACCTCCTGAGATGTTGGCTGCCCCGGAAAATATCAAGCCCTGCATTTCACCTCCCGAAATATTTGCTCCACCCGATACAAGAAGCCCCTGGGATGATCCGCCAGCGAGGTTTACAATTCCGGCAAATTGAAGACCCTCCATGGAACCGCCTGCTATGTTTCCGATCCCTGCTAACTGCAGCCCCTGCATCTCATCCGACAAATTTATACCTCCCGTAAATTGTAGTCCCTGTAAACTTTCAGCCGCAATATTGGATAAACCGGAAAACTGAATTCCCTGCATTGTGCCTCCGGAGATATTTCCTAAACCTGAAAACTGGATTCCCTCCTGATCATCCCCCGAAAAGTTCGACAACCCCGCCATTTGAATTCCCGCAAGATCACCCCCCGTTGCATTCAACACACCGATTTGCACTCCACGTGAATAGTATCGGTTGATATTTACGATACCGAGCTCATAACCGTCCAGACCGCCGTGATACCCCGCCAGGATATTGAGCGAGTATTTCGCGCTGTATTGGGGTGCTTCTATACCGTTGGTGCTGAGGCCGGGCACAAACGTAACCCGAACCTTTCTGTATTCAAGGTCAGGATCTGACTGAGCGATGAGAGCGTTTGGAACTGCTGATGAAAAGAGAATAGTAAAAAAGAGAACAATGAATATACGATGTTGAGCCATGATGAAATTCCACTAAGGTTAGCAGTAAATTTCATCTACGAATAATCGAAAGTAAAGTTTCCTCAAAAATGAACTACCTCGGGGCAAAGCCCACGAGGTATCCACTTAGAATCCATAACTTTTTGGTCAATATCGAGTTTATTTTGAAGTGTCCCCCTTCGAAGGGGGCAATGGGGGATGACCTTTTATGTTTAACAACTACAAATGGGCACTTCCGAACTCAGAGAGTCATCCCCCAACTCTCTCTGTTCGCTTCCCCCTTCAAAGGGGGAATTTTATCCTTTCCGACCCAAAAGGTCGGGAAATTTAACCACTTTAGATTTAACCCGTTTACTACTCCCTGCTCTTAGCCAGGTACACGTCAAATTTAGTTCCTTTCCCTATTGTGCTTTTTACTTCAATTTTTCCTTCCATTGCATCTACCTGGTTTTTGGTGATGTAGAGGCCCACACCCCTGGCATCGCGATTTCCATGGAATGTTTTGTAGAGTGAGAAGAGGTAGTCACCATGTTTATTCAGATCAATACCCAGACCGTTATCTTCTACTGAAATTACAACATTGCCATCATCTGCCGTCCGGCTGTTGATTTTTACAACAGGATCCTGATCCGGGCGCCTGTATTTGATTGCATTATTGATCAGGTTCATCAGAATACTGTCGATGTAGGCCGGTACGCCTTGAACACTCAGATTTTCATCAATAGAATCACCAATCTCAATGCGGGCAGAGGTTTCTGAGATGAATGCGCGATTATTTTCAATCGCTTTTTCGAGCCTTTTTCTAATATGTACCGGTTTCAGAGCATGGTTGGTAGAAGTGTTTATTTTTACAATCTCGTTCAGATTTTCTACCGTTTCACTCAGGTTGTCCGATGCCGTTTTCAGCATTGACTGTAACTGTTTTATCTCTTCGGGATCTTCTTCAAAGCTTAAAATTTCGGTAATCATACTGAAATTGGTAGCATGCCCCCTGAGATTGTGCGACACAATATGCGCAAAATTAAGCAGCCGCTGATTTTGATCCTGGTTCATCTCCAAAAGCTGTTTCATCTCTTCTTCAGAGCGTTTCAGTTCGCTAATATCTGTAGCAATACCTAAATGGCCAATGGTATCACCCCGGCTGTTTCTTATAGCCGTAGCGGTGAGCTGGACCGGAAATGTATCGCCATTCTTTTTGATGAGTGTCCATTCATGGGTTTCGTGCGTTTCGTTGCATTTATTCACACGAAACAGATCAAACCCTTCAACGGGGTGATTTACTTTTTTGGCAAGCTCCCTGCTTCGTTCTTCTATCTCGCTTTCGAGATGATAGAGAAGCGGGGTTTCTTTTCCTATCATTTCATCTGCGGTGTATCCGAGAAGATTTTCCGCTCCTGCATTGAACGAGGTGATGACTCCATCGGGATCTGTACTTACAATCACAACTTGTGTACTCGCTTCCAGTATTCCTTCCAGCTTTTTCAGGGTTTCATGAAGCTGTTGTTCCGCCTCTTTCTGGCTCGTGATATTAGTATACTGCGAAATAAACCGTGTTTTTTCACTCTCTTCATCTTCAAGTGCTGAAACAGCTGTGAGCACCCAACGCACATCTCCGTTTTTGTGGATATACCGTTTTTCTACATTGTAGTATTCCCGCTTACCGTCAATCAGTTCCTGAAGAAGGCGGTTATCTTTTTCAATTTCATCGGGGTGGGTAACATCACGGAAGTTCATACCCTGAAGTTCTTTCTGAGAATAGCCCAGAATTGCTCCAAGCTGCTTATTCACTTTCAGCCATTTTCCGTCAAGATCGAGTACAGCCATGCCGTTTGCTGCATATTCAAATGTTTTTCTGAACTGCTCTTCACTTTGGCGAATTCGAATTTCACCAGATTTTCGATCGGAAATATCCTGCATCGTGGTTACGGCCCCGAAAAGCTCTCCGTCCGGACCTCTTAGCTGCGTGCCATGTGTGTTGATTGTCCGGGACGGTTTACCTTCCGATTTTACTACAATCTCCTTTCGTACGGACTTACCCTCATTCAATGCTTGTACAAGCGGAATTTCATGATTTTCAAGCGGCGTTTTCCCGTCGGCCTGATAGAGTGAAAAATCTATCAGGAAAGAGTCCAGCTCAAGATTATCTGATGATCTACCGTACCAAATACGTGCCGCCCGGTTAAGGAGTGTCTGTTTTCCACTGGAGTCGCAGGATGCAATCCCAACATCAATCGATTCGAGAATGGTTTCGAGTAATGTCTGTTTCTCGATCAGCGCCTGGTCTGTTTTTTTGCGGTCGGTTATATCAAAAATCAGACCTGTGAGATAAATTACACCGCTCAGCTGATCCCGGTATGATCGGCCGCGTTCACTGCACCATCTTACCTCACCGTTTTTATGGATCACCCGATACTCCATTTCCCAATCTTTTTCTATTCCGGTGATCGCTTTTTGCACATTTTCAATCACATGATCAAGGTCATCGGGATGGATGACATCAGAAAAATTTCTTACTTCGCCATTTATAAAATCCGATGAGGGATATCCTGTAATATCCTCTACCTGTTTACTCATGAACTTAAGCGGAGATTCGAGAATGGTACCATCGGGGAAGAGTTCGCACCGGTATGAAGCTCCCGGTACGTTTGTAATTAAAGACTGGAAATGATCCCGGCTTTCGATCAATGAAATCTCCGCGTTTTTTCTGAGCGACACATCTACATAGGTGCCATACATTTTCAGTGGTTTCCCATCCCCGGACCAGCTTCTCACTTTTCCGCGATCGCGAATCCAAACCCAGTGTCCATCTTTATGCTTCATCCGGAACACACAATCGTAATGGTCTTTTTCCCGGTTCAGACATTTGGTAAGGGCCTGCTCAACTTCACCCAGATCCTCCGGATGAGCCATTTTGATCCAGGTATATTTTGTGAGCGGATTGATCTCCTCAGCTTTGTATCCGAGCATTTCGGCCAGACGATTATTCACATACATATGATCTGGCTGCACATCCCATTCGTACGTTCCCGAGTGAGTTCCTATCAAAACGTTTTCGAGCTTATCTTTCTCTTCAAACAGAGCCAGTTCACTCCGTTTTTGTTCGTTTATATCCTGGAATGTTCCATATACCCGCTTGCAGCCTTCTTCATCAAATTCTGCATTACCGTTAACGCGAACCCATTTATGATTTCCCTGTGCCGTGATGATTTGTAAATCATGCGAAAACTGTCCGCCTGTTTCTATTACGCGACTAACCGACTCCCGAATTATATCGCGATTCTCTTCATCTTTATAAAAACGTACAGCGAACTCCGCATCCGGTACAAAATCTTCATTTATTTCATGAATCTTTTTTGTTACAGAAGTCCATTCCAGTCTGTCATTTCGGAGATCCAGTTCCCAACCCCCAACTTTAGCGGCCTCATTGCTTTGCTGGAGAAATTTATTGGTTTTTATTAGCTCTTCCTTCTCTTTTCGGGCGAGAATTGTATCCATCACTTCATCGGCGAGATCGTTCAGCGCTTCTTTTTGCTGATCAGTAAGTTTGCGTGGTTTGTGATCCATCACACATAATGTTCCCAGGGCGAATCCGTCCGGATCTATCAATGCTTTACCGGCAAAAAACCTGATCGTAAAATTCGTTGAAAAAGGCGGGTAAACTGAAAATCGCTTATCCGTCTCAATATTCTCAACTTCAAAGATTCCATCCTGCATAATTGTATAGTGGCAAAACGGATCTTCGAATGACGATTCATAAATATCCAACCCGCGGATTGACTTAATCCAGTGACGGTTTTTATCCATCATCGTAATCATGGAAATAGGAGTGCCGCACAGTGCAGAAGCGATTTTTGTCAAACGATTGAATCTTTCTTCCGGAAGGAAGTCCAATAGATTGTATTGCGATAAAGTATGTGCTCTCTCTTGCTTCTTCAGCGGAACAGGCAGACGTTTTTCAGACATAGTATGTTTGCCAACAGAGTACACGTAGTTCTATTCCGGATTTTAAAGGATCAACAGTTAAACCTGCCACGCAGGAGAGCTTTTTTTATCTACCGTATTCTTTACACATATATCTTTATCGGCATTTTAACTCACGATGTTAAGGTATAATACAGCCCCTGATTTTATATACGGGTCAACCCTCTGAAAGCGATCAGGCAGACCCGTTATAAATCACTGTTGATATTTAACCTACCCCTTTTTTTATCGGCTGTAAGTCTACTAAATACACATATCTAGTACAACTCTAATCGTACATAAATACGTTAAATATTTATGGAGTTGATTTTTGGATCAATCCAATTTTTATAGCCTCAATTATCCTATACGATATTTGAGTCTGTCTATCTCTTTTTCCCTTTTTTCCTGCCTCTCATTGTTTTACCACCTGTGAACGGTTTATAAAACGGTTCATCCGTTTTATCTTTTTTAGGCCGTTTACGGTTTGATTGATCCCGATCTGGTTTTGAACCTGTATCTGAAGATGATTTTTTAGGTTGTGCTAATTTTTTTCCCTGAGCCTGTTTCAAAATTGCAGCAGCCACTTCGATAGGTGTATACTGGTCGCCTGCAAGTGATTCAATCTGTTCGATATACGTACGAAGTCCACCCGCTTCCAATGTCTGTTTGATCTCATTGTGAAAACTGTCCATCACCGAGTTCTGAACATCTTCCATGGACGGGAGAGGAATCGTTTTCAGATTAATTTTCAGATTTTTTTCAATAAACCTGAGGTTTTTACTTTTTCTGCCTGATGAGAATGTATATGCTACTCCTTTTCGACCGGCACGGCCAGTTCGCCCAATCCGGTGAACGTAATATTCAGGATCCTGTGGAACATCGTAATTAAACACCACCTCAACATCATCCACATCGAGTCCGCGCGCGGCAACATCAGTGGCAATCAGAACTTCAATTTTTCCGGTTCTGAATTTGCTCATCACTTTGTCGCGAACATTTTGACTCATATCGCCGTGCAGCGCATCACTGGAGTAACCTCTTGACTGCATTTCACCTACAAGAGAATCACATTTTCGTTTGGTGTTGCAGAAAATCAGTGCCAGTTTATAATCGTTAATATCCAGCAGCCGGCAAATTCCTTCCGTACGCATCGAATCGCGGGCCTCAACAATGTACTGCTCAATTCCGTCGGCAGCAGGCGCTTTGCCCTCCACCTTGATCATCTCGGGATCCGTAAAGAACCGGTTCATAATCCGTTTAATATCTTTGGACATCGTAGCGGAAAACATAATTGTCTGTCTTTTCTCCGATTCCGATGAATACCCGAGAATGGTTTCGATATCATCCCGAAAACCCATGTTGAGCATTTCGTCGGCTTCATCCAGAATCACCATTTTCAGATGATCCAGTTTCAGCGTTCCCCGTTTCAGGTGATCAATCACCCGGCCAGGAGTTCCAACAACAATCTGTGTTCCCGATTTGATCTGTTTGATTTGGCGAGAAATGGGTTGTCCGCCGTAAACAGGAGTTACATACACACCCTTGATAAACTTTGCGAGTTTAATGAACTCACCGGTTACCTGGACCGCAAGTTCACGAGTCGGACACATCACAATCGCCTGTACATTTTTCGATTCCGGATCGACCTTTTCTAATACCGGAATCGCAAATGCTGCGGTTTTCCCGGTTCCGGTTTGCGCCTGTCCGGCTAAATCGCTGCCCTGCATGATTGCAGGTATAGCTGCAGCCTGAATTTTTGTTGAAGTTTCGAAACCCATCTCTTCGATGGCTTTTAAAATAGGTGCACTGATGCCAAGATCAGTAAATGAAGTTGATTCCAAAATTGTATACGATTTGAATGATTATAGAATACCGGACATTTCAGCCGGATCGATCGCCCGTTTTTCGAGACAGATCATCTCCCTCATTAATGTTGCCGGAATTCAGCTCTCTTACTTATTCAAAAAAGAAGGGAAACGATACGAGCAATATTCATCTGTGGGGAAGTACCGCTTTATATTTGCGGCAGTAATCTCACAATATACGGATAATTTGGCACTATATCATCAGAGGAACCCAGCTATTAAATCAGAGTAATACTGAGTGAAAACATACCTGGATTAATTTTAAATGTGATAAACAATACGCTGTAATCCTTCTAAAACAGATAATTATAGATGGTTTTGCAAAACCGGTTTTTTAACCAATGGCAGCTTTATCGGTTGTTTGAATATCGAATACATTTTAAAAAACCTATACGTATTTGAAATCTGATTAACAGATTTCTTTCACAGTGCAGGAGGGAAACAGGGAAAGGTTAGCATAACCCAAATATCAATTATTCATTAACATGATATAGAGTTACTGATGAATAAAAAATCATCATTCAATCCTGTTGGAAGCAATGAACGCATACACGTGCTGGATGCTTTGCGAGGGTTTGCTATTTTCGGAATTTTCATGATCAATGCCCGTGTATTCAGCGGTTATGCGTATATGCTTGGTGATGAAAAAAATGAACTGCTGCTGGCTGACTGGAATCCAGTTTTTGATATTTTTCATACCGTATTCTTCAGTGGTAAATTCTACACACTTTTTTCACTGATGTTTGGGATCGGTTTCGCCATTCAATTTATTCGGGCATCTTCTGCTGATCAGTCTTTTAACCGCCATTTCAGCCGCCGTCTATTTATTTTATTGATTATTGGTGTCATCCATTTATGGGGGATATGGTTTAGTGATATATTGGTTCTATATGCACTTTGTGGCTATGTTTTGATTTTTTTCCAGAGTTTTTCCAATCGTGCATTGCTTTGGGCCGGCTTCCTTACACTTTGTATTCCGGGATTATATATCTGGTACCTGAATACAAATGATGGTGGGTATGTGAATCATATTTATGAATATTTAAATCAACAATGGAATTCACTTGATTTACCCCACTCAAATGAAAACAATTATTTTCAGATGAGAGATGTGGTGGAGATTATTCAAAGCTCTTCATGGAGTACAGTTTTGACCTTCAACTATATTGGCCCGCTGCTTCGTGGTTATATTTACGCCCTGGATGCTCGTTTTTTTAATGTATTAGGAGTATTCATTATAGGTCTGTGGACCGGCAGACAGCTTATGCTCCATAAGTTACACGAGAATCGGTCACTTTTAATTAAAATTGCAGTAACAGGTTTTATATTTGGCTTAATTTTAAATATTGGTTTTGTGATGGATGCTCCGGCAGGTTTAGATAATGCCACGTTTCAGCTTATCAAAGAAATGCTGGAGCCTATCGGATACCTTTTTCTTACAGCCGGTTATGTTGCAGCTTTTATGCTCCTTTATCTTACACGTTTCAGGCAGGTGCTTACTAAACTTTTTAACTCGGTAGGCAAAACAGCACTTACCAATTATATACTCCAGTCATTCATAGGAATATTTCTTTTTTACGGTATTGGATTAGGATTGGGCGAGTATTTAGGCTCTGCTTATCTGACTCTTGCTGTTTTTGTAGTTTTTGTTTTTCAGATTCTCATCAGTTCCCTCTGGTTAATGAAATTTAAATATGGACCACTCGAGTGGATCTGGAGAGTTTTAACATACGGCCGCTTACTGAGTAACAAGAAAAAAAGGGAACTCTAATTATTTTTTTACCTATTACATAGAGAGCGGTCATATCAAAATTACCTACTATGTTAAAATTTATAGTACTTCCTTTCATACTATTTTTAGTTTCACCCGTCCATGTTTTAAACTCCGGGCTTCAGGAAAAACTTCAACAAATTGATGATGAGTTTTCAGGTGATGTCGGCGTTTACATAAAAAATCTGGAAGATGGGCAAATTGTTAATCATAACGGCGATCAGCGCTGGTACCTGGCTTCAACCACAAAAATACCTGTAGCGATTGCAATCCTAAAAAAAGTGGAAGATGGAGAATTATCCCTGGATGATGAATTAACATTGCAGGATTCAGATAAGGTAGATGGAGCTGGTGATATGCACTGGCAGGATGCAGGTTCTGTTTATACTATAAGAACACTTCTCGAGAAAATGATGAAGGATAGCGACAGTACCGCTACAGATATGCTTATTCGGTATATTGGGGAGGAGGAACTGAATCAGTTTATTCAGGATGAATTGGTTAGTGAAGGGATAGAAAGAATAACAACCATATTACAAGTACGGTACGAAGCCTATGGTGAATTGCACGAAAATGCTGAAAATCTTACTAACCTCGATATTATCCGTCTTCGTGGCATATCAAACATGTCTGAAAGACTCGATGAATTAGTACGAATAATGGACGTCGACAGAGATGAACTGAATGCAGAAAATATTGTAGATGCTTTCTATAAATATTATGATGGCGGCCTAAATTCAGGCACTATGGAAGCCATGAGCGTAATGCTTGAACGCCTGGTTGAGGGAGAGTATTTGAACGAAGAAAATACTGATCTGCTGATTGAAATTATGGAAGTAATTGCCACCGGGGATCACCGAATCAAGGCGGGACTGCCAGAAGGTATCAGGTTTGCTCAGAAAACCGGGACTCTTATTGGCCGTGCATGTAATGTTGGTGTTATCTATCCTCAACAGGATCAAAAACCGATTGTTGTCTCGGTTTGTGCTAAAGATTATAATCAGCTAAGTGATGCCGAAAATGCCTTTCAAAGAATAGGTATGGTTATTTCAGAAAATTGGTTATAGCTTTAATTAGCTCTAACCAAACTGCGACACCCCGGGAGTAACCGTTCGTGCATTTATCACCCGCATTCCCTCCAGTCGTTCAGGCTGTAGTTCTCTTGCATTAATAACATCTCGTATGACAATTTCCTGTATCTTTTCGGCGTGATCTTCCCGGATAGTGGAATACACTTCCGGATCCATTTCTCCTGAATCTCCAATGAAAATATATCGGCGGTTGGGATAGGTATTCATCAGGTGATCAATCTGCGAGATTTTCTGCTCGTATGTAATCAGCTCGTTTGTAGCCAACTCTCTTAAATCTCTCCAGGAATTCAGATTCAGTAGATTTTTCCGAACTGTTTTCATGTGAAAAGTTCCTTCAGGAAACCCGGTTTCCTCAATTAAAAAATTGCTCAGAGAATTATAAAGCTGCCAGGGTGAACCTGACACGTAATGAAAAGCTGCGGTATCAGCCCATTGCTGATACATATTTTGCATACCGGGTGCATCTGTATACGCTTTAAAGAATGTATTTCTCACCACAATTCTTGAACCGGCAGGAATCTCTGTAACTTTAATAGTGTCATCTATATCTGATATTATGGATAGCCCTTCCGGTTCAATAAGCTGGGCCCGGCCGCTTCCCCTGTGACCGGATGCAGCAGTAAAACTGAGCCAACCTTTATCAGAACGCTGAAGATTCATCAGCTGTTCGGCTCGTTCGCTACTTAGTGATATTTTTCCCTCAGCAATTCCATTTGCATCTGTTCGGGCACGGTTTCCACTTTCGTTCTGCAGAAAGAACTCCTCATTTTCGGGATCGTTATCAAACACAAACGAAACTGTTTGTCGCGATTCACTGTCGGCAACCAGCCCTCTGATTCTGTTTCTAAAACGGTCTGCCTCTTCCGGAGTTAGATTATAGCGGCCCCGGGCCATCCGGGTAGTCAGCCTTTCGACGCTATTTCTTCGATCATAAGCGTAAATGCGCATCGGTATTTCCCACTCACCATTTCCATTCTGGTGACCG
Organism: Rhodohalobacter sp. SW132; assembly: GCF_003390325.1. Taxonomy (NCBI): domain Bacteria; kingdom Pseudomonadati; phylum Balneolota; class Balneolia; order Balneolales; family Balneolaceae; genus Rhodohalobacter; species Rhodohalobacter sp. SW132. The sequence continues at coordinate 993,397 of NZ_QUOK01000001.1, read as the reverse complement.
TGAGCATTGTAGAAGGTAATCCTTGAGTCTGGACCAAATCGTGTGATGGGTGCAGCAAGGGTAGAGCATCCTGCTGTGAATGCAAAAGCACCGGTCAGATATAAAAACTCAGATCGTTTCAAAAACTATTTGTTTTTAACAGACTCCAGAAGCACGTCTGGTACCTCTACTTCCATACGAAGCAGGGTGGAAGCGTGTGTTTTTCCCTGGGCGTCCAGTTTCAGTGAAACGGTACCACCGCCACCAAGACTTTCGTTCAGAATAAAATTCAACGCACCGATATTCGGCATTTCATAACGCTCAACTTCTCCCTTACATATATGGCTCATATGTTCTTTAACACGTTTTACAGTCAAATGCTCTTTAAGAAATGGATACACATCCGGGTGCCGGGCGATAATTCCAACATTACTTCCATTCCCTTTATCTCCGCTTCTTCCGTGTGCGATATCCAATAATTTTACTTTTGCCATATTATTCTACTTCTCCAATCTCAATTACGGTTTCGTTTACGCGTTCTGCGGCTTCAATGACCTGGTCTTTAACTTCCGGATTGATAATCGAAACAAGGCCGATCCCAAGGTTAAATGTTCGTCTCATATCATCTTCCGGTACATTTCCGGTTTTTTTAATCAGCTTAAAAATTCCAGGCCGCTCCCAGCTATCCCAGCTGATATTCAGCTCGAGGCCTTCAGGCAGCACACGATTCGTATTGCTAATCAAACCACCACCGGTAATGTGTGAAAAGCCGTTTACACCTTCAATCTTCTTCAATCCAGAGATTAACGGCAGGTATGATTTGTGAATACTTAAAAGCTCTTCACTAATGGTTCCTTCAATTTCATCAGGTGAATCATCCAGTTCAAATTCACTGAAAAGTACATTTCGTGCCAGGGAATATCCGTTGGTGTGCAGTCCGCTGCTTTTGAAACCAAGAACAAGGTCACCTTTTTGGATTTTATTTCCGGTGATCAGTTTTGATTTATCTACCGCCCCAACAATTGTTCCGGCCAGGTCAAATTCTCCTTTTTGATAAATATCGGGCATCTCGGCTGTCTCACCACCAATCAGAGCCACTCCATTTTCCCTGCACGCTTTTGCGAAACCGCTGATCACCTGGAACCCAACTTCTTTTTCAAGAGATCCGGTCGAAAAATAATCCAGAAAGAAAAGGGGAGTGGCACCGCAAACGGCAATATCGTTTACACAGTGATTCACTAAATCCTGCCCTACCGTGTTATATTTACCTGATTTGAAAGCGACGATCAATTTAGTTCCAACACCATCCACACTGCTTACCAGTACAGGTTCTTTCATGGATGAAAAATCGGGCTGAAACAAAGCTCCAAAACCACCTATATTACTTAAAACAGAAACATTGTGTGTTTCCTTAACAACATCTTTAATCGAATTAACAAGCTCTTCTCCGGCTTCAACATCTACTCCGGAATCTTTATATGTAAATTGTTTTTTGTTCAAGGAAGTACAGATTATTTGATATTCAATTAAGCTCTAAGATAGAAAGAAACAAAGAGAGGATTAAGGAGAAATATCAGGTGTTATCCACAGGAGTAAACGAATAGAACTGAATTTTAATTTTTGTAGTATAGTAATAGAGCGTGTGGATAAGTGCATAACTTTTTTGTCCTGATTCAGGTATATCACTGTTACCCATTTGTGGATAAAAATGTGCATAAATTATTGATAAAAAACAGTTACTTAGAAAAGTATAGAATTAGTTTTCAACATATCTATATATATCCTACATAGAATTAAGTTTCTGTTTTCTACATCAAAAGTTATTCTTCTTCCCTGTTCATAATTACTATCTTTTGTGGAACGGTGTGGATAAAGAAATCAATTTTCTTTCGAATTTTGTTGTCCACACAAAACCCGAAAGTTTTACACAAGTTTATCAACATATGAGAATTGTGATTCAGAGAGTGAAATCTGCGTCGGTTGATGTAAATGGTTCAACAGTTGGCAAGATTCAACGCGGCCTTTTACTTCTTGCAGGCATCCACGAAACAGATTCTAAAGAAGAAGTAGACTGGTGCTGCAGAAAGATTCGTAAGCTAAGAATTTTTGAGGATGAGGATGGAAAAATGAATCGATCGGTCACCGATATCGGGGGCGGATTGCTCGTTATTTCGCAGTTTACACTGTATGGGAATACTCAAAAAGGGAATCGGCCCAGTTTTATAGAGGCTGCAAAGCCGGACCTGGCTGAACCGCTTTATGATTACATGGTTGATACACTCAAGAAAGATTTTGATGGTCTGGTTGAAACCGGAACTTTCGGAGCCATGATGGATGTGTCGCTGATTAACGACGGCCCCGTAACCTTGGTGATGGAGCGCTGATGTTGGTTATTTTTATATTTATTGATGGAGTAGGTGTTGGAAAAAAAAATCCGAATAATCCATTATCAGAAAACGGGTGGAGTTTTTTTACTGAATTCACGGGTACTGCCGGGCTCGATGAAAGTAATGATCCGGTTCAAACCGATAAATTTTTGTACAAACCGATCGATGCGAACCTTGATGTAGAAGGACTTCCTCAAAGCGGAACGGGACAAACAACCCTGTTCAGTGGTGTTAATGCGTCAAAGATTGCAGGAAAACATTACGGACCTTTTCCTTATTCAACTACGCGCTTTCTTCTTGAACAAGAGAGTCTTTTTCATAAAGTGATTGAAATGGGAAAATTGCCTGTTTTTATGAACGCCTACCCGGAAATATTTTTTAGAAAAGCAGCAAAAAGAGATCGCTGGACGGCAACTACTCTGATGACGCGGTCGGCAGGGATCGAATTAAAAACAACAAAAGATATTTTAAAAGGAGAAGCTGTTACGGCTGAAATACGTCAGAACATATGGAGAGAACAACTGGGGTTAGATGTGCCTGAAATTACGGTTATAGAAGCAGCTGAACGGCTTCTTCGGGCAGGTGAGACGTCAGATCTTGTATTGTATGAATTTTACCTGACAGATAAAGCCGGCCACAGTTTGAACCGGGCCTATGCAGATGAAATTCGTGATCTGCTGAACCCCTTTTTAAAGTATCTTGCCGAATCGATCAGCGAAAACGATACGCTGGTTATCAGCAGTGATCACGGGAATCTGGAAGATATCTCCATAAAAACACATACAAGAAACCCGGTTCCGCTGCTGGTGAAAGGAGAAACATCCTATTTTGAAAATGCGGAGAGCATTGCGGATGTAACCCCTGGAATCGTTAAGCTGCTGAAAGAAAGCAACTAAACACTAATAACTCACAACCAAGCACTATTTACTTAACACTCAAAGCTCATCCAGCGCATCTTTAATTCGCCCGAAAATATCATCAATCGAGCCAACACCATCTATCTTCTGAACTTTTCCCTTTTTTTCATAGTGATTGAGCACGGGAGCAGTTTCATTATGGTAAACGCTCAGGCGCGTTTTAATCTTTTCAGGGGTATCATCAGATCGTCCTTCAGCTCTTGAAAGAATTCTATCAATCAGTTCCTGTTCGGGCACTTCGAGATTCAGAAACAGGTCGATGGATGTTTCTTTTGAGGCGAGATACTCATCCAGTGCTTCCGCCTGGGGGATGGTTCGGGGAAAACCGTCGAGAATATACCCGTTTTTGTATTCCGGCTTTTGAATTTCATCCACAACCAGGTCTACAACCGTTTCGTCCGGCACCAGCTTGCCGGCATCCAGGATCGATTTTACCTTTTTACCGAGCTCTGTCTCATTTTTAATATTATACCGAAAGATGTTTCCGGTTGAGAGATGGGGAATATCGTAATGAGATTTGATTTTATCAGCCTGTGTACCTTTTCCAGCGCCCGGAGGGCCAAACAAAATTAATTTCATGGATAAATCAGAATTTTAGGACGTTAACGTAATCAACCCGTAAAAGATCGGTTTGAGCTTCTGACGGGGTTCCAAAAAAAAACGGATTTTCAATTATTGAAAATCCGTTCAGGAGTCGGTTAATTTTTTTCCTTTGGAGCTTCCACAGCTTTTTTCTCGCGGATACGGGCAGATTTACCAGTACGCTCTCGCAGATAAAAGAGTTTGGAACGGCGAACACTTCCGCGCTTTTTCACTTCAATCTTTGCGATGAAAGGTGAATAGAGCGGAAAGATACGTTCAACACCCACACTACCCGATATTTTGCGAACAGTAAACGTTTTGTTTGCACCGCTTCCGCGTTCATTAATTACAACGCCTACATACTGCTGTATACGCTCTTTTTCACCTTCACGAACACGATAGTGAACATTCACGGTATCCCCTGCAACAAATTCAGGCAGGTCATCACGCATCACGGTTTGTTCTATTAATCTTAATTTATCCATTGGTTTATTTCTTATTACTGGCGTTAGTTATTCTTATCAAATTTTTTGTAAAGATCAGGTCTTCGTTCTTTCGTTTGCTTGATCGACTGATCCATTCTCCACTGTTCAATTTTTTTATGATCACCGGACCGGAGTACGTCCGGAACTTTAAGTCCGCGGAATTCAGCCGGCCGTGTGTAGATGGGACCTTCCAGCAGTTCATTCTGAAATGAATCGGAAAGGGCGCTTTCGGCATCACCCAGCACACCGGGAATTAACCTCACAATCGCATCTGTCATTACCAGTGCCGGGAGTTCACCGCCCGACAACACATAATCCCCGATAGAGAATTCGGCTGTAATGAGCTGATCCCTCACCCGCTGATCCACACCTTTGTAGTGCCCGCAAAGAATTATAATGTTCATTTTGATGGAGAGCCGGTTGGCATGTGATTGCTCAAACGTTTCTCCGCCGGGCGCTGTAAAGATGATCTCGTCATACTCACGTTCACTTTTCAGTTTTTCAATACAAGAGAAAATCGGCTGGGGGGAGAGTACCATTCCGGCTCCGCCACCATAAGGATAGTCATCAATTTTAAGATGTTTATCCTCAGAATAATCTCTCAGATCGTGAACGTGAATATCTACATGGCCGTCATTTCGGGCCCTGCCCACAATACTGTGATCGAGCGGGCTGTGCAGAAGATCAGGTACACCGGATATAATGTCGATTCGCATCATAAGCAGTTACTCATCCATTAGCTGATCAAGATTTCGGCAGATAATCGCGTTTTTTTCGTGATTTACCTGTTCGATGAATTCATCCACAAACGGAATCAGCAGCGAACCGCTGTCGGTTTTCACTTCCAGGATTGTATGTGCAGGTGTTTCAAATGTATCAAGCACATACCCGGGAACTTCCGATTTGTATTGGATTTCGTAACCACTTAGATCGGTTTCTGTATCCGAATCGTTCGATTCCAGCTCAGCAAGCGGATCGAATCGGTCGGAGTAGATTCCTTTGTCGTTAAGCGACTCAGCATCCGTGCGATTGGTGATCATATCAAATTTTACAAAGAACGATACCTGATTTTTTTTTTCTTCCGTGTAGAACTCTTCAATTCTCAGCGGTTGAAAACCACCCCGGTCATTTTTGAAATAGACAATCGGGGATTCTGAGAGAAACTCATCTACAAGAGAATTTTCAGGCAGAAAGCGGACCCATCCATCGAGTCCGCGTGCACGGCCAATACGGCCGATTTCAAAGAACCGGGATGTCATAAAAATCTCCGGTTTTCAGAGTGATTAATCTTCGTCAGACTGTTTGCTTTCCCATGCGCGCTGAACGGTAACACGGTCTTCATCTTCAGGTACGAATCCTTCCAGATCTTCAAGCGGAGTATCTTTAATATGATCAATCGCCTCGTTGGCGTTCATATCTGTTGAAACCTGCTTCTTATCTTCCTTCTCTTCAGAAGCTTCTGCTTTTTCCCCGGCAGGCTCTTCCTTTTCCTTTGCTTCAGCTTTGGGTTCTTCTTCAGGCTCTTCTGCCTTTTTCTCTTCCTCAGCTTCTGCTTCAGGTTTATCTTTTGTTTCTTCTTTTGCCTCAGCCGGTGCTTCTTCTTTTTTCTCCTCTTTAGGAGTTTCTTCTTTCGCTTCGGCTTTTTCTTCCGCTTTTGCCGGTTCTTCTTCTTTCGCTTTTACTTCTTCAGTTTCAGCCTTTGCGGATTCTTCTTCAGCCGGCTTATCAGCTTTCACTTCCTCTTTTTCTTCAGAAGGCTCTTCCTCTGCTTTTGCTTCAGATTTTTCTTCCTTTTCCTCTTCAGCTGCAGCTTTTTCAGCTTCTTCTTTTGCTTGTGCCTCTTCAGCTTTCTTTCGCTCGAGCTCTTTGGCGGCAGCGGCGGCTTTCTCTTCTACCTGCTTTTTGTACTCTTTTTCTTCCGCTTTCAGCAACTCTTTTTGCTGCGCTTTACGGCTGATCTCTTTCTCGCCGGATTTTTCTTCCCGTGCTTCTTTCCATTCTGTTAGAGCGGCTTCAATTTCTTCTTCGCTCTTGCCCCATCGGATCAGGTGCATTTTGTACATGATACCCTCTTTTTTGAGGATATTTCTGACGGTGTGGCTGGGCTGTGCGCCTGTTTTCAGCCAGTGAATGACGCGCTCTTCATCATATGTGAGCTCTTTGTTCTCACTGACGTTATCAAAACGTCCGAGCTTTTCAATTATGCGTCCATCACGCGGTGCACGGCTGTCAGCTACCACGATGTGGTAAAATGGCCTCTTCTTTCTTCCTTTTCTTTGTAGACGTAACGTAATCAATGATTTACTCCAGGTTGGTTTTTAGTTTTTATAATCGGATTTTCATTTGCCAAACGGCAAGTTTTTGAGCCCTTCCATAGCACGGCCCATTTTGTTCATTTTCGACATTGTCTTCATCATCTTCTTCATCTGGGTGAACTGCTTCATCAGTTCATTGATTTCACGAACAGTGGTTCCGGATCCTTTTGCAATTCTGCGTCTCCGGCTGCCGTTCAACAGAGATGGGTCCTGTCTTTCTTCAGGTGTCATCGAGAGGATGATCGCTTCGATGGGTTTGAACGATTCGTCGCTGAGATCGGCATCTTTAACCGCTTTATCAGCTCCGGGAATCATACCGACCAGGTCGGATACGTTCCCCATTTTCTTAATTTTCTGAATCTGATCGAGGAAATCCTCCAGATCAAATTTATCAGACTTTATTTTCTTTTGAAGCTTTTGTGCCTGCTCTTCATCATACTGCGACTGGGCTTTTTCAACAAGCGACACTACATCGCCCATACCGAGAATTCGCTGTGCAAGCCGGTCGGGGTAAAACGGGGAGAGCGCATCGAGCTTCTCACCGGTACTCATAAATTTAATAGGCTTGGCTACAACCGATCGGATAGAAAGAGCAGCGCCGCCTCGGGTATCACCATCAAGTTTGGTGAGCACAACACCGTCAAAATCAATGCGGTCGTTAAATGCTTTGGCGGTATTAACGGCATCCTGACCCGTCATGGAATCCACTACAAAAAGAATTTCGTCTGGATCTACCGCTTTTTTAATCTGCTCTACCTCGTCCATCATCTTTTCATCCACGTGCAGACGGCCTGCGGTATCAATAATAACGGTGTCGAGCGCAAGGCTTTTCGCCATGGATACAGCTTCGCGGGCTACACGAACGGGATCTTTTTGCTGGATGGAGTAGACAGGCACATTAATGGATTCAGCCAGCGTTTTTAGCTGATTGATGGCGGCCGGACGATAGACATCAGCAGCGGCCAGAATTGGAGTTCTGTTATTCTCTTCCTTAAGATATCGGGCAAGTTTACCGGCAAACGTTGTTTTTCCGGATCCCTGTAATCCTGCAATCAGAATAACAGTGGGAGGTTTGGAGGAGACATTCAGATCCACGCGCTCTTCGCCAAGCATGGTAACCATCTCATCGAAGACAATCTTCGTGAATTGCTGGCCGGGATTTACGCTGGTAAGCACATCGGACCCCATAACGCGTTCTTTCACATCATCTGTGAACTTGCGCGCAACTTCCAGGTTCACATCTGCATCAAGCAGAGCACGACGGATCTCACGCACCGTTTCGGCGATGTTGACATCCGTGATCCTGGATTTACCCTTCAGTGACTGAACGGCGGATTCTATTTTAGAAGACAAATCTTCAAACATAACGAGTCAATAAGTATGTATGTACAGGTGCAGAGTCTCCAAAAATACGGAGCGCCAACCTACTTATCAACAACAGATGTGGATAATTTTTCAAGGTACTCATTGGGTACCTGCTAAAATGACGTTTAACGGTCCTGAGTATAGATATTCAAGAAAAAATATTATTCATATGATGTTGGATAATTAATACAAAGGAGTCAGCAGGCGGCTCCGTATCAGGGAGAAGGTATATTCCGGATTGGCCTGCTGAAAATTTGCTCGCGTGGTGAAAGAGTAAATCAACACGATAGATTTCGAACTGACGGGCGAAGGTGTTATTTTCGGTCAGATCTGTTAAAACGAACACATAAAAAAATTGAATATGTCGGACTCTAAAGGATATGGATTATTAAAAGGTAAAAAGGGGATTATTTTTGGCGCGCTGGATGAGCGGAGCATCGCCTGGAGAATTGCTCTGGCCTGTAAGCGTGAGGGAGCTGATTTTGTTCTCTCCAACGCACCGATTGCCCTGCGCCTGGGTACGCTTGATGCGCTCGGTGAAGAGACCAACGCCCCGATTATTCCATGCGATGTATCAGATGAGAAAGATGTTGAAAAGCTGATGCAGAAGGTGAAAGAGGAGCTGGGCGGTGTAGATTTTATTCTTCACGCAATCGGGATGTCACCAAATGTGAGAAAAAAGAGGGAGTACACCGATCTGAATTACAACTGGTTAAACCAAACGCTCGATATTTCAGCAATATCCCTGCATAAAGTTCTTCATTTTGCGGATAAAGAGGGAATTTTGAATGATGGGGGCAGTGTAGTTGCGCTCTCCTATATCGGTGCACAGCGGATTTTCTCCAAATATTCCGATATGAACGATGCCAAGGCGCTGCTCGAAAGTATTGCGAGAAATTACGGAAGCCGGCTTGCCGGTCGCGGGATCCGGGTGAACACCGTATCGCAGGCGCCAACCAAAACAAGTGCGGGAACCGGTATTAAGGGATTTGACAGCATGTATACCTTCGCTGATAAAATTGCACCGTTAGGAAATCCAAGTGCGGATGAATGCGCCGATTACTGCGTGACGCTCTTTTCAGACCTTACGAAAAAAGTAACGATGCAGAATCTTTATCACGACGGCGGGTTTGTTACCTCCGGAATTTCCGAAGAGATGATCGACGGACTGGTGAAGCTTTACGCCGACGAAGAATAGGTGAATAACAAATATTGAATATCGAATGTAGAATTCTGAAAATTTTGCATTTCGATATTCAATTGATTTCCAAATATTATGGCCCGAAAAATTCTTGGAATCGATCCCGGTTCACGACACACCGGGTATGCTGTGTTAACCATTGAGGGCACCCGCTACAGCTCTGATGTGTTTGGTGTGCTTCGGATGGACAAGATGGAGAGCCAAACAGATAGACTTCAATATATTTTTGAGGAGGTTACGGCGATCATAAAAGATCAGCAGCCCGACGAATGCGCTGTGGAAACACCGATTTACGGTGTGGATCCGCTTGCCATGCTGAAACTTGGCCGGGCCCAGGCCGCCGCTATTCTCGCCATCACCAATCAAAAACTGCCGGTGGAAGAGTACTATCCCAAGGCGGTAAAAAAGGCGATCACCGGAAATGGCAATGCCAGCAAAAAGCAGGTGGCATTTATGCTGAAACGGATGATGAATCTTCCGGAGGAGAAAATCGGGAACGACGCTACCGACGCACTGGCCGTGGCGTGGTGTCATCACACCAAATCGGGTTTATCTACACCTGCCACAGGAAAAAAACCATCTCACCAGAATAACCGAAAATCGAGCTGGGCCGCTTTTGTTCAAGACAACCCTGATCGCATCAAAAAACATTAATTCATGATTGCATACCTCAAAGGAACCCTTCATCAAAAACAGAATGAACAGCTGATTATTGATGTATCGGGTGTTGGATATATGGTTGGCATCTCCACACAAACGCTGGAAACACTGCCGGAGCGGGGTGAGCAGATTCAATTGATGATTTATCATCACATCATAGATAGTGATCAGCGGCTGTTTGGGTTTACATCACAAAAAGAGAAAAACCTTTTTGAACGGCTGATTACGGTAAAAGGAATCGGTCCAAAACTGGGGTTGACGATTTTAAGCGGAATGCCGGCCGCCGATTTGATTGAAGCGATTGTTACGCAAAACACAACGGCGCTATCGGGAATTTCGGGGATCGGCAAGAAAACGGCCCAGAGAATGGTGCTCGAGCTGAAGGATAAACTGTTTGATGAGTCGGAGCCTTCAATTGTATCGGAAGACGGCCAGAAACTCGACCGCAAAGAGGAGGCGGTTTCAGCACTGCTTGCGCTCGGATTTAAAAAGCAGAATGCCCGAAAAATTGTGGGGTCTATCATTGCAGAAAACCCAAAGTCAGACGTTTCTGATATTGTGAAGCGTGCGTTGAGCGAAATAAAACGGTAATAGTTTCTTAATATGAAGTTAGTATTATGTGTGTGTAACAGCTTCGCGCTGGAATTACTTTTTTGAATGAATCAAACCATTGAATTTTGTCAGCACACACCATATTAGTTGTCGACGATGAACAGGATCTTTTAGATCTGATTGAGTATAATCTGAAAAAAGAGGGGTTCAGAGTTTTAAAAGCTGAAAACGGCCTTGAAGCGTTGAACACCGCGAGGGAGCAAAACCCCGATCTTCTGCTTCTGGATATTATGATGCCCAAAATGGACGGTCTCGAAGTTTGTGAAAAGATGCGTTCTGATGCCGAACTTCGCCACATCCCGATCATTTTTCTAACGGCCCGGGGTGACGAAAAAACCGAGGTGGAAGGCCTCGATCTCGGTGCAGATGATTATGTGACCAAACCGATCAGCACAACCAAACTGATTTCCAGAATCAGGGCTGTTCTACGCAGGTTTAGCGAAACGGAAGAAGAGGTGAACAGGCTGGTTGTTCACGATCTGGAAATCGATAAAGACCGCTACATTGTTAGCCGCGGAGAGGAAGAATTTCAGCTGCCGCGAAAAGAGTTTGAACTGCTCTACTACCTGGCGGGACGAAAAGGAAAAGTTCGGGACCGGCAGACGCTGCTCAATAAAGTTTGGGGCGATAATATCTACGTGGTGGATCGAACGGTAGATGTTCACGTTCGCAAAATTCGGGAGAAACTCGGTGATCACTACATTGAAACCGTAAAGGGTGTGGGCTATAGATTTAAAGAATGAGTAAAATTGAAATCAGCGAATCACTGCTCTCCAGATTTGCACTGAAAACGGCAGTGGCTGGATTGACAGGCAGCCTGGTGATACAGTTTTTGCTTCTGCGAATGGCAACCGATTTGCCCATTGGGGTTGTTTTTGTATACGCTCTTTTCGGCGCCCTGTCGTTAGGCCTGTTTTTGTACGGCTGGTCAGTGTGTGTATACAAAAAGAGGGTGGATATGCTCCACGGCATCGCAAAAAACATCACCAAAAAAATATTTCGGGAATACGATAATGTGAGTATTCAGAGCCGGGATGAAATCGACCTGCTGATCAAACGGCTGATCCTGGCCAGCAAGACGGTTGAGAAAGAGATCATGCGGCTCAACAAAATTGAAAATTACCGAAAAGAATTTATCGGGGATATCTCACACGAGCTGAAAACCCCGATTTTTGCCATCCAGGGATTCATCGAAACACTGCTGAACGGTGCGATGGACGATCCCGAGGTGAACGAGGTATTTTTGCAGAAAGCGATGAAAAACGTCAACCGGCTCACCTATCTCACCAAAGACCTGATGGAAATTTCCAGGCTCGAAACCGGTGAACTGAAAACCAACGTTCAGGATATCTACCTGCGCGACCTGGTGTTTGATGTGATTGAAAACCTTCAGTATAAATCACAAAAAGAGAAAGTAGAAATTCGCGTTGAGCCGTTTGATAAGAATTTGCAGATCAAAGCGGATCGCAACCAGATCAAACAGGTGCTGATCAACCTGGTTGAGAATGCCATTAAATATAACGTGCAGAATGGTGTTGTAGAAATTGGTACAGGCCCGGTAAAAAAGGAGGCGGGGAAAATATTGTTGTACGTAAAAGATTCCGGCATCGGTATCGATCCAAAGGATATCAGCAGGGTGACCGAGCGGTTTTTCAGGGTTGATAAATCACGCTCGCGAGAAAAAGGCGGTACCGGACTGGGGCTTTCGATTGTAAAACATATCATAGAGGCGCACGGGGAGACACTTTTTATTACCAGCGGTAAAGGAGGATCAACGTTCAGCTTTACTCTCACCCGGGCGGATCATATACTGGATGGTGACTCTTGAGTGGTAGCACAGCCCGGAGGCTGTCCAAAAGTGGATTCCTATGAGTCAGCGCCTAATTAATTTAAGTTTTTGAATTAAATTTAAGCACCCGGTCTTTTTGACCCACCCCCGGCCCCTCCCTATGTCGCAAATACACTCCATATGGAGGGGGGCTCCATAAAATATTCATAACCTACTTAAGGTATTTAGGCTCTGAGAATTCAGTTCATGTTTTTTGGATAGCCTCAAGCTCCGGAATCAATCGGAAGCAGGAATGTTCACTTCAAGCATATCGTAAGCGAGCCGGATGTGATCGGGTAGCTTTTTGTTTGTCTCTTTGTGATCCACATACGAGTTCATGTGAATCAGGTAGGTTTTTGGGATATTCAGTTTTGTGGCAAATTCAACCGCTTCCGGGATCGTCAGGTGTGTGGGATGCTCCGGTCCCCATCGCAATCCGCTTAGAACAAGTACATCGCTGCCTGTAATTTTTTTTTGAGTCTCTTCAGGCACTGTTTTCACGTCGGTCATATAAGAAAAATTTCCAATTCGGTATCCCTGAACCGTAATGGAACCATGGTTATATGTGAGCGGAGTGATTGTGAGCTCATTAAAAGTAAACGGTTGATCTGTTTCACGGATGTCTATGCTTGTGGAGCCGGGATATTTATTTTCACCGAACATGTAACAGAATCTCTCCCGGATCGATTTTGCAGCACGAGCGCTGGTATAGAGCGGGATAGGGGATTTTTGAACGTAGTTGTATGCCCGGAGATCATCAAGACCGGCGATATGATCCATATGCTCATGAGTGATGAGAACAAGGTCTACTTTTTTGACACCTGAGCGGATGGTCTGCAGACGGAATTCCGGTCCCGTATCGATGATGAGGGATGTTTGATCCGTTTCCAGCCACACGGAGCAGCGATAGCGCTGGTTGCGGGGATCCCCGTTGATTCGCTCACTGCCAAAGCCGCCGGCTACAGGAACGCCCATGGATGTACCGGTTCCTAAAAAAGTGCATTTCATCATTCAGAAATCTCCTCGGCTGGCTCCTTAAACCGGTCGATTCGCACCCACAGATCCTCCAGTTCTTTTCTTACAGCCGGTTTGATAAACATATCGTCTGTCTTGCCGTTACGAAGAACTTTGGCAAGGATTCCGGCTTGTGAAACGGGTGGTTTATTTTTATTGATTACAATCAGTTTTTCCCCTTCAATCACACACTGATCTCCGCGAAAACTGCCTCTCTCTTTTCTGATGACGTAACCCAGTTTTTCGCAGAGAGTCTCAAGTTCAAGAATCAGTTTTTCTGTTTTCATGAAATTTAAAATGCAATGCCTAATGTAAATGCGTGTGAAAGATATTGGTAGTCGTTTTGATCACCCTCAATATTGTAATCTCTGTAATCAAAGTCATACCCAAAAACGAGAGTGTTCGAGCCCAGAATGTCTGAAAAATAGAGCCGGGCACCGGAGGTGGTTGTAAACAGACGTCCCCCGAAAAGGGCACCCTGTGAAAAACTAAACCCAATATTCGGGGTTGCCCGGAGCCCCATCTGCACCCGCTGATTGATACGGTATCTCATGCTGGCCCCGGTTCCGAAAACGAGTGAGCTTTGCTGAAAACTGTTACCGGTTTGCTGCTGGGCGGCAACACTTAGCAGATCAGTTGAAATCTGTATCGGCAGGCCGAGAACAAATCGTTGGGAGCGGATCAATGCAATATCGTTGTACAATTGTGCATTCACATTTACGTACGACCGATCTTCCATTCCGGTTAACGCACCGCCAAAGCCTGCGGATATGTTTATTCCGGGGTTTTCAAAGCGAAAGCGTATCACACTGTTTTGAAAATCCGCACGATTTTCAGCGGAAAGGGCATCACCGGTATATTCAAAATCCGCTATTTCCCAGGTTACACCGAGGGTACTATAATATGACAAAGTTGAAGCAGGGCGGTCGTTGGAGTCTCCCACTGAAAACATTTGAGCCTGGATGGCGGTGGGACCGAGCAGCAGAATTGGAAAAACAGCAAGGAGTAATTTTTTCAAAACGATGGAATGAATTAAAGGTAAATTATCGTTACAACTGAAAGTAACAACTCAACGATATGAAACTAAAAATATTCACATTAATTCCATTTTTATTCATGGCAGCTGATTTAAACACACTGTCTTCAATATACGACTATGAATTGAAAACTATCCGTGGAGAAGATACAACTCTTCAGGCATACGAAGGGGATGTTTTGCTGATCGTAAACACAGCATCCAAATGCGGATACACCCCTCAGTATGAACAGTTACAAAAGCTGTACGAAACTTACGGGGAGAAGGGCTTTACGGTACTTGGTTTTCCTTCAGATAATTTCGGAGGCCAGGAATTGGACACTGAAGAGGAGATCGTGGAGTTTTGCGAAGTGAATTTTGGAGTAACCTTTCCGCTTTTTGCCCGCTCAGATGTTAAAGGTGATTCAATACATCCGCTCTTTGCTGACCTGACAACTATGGAAAATTCTGATTTTACGGGCGAAATCGGGTGGAATTTTGAAAAATTCCTGGTTGACCGGAACGGAAATCTCCTGAGAAGATTTAAGAGTAATGAAGAACCAATGGGAGACGAAATACGGTCTTCCATAGAAGAAATTTTATAGTACGAGCTTACATCCCATCACCATCCCGATAAGAGGGGTACAATTGATTTTGTGCCCCTCATTTTTTTGTCAAATAAAATCACATCTGCTCTTGACAAGCTGCCGAAACGGGTGGTATATTTAAGTCTATCAAATTTTGGTCCGGTAGTTCAGCTGGTTATGCCAAAGGCATCCCTTCGGGGGAACGCGCTGCCACGGCAGGCAAGAAGCTTATTTACAGACTGAAATTTTAGAAACTTATTGAAATTGGTCCGGTAGTTCAGCTGGTTAGAACGCCTGCCTGTCACGCAGGAGGTCGCGAGTTCGAATCTCGTCCGGATCGCTGAAATAAGCCCTTGTTTTGTAACGACTTACGTTTCAATCCAAGGGCTTTTTTCGTTTCTGTATCTATTCTTAAATTGATCAGGGACAGGCAGGGGACAGTAAAAAATCATAGTGGCTCAGCTTCAAAGGTCAAACTATTTTCTTACAAAGCCGGTTATTTTGTGCGCTGAATCGAGGTGTTCGAAGTATTTTTGGTTTTCTACATGCTCACCCTATTTAACCAGATTTATGAAACTCACATTTTTGTGGTTGTCGTTTTGTAAAATTCTCTTCCTTTGAGATCTCTTTTTCTAACAAATTTACTTTCCAGTGCAATCTTCCTATAGGTGGATTTTTTCTGCACTGGGCAGGCAGGGAATTTGCGGGGGTACGAATCCTTCTCTCTCCGCCCAACAGGTACCGAAGGTTTAGTACTTCCCTCTCTAGGAGCTGATATAGTTAGGATTGAAATTTAAAGACCGTTTTTTGGAAATATTTGTAGGAATAAGAAAAATCGGTTACTATTCTACAAAATTCAGTGCTGAGAGCCTTTAAAAAAACTACATTACGTTTTTAACAAAAAACTTTGTCTATGTTTAATTCTATTCTGAAAGCACTAAATAGAAAGAAAGTTGATAGCATAAAGCGGTATGCTATGGCTCGGGGGGTTCCGAAATCTACCTTAGATGATACTTCAGTAATGCAACTGATGCGCTATCCAGAAGCCACAGTAATTACAATTTTGGACAAATTTAAATCTTTAGTATCTGAAGGTATTAATGAAAAAGATGCAATTTCTAAAATTGAATCGATGCGTTCGAAGGCAAATTCTGGTTTTGGTATAACTCCGACAGAAATCAGCGATTTTGTTATCTATCGAATAAAGGTTGAACATTCAAATTCCAACTCACTACTCTCTGAAGAAGTTGAGCATTTGAAAGAAATAACTAATCATTATCTGAATATATAAGGAATTCAATGGGTCTCTTCAGTAGATTAAAAAAAACTGTTAATCAGGCGAAATATGCCACTGAACTCGAAATGATTCTCGATGCATATACAAGAAAAATGCCGGCAAATTTTTCAAACGGTAAACTTGCCGGTGATTTGGTCTCATCGTCATGGGAGAAGAACTCATCATTATTTGATGGCGAGCTTGGTGGTAAACCAAATACAAACACCGTGATCATTTCTTCACTTTCTGAAAGTGTTAACAGAAATGATTTAATCAAAGGAGATAAACACTTTTTGATGGCAGTTCTCGGTGACTTAATTAGACAACTTGAAGAGACTGGTTTTAAAGATTATTCAAGAGCAGAACATGATTTAATACTTGAAGCAAAAAATACCTTTCACAACTTTAGATGATCGGGTCCAGGGAGTGTCTGGGTTTCGAATCCCTCCCTTTCCGGAACCTGGTATCGTAGTGATTGAAATTTAAAGGGCACGATTTGTAGGAGTTAGAAATTCGTCTACTATTCGACAATTAGAAAGGCTAACCTGAACAATTAATACTTTGTATTATGGAAATTATTACTACTCTTTTAATGATAGGAATAGTTTTGACGTTTTTTTATGGCGTCTTTTGGGTCATGGCAAAATTTTTTGGAGCGACATTTTATCATCCTGTAGAGGCTAGACAAGCTCAAAGTGATCGTTTAAATCGACAGGAATACTTAAACAGAATTGCAACTGAAGAACCTGACATATATAAAGAAGCGATTTCGAACTGTAAAAAAAAGCATTTCAGAGTCACAACGGAGAATGTTATAGGTGAGGTAAACAAAATCAAAAAACAACGGTCCAGTAAGCCCAGTAGCACACAAAAATTAAGGGAATCACTTTTATCAATAAAAAAAAGTCTTACTAATGACAAAACATCTTCAAAACTCGACAAGCTTGAAAAGCTTCAGAAGCTAAGAGAAAACAATGTTATAACTGATAGTGAATTTGAAAAGCTCAAGAAAGATATAATATAAACATGGAATTCGGATGAGCTGCGGGGAGGGTCGGGGGTTCGAATCTCTCTCTCACTACAGAAACCTGGTATAGAGGTGCCGGGAATTGAACCCAAGTCCGAGATGTAAATCGCCATGCAGGAGCGAAATTCAAACCATGTGTTGCGCAAGCTGACAGAACAGGCAGGAGATTGAAATCCACCCTGCTTTTCCAATCCATTTTTTACCTACCGACAAGAATTTGAAGTTGGGATTTTTGATATCAACCCAAAACTTGAATTACGATCTGATATTTAAAAATTGATGGAGAGTTTATTGGAATTGCATATATAGACAAGATGGAAAGACTGAGTGTATCCATTCTAAACTTAGATCATCAGGGCAATATTTACCTCTCCGACAGCAGGAATTTTCCAAAACTACGCAGATTGTAAGTCATAGATTGACAATTTCAAAATTTGTAAACAGTTACCAAAAAAGTGGGTTCAGCAGTATAATCAGCGATTCAACCGGATTTGGTCGCTCAGTTCTGATAATGAAATTTTCATAGTTGCGGTATACCTCTCTTTTTATCACTTTAAAAAGCCAGCAATTGCCAAACCGGTTAAACGCCACACCGTTATGTGTACAGAACACGCACAAAATGATATCTTGACACAAGGATAACGCCAAAAATGCAAATTAAAAAAATTGCAATTAAGAACTTTCGTCTTCTCGAAGAAGTTGAACTAAATCTTGAAATCGACACGACATTGATCGTTGGTAGAAACAATACTGGTAAGACTTCACTAACCGAATTGTTCCGTCGCCTCTTGGCCGACAGTTCACCTAAATTCAGGCTTGAAGATTTCTCGCTCGGAATTCACGAGCGATTCTGGGAGGCGCATGAGCTTTTTCGAAATCAAGAAAATGAGGACGTAATTCGGGAGAGATTGCCTGCGATTTCAATTTCCTTATTTGTTGAATATTCAGCTGAAGAGGAGCTCGGGACACTCTCCGACTTTATCGTCGATCTCAATGAGGAGTGCACAACGACAAAGATCGTTGTCACTTATGCAATTGGTGATGGGAAAATTAGCAGACTATTTGCTGATCTTGACAACGACCGTCAAACTTTCTTTCGAGCACTTCGCGAGCGTGTGCCTAAAATGTTCGAGGCCCGAATTATGGCAGAAGATCCGAATGACCCATCAAACACAAAAATTTTAGAAAGTAATAATTTAAGAGCCGTCCTTCAATTTGGATTCATCAATGCCCAACGGGCATTAGATGATGCAGCAAATAAGGAAAAGGCGGTTTTGGGAAAAGTTTTTGAACGCTTGTTTACGTCAGCATCATCCTCCGGGGCCGGAGAAGATGACCAAGCGAGGGCTGAGGCTCTAAAAACTGCAGTTGAAGAAGTACAGAGCCAAATTGATACCGACTTTAACGATCAACTAAGTGCCCTCATTCCAACGTTTGAGCTCTTTGGCTATCCCGGCCTCTCCGATCCTCAACTTCGAACAGAAACCCAGCTCGATGTACACCAGTTGCTTTCCAATCATACAAATGTGACTTACTTGGGCCCGAATCCTGAAGGGGTTAATCTGCCAGAATCTTACAACGGACTCGGATCGAGAAATCTGATTTTCATCCTGCTAAAATTATTCGAGCTCTTTCGAGAATTTACGACTCGCGATCATGAATCAGGGGTTCATCTCGTTTTCATCGAAGAACCAGAAGCACACCTGCACCCGCAAATGCAATCGGTCTTCATTCGTCAGCTCAATCGAATCCGAGCGTTATTTGAAGTAACCTACAATCAAGGAAAAACTTGGCCAGTTCAATTCGTTGTAACAACTCATTCGTCGCACATCGCGAATGAAGCGTCATTTGACGCTATGCGGTATTTTTTAGCGAGAGCTCGGGAGGATGGATCTTCAATTTTAAGCACTCAATCGAAAGACCTTCGCGCCGGTTTGAGTGGAGAACAACCCGAGAACCGCGACTTCCTTCACCAGTATATGACTCTGACCCGATGCGACTTATTATTTGCTGATGGAGCAGTATTCGTTGAGGGAACAACGGAACGACTTCTTATTCCAAAGGCGATTGAGAAGTTTGATGAGCAAAACGGCACCAATCTCGGGAAAAAATATCTTTCGATCATGGAGGTAGGTGGAGCATATGCACACCTGTTCTACAATCTTGTCGATTTCCTTGATCTTCGGACTCTGGTTGTCACAGATTTGGATTCAGTTAATGCAACGAACAATAGGACAAAATGCAGAGTGTCTGCTGGAACCCACTCTAGCAATGCATCGGTCAACAGGTGGTTTGATCCAGCCGGGGATAACAGTCCTACGCTTCAAGATCTTCGTGCTAAGACCGTCAATGAGAAATCAATTAATCGTCGACACATCGCCTACCAGATCCCCCACACTGACGGCGACGCATGTGGACGCAGCTTTGAGGATGCGTTTATATTGGCAAATCCGATCAAATTCGATGTTGATGGACGAACTGCTACTGAAAGAGAAGCTCAAGCGTGGGACTTCGCACAGGACGTCAAGAAAAGTGATTTTGCACTTCGGTATGCGATCAATGACACAGAATGGGCAATTCCTCGATATATTAACGACGGGTTATGTTGGCTCGTACAGCTTGATGATTTTGCACAAGCGCACGAGGAGATCGAAAACTCAGCGGAGGATGTTGCAGATGTCTAACACAGTGGTATCAAATCCAGCTGAAATAGCAGCACAGAGAGCCCTTGACGAAGTGTATCGCTGTATTCGGGAGAAGCAAAGTTTTCGTTTAGAAGCCGGAGCAGGAGCAGGAAAAACCTATTCTCTTGTTAAAGCGCTTCAACTAATCATTGAAGAGCAAGGCACCCGATTCGTCCGTCGCCACCAAAAGGTGGCGTGTATTACATACACCAATGTCGCTACTGATGAAATAACAAAGCGCACTGACGGTCATCCTGCTGTCCAAGCCTCTACAATCCACTCGTTTTGTTGGGAGCTGTGCAAGAGCTTTCAAGTGGTGCTCCGTTCGGAAGTAATGAACATCCCCCAATTGGTCGAGAAAATTAATGAAGTGGGTGGAATAGGGATACGACGAATTGCCTACGAACTAGGCCACCGGCGAGTCACAGATACCGAGGTCCTATTGCATCATGATGATGTTTTGAAGATAATGGTAGCTCTTATGGAGCGCTCCAAATTTCGGAGAATTTTGACAGCAAAATTTCCTATCCTCTTTATCGATGAGTATCAAGACACTGATGCGGCCTTCGCGGAAAGTTTGATTCGGAACTTTGTTGAAACTATGGACGGCCCACTCATAGGACTATTCGGGGACAGTTGGCAGAAAATCTATCGAACCGGCGCAGGTCCCATCAATCATGATCACCTGCAATTGATCGGGAATGGAGCGAACTTCCGATCAGTTCCAGCCGTCGTAGATATCTTGAATCGAATCCGTCCGGACTTTACACAACAGGTAAGCGATCCGATGGCAGTGGGATCCGCCAGAGTTTACCATTCTAACGGATTCAATGGTCAGCGACAAACAGGAGGACATTGGGGTGGAGACCTGCCCCCTGAAGAGGCGCATTGCTACCTTTCTGCACTTCGCGAAACGCTCACTAACACCGGTTGGGATTTTTCTCCGAAGAAAACAAAGATCCTGATGCTCACACACAATGTCCTAGCAGCAGAGCAGAATTACAGCCAGATTCTAAGAGTTTTCCAATTCAACGACTCTCTAATTAAGAAGGAAGATCCCCATATAAGTTTTTTGGCAGACACAGTAGAACCTGCTTGTACAGCATATTCTGCTGGAAAGTTTGGAGAGATGTTTTCTGTGATTGGGAAAAAAGTTGGAAGTCTTTCGACCCACGCTGAGAAGCAAGAATGGGCGCGTGACATGCAACGATTGATTGAGCTTCGGGCGGTTGGGACAATCGGAGAAGTCATCGATCTCCTGAGGGAGACCCAGAGACCAAGGCTACCGGAGGCTGTTTTCAAAACCGAAAGGCGGCTTGCCGATGCCACGCGAGAGGAGATCGACGCTTCGTTGACGCTGACACAAATCGATAGGCTCCGCCCACTTCCCTATTCAGAGTTAATTAACCTAGCGAAGTTCATCAATGATAACACACCATTTTCGACAAAACATGGAGTAAAGGGAGCGGAGTTTGATAATGTTCTCGTTGTACTTGGCAGAGGTTGGAATCATTACAACTGGAATCAATTTCTCGAGTGGTTTCCCGATCGTTATCCAGGTAACAAGGAGGATAGTTATATTCGTAACAGAAATTTGTTCTACGTAGCCTGTTCACGCTCAAGGAAGAACCTCGCATTGTTTTTTACCCAAGAGCTTACACAGGATGCACTGGATATACTTGAGGGTTGGTTTGGAGCACCAAACATCTCCGCTATCGACATTGAATAAGAATTATTCCCATGACGGGAGGACAGGCATCGTGCGTTTGACAAATTTGAACTGGTAGCAATACACAATTTTTTTAATAATATTGAAAATTTAGAGACTACTTTAGTTCGTTAATTTGATAAGAGCGTATTCGGGGATGATGGCGAAATTCAAAAAAATGATGAACAGAATGATGTATTTAGATCTTCTTTAAAAGCTGAGTATAAGCTCAACATGGCAGAAAATATTCGGGACCTTATACGACAAGCCCTTAAAAAGCTCAAAAGCCAGGTTTACTACGATAAATCCAACACCAATCTTCACCTGCGTAGACAGCTAGTTACGTATCTGGATCAAAACGGAAAAAAGAAGTTGGAAGACTCTGTGTATAAGCTACTCATGGGGCGAGATGAAATTGAGCCCTTTTTAAAGAAAATTTCCTATGTCGTTATTCCCAAACGTATCAAGAATGGTTATTCATCTGAACAGTTCATCACGAATTACAAAGCAGAAAAAAAGACAGTCATTGAAGATATTAACCTGATCATTGATACTCCGCTGGAAATACACATACTGAGTATTTTATGGCTGATGCGAATTGGATATAAGATTGAAAAAAACCTACCCAATTCATGTTACGGCAATCGACTGCTTTTAAATGATGAAGGTACCGGTATTGTAACCGGCCGGGGACTGTTAAAGCCTTATTATCGACAGTATCAGTTATGGCGCGATCAGGGAATTGAAGAAGCCAAAAAGGAGCTGGAAAAAGGGAACAACGCTACCTTTGTGAACCTTGATATCAGCAGTTATTACTACAACGTACGGCTGAATTGGGAGGAATTGGAAGAATTTGTCGGAAACAATGAACGTGATGAATTGATTCATGAGATGATGTTCAGGATTCATCAGGCTTATACCCGAAAGGTACTGAAGGAAGTCGCCGAAAAATCACACAGCAGTAAATTTGAGGAAAGTGAAGTCATCCTGCCTATTGGTTTATTCTCTTCTTACATCCTTGCCAATCACTACCTAAAAGTCTTCGATGATGATGTGTCGAACTTAGTTAACACCAGTTACTATGGCCGATATGTGGATGATATAGTATTTGTATTAGCTGATACGAAAACTGCTGAAGTCAGCGAGGAACTTCTTATCAAGCTCATCGAAACGTATCGGCACGATAAACGACTTATCAATCTGATTGACAACCTTAGCCCTAACAGTATAAGTATCATTCAAAATTTCTCTTTGCTGTTCAAAGTGGAGCAGGATGAAAAAGAGAATACCCAGATTTATAAATTCAGAAAACAAAAATATAATCTGTTGCATGTACAGCAACGCAAGGTAATGGTTTATGAGTTCAAAGCTGGTTATTCCCAATCCGTCATAGACAAAATTCAAAAAGATATCGAAGAGCGGAGCAGTGAATTTAGACAGCTTCCCACGGAAGAACGACTCGACTTTGATAAAGAAGTGTATGAATTGTTATATGATGATAGTTTCGGTAAACCCCGCACACTTAAGAATTATAAGGAAAACCGTGTAGGTCTCTCCACGTATCTGTATAAGGCAACCTCATTAGCGATCTGGAAAGATGGAACAGGCTTAAAAAATGAGATGGAAAAAGTGCGTGTCTTCTTCAAAGGAAGCAATCTCATTACCTATTACCAGCTTTGGGAAAAGCTTTTTACTCTATTGGTGGTTGCTGACCGGAAAAGGGATCTGGCATCACTCTTACAAAGTATTCATAACGAAATAAAATCCCTTGAGTTAGAAGAACCATTTATATCAACTCGCGTGACAGTTCAACTGACCTTGTCAGATTATGTACGTACTTCACTAGCCCAATCATTTGCTTTAAAAGCCGGAATTCTAAATGATAAGTGGTTTACTGGCAGACTGGAAAGCATTTACGGAGAAAAATCCGACTGGATCAGAAAACTAATAAAGGCCACGCTGGCCATTCGCAATACTTGGTTCGTACGCTCGGCGTATGTTACTTACCCGTTATTGGAATTTACCAACTGGGCACAATCTAAGGATACTTCAGCTTTAAAGTCGCTTGTTGAACTGGAATTAGACTGGCCACACCTGAATAGGGAAACATTTGATCTTGCAAAAGTACCAAATCCATATCCCAGATTTTTCAACCTTTATGAGGTTTCGCATTATTTATGGTTATCAAAAATCATAGCAAATCATCAGTCTGACGAATTTAGAACCCGCAGTTTTATGCATGGGTTCATTAATGAGGCAATAGATAAGTATATAGAGTGGAATAACATCCCTGCTGATGAATTGGACGTGAAGGAGGCTATACGAGATTTGGCTGAAGAGGTGGATGAACATCAGATTGAAAACCCCGAACACCTCCAAGAAATTCATATTCAGAATATCCTCCCAGATGACTTTGAAATGGACGAAGAGGAAAAGCTTAAAATCCGAATCGGCCTTGTCAATATGAAAGTTAAATGGGAGCACGAAGCAGAATACAGTTTAAGAAGAAGGCCACTTGTCAATCTCGACCGATTAGACAGAATTTATCGAATACTGGAAAAATTCAGAATCGATGAGTTAAAAACAGATTTGGCCATCTTCCCAGAAACATCCATTCCGCATGCATTCACTTCGCGCCTTTTGTGGTTTGCAAAAAACTACCAGTTTGGTATTGTTTTTGGGATTGAACACATAAATACGGGAACACATGCATACAATTTCATAGCAACAGTGCTGCCGTTTAAGCTAAAAAAGAGACAGGATGCAATATTTATTCCAAGGATAAAAAATCATTACAGCCACGAAGAACTGTCGAAGATTCGGGCAAATCATGTAAAGGCAGTAAATAATACTAAACACTTCTACCATCTGCTCAAATGGAGAGACCTGTACTTCACAACATTTTACTGTTTTGAGTTGGCGGATATTGAACATAGATCCTGGTTCAGATCAAAAGCAGACTTATTGATTGCTTCAGAACTAAATAAGGATGTGAATTATTTTTCAAACATCATCGATTCAACAGCCAGGGATTTGAATATGTATGTTGCACAAGTGAACTCATCAGAATATGGTGATAATCGGTTGACTCGTCCGGCAAAAACTATTTACAAAAACCTGATTCGATTGGATGGCGGTGAAAATGACCTTGTTATCATTGCGACCATCGATCTTAAAGAGTTCCGGGAATATCTTGAGGTAGGGTATGAGGATCAAAAGGATGCTAAAGTGTATAAACCCTCACCCCCAAGTTTTGATCACGAGAAAGTAAAGAGGAGGATTCGTGGTGAGTGGGTTTTAAAAAGCAATGACTAATTTCAGCACGTTAACAGGCACGGAAAATAACTATGGCTTCATACTGATCTATTCAGTTTTAAAAATTTGACAATTAAAATAGTTGGCAGGCTGCACAAGCTGTGGGCCGTTAGGCGAATAAAATTGTGTCCAAAAAAAATCAAACGATATGAAAAATTATAGGTCAAAAAATGAGGAAGGAGTGTACAACGCAATTGGACACTTTGTGGTTGAGTTCTCACATCTTCATAGCATGATGGAATTAATGTCGGTAAATATGATTTCAAACCCAGGCTCCTCCAGTTCAAGAAATAAGGCTTGGATTTTAGTAAGCGATCAGACGACTTATCCAGTTATGTCAAAACTATTTTCACTACTAATGGAAGAAAAAATTGATGTTTGGAGTTCAGAAGACAAGAATGTAATTAATTCAATAAGAAAAGAGATTATTAAATTAATTGAGGAGCGTAATAGAATATCTCATGACATTTGGTCTTTAGGTCACCCAAACACTCCCATTTCAGATGAGGCGGATGCATTAAGATTTAGAAATACATCTTCCCCCAAAAAAGGGATTTCTAAAAATAGAACTCCAATCACAATCACGACAATTAAAGAATTGATCCAAGATTGTATCCGTCTACGGGAAATAATCGTAAAATTAGGTTTATACTCACTTGATGATTCAAATATTAAGTCTCCAAGTCAAGAATTTGAATTAAACGACGATCAATTAGTACAGGTATCCAATAATTAAAGAAATTCTTTATTAAATTTGCACACATATTCGCATGATCAGCGCTTTAAGGGTTGGAAGCCGTTATGTACCTTAATTTTTAAGAGACTTGTTAAACGCTTACAGGATTGTATTTTACAAGTTATTATGTTTAAAAAAGTTATATACCGTAGAGCCACACAGCATTTCAACGGTTTTCAACTGATAAACCACGATATGGTCAGTCAGGCTTCTGCCTCGTGATCCATGACAGTCTAGAAGACAATAGAATATGTTGTGTATTTTTATACTGGACAATCAAGCAGCAGGCTAAACTTTCTTGGCCTCATTCATTTATGGCAAGTCTCTGAGAAGGGGCAAGCCCAAACACCCGGTATTTCGGGTAAATAGATCCAATTCAATGGCATCGAAAATTCACTCATAATTATTGATATATTTTTGTTTCCATGAACACAAAACAGATCATATCTATAATATCCAATTTACCATTTGATCAGCAAGCAGAGATAGTTAATCAGATCTTGCAAAAGTTCCATCAACCAGATCAGGATGTAGAAAAAGCCTGGATGGATGAGGTCGAGCGGAGGGCCAGAGAAGTTGACTCAGGGGAAGTCGAAATGGTTCCCGGGGAGCAGGCTATGCAACGCCTCAGATCCTTTACTCTGGGATAATGGTCTCGACTACAAGATGCAGTTCATATGAAGCTGCATACTTGATTTCCGGAAAAATTTTCTGACTTTATCGACATTTAATTATTTAAATTACTCCCATGAATAAAGACCAGATCATTTCCTTTATCAACGATTTGCCAATTGATCAGCGAATTGAAATTGCTGATCAAATTCTTCAATCTCTTCACCAGATCGATCCGGATATTGAAAAAGCCTGGGCCAAAGAAGCCCGGCGACGGTTGAATGAATTCGAAGAAGGCAAGGTAAAAGCTATTCCTGGAGACCAATTTGAAAAAGAAGTTCAAGAGTTAAAAAAAAGTTTTTCTGAATGATTTACTCTTTTCAGGAAGCGAGAAAAGAATCGATTTCAGTAAACCCATTCAATTTCTCCGCACCATTCAACCTCCCTCCCTGCCTGCCGGTGCATATAAATCCAGACTCTTTCAGACTCAATAGCTCTATCCTGCGAGATCGCTTTAAAATATCAATTGATTCTCCTTCCTTTTTTCTAAATTCTCCATACACTGAATCAATTATGAGATAGGCCATGAAACCAGTTGATAATCTTTTTGAAGCTGTTGAAAATCACTTTTCCACTTACGGAGTGTACCCAAAGGTTGTAATATCGAGAGAGTTTTGGGAGGATCATGCCACTGAAGTAGCACAGCTCTCATCAAAAGGTGTTGATTTTGAAGTCGATGACAGAATGCACTTTAAAACTTTCTACCTAGAAGGTGGAGATTCAGATGTACGTCATGTAGAGACTCTCAACGATTTGAAAAAACACATTGATGAGATGGTAGCTGAAGGGAAAGGAGAATGGCCAGTATTGTCAATGCCCCCGGACGCGAATGTATACCTGCCTATTAGCTTCTACCCAATTATTCCATCAAAGGATCCGGAAAATGATATCGAACGTTACGCAGCCATTGCCGGCGATCCCGAAAGAGAATTTATTTTATTCTTAGTAGGTGATGGCTGATATCACTTATATCAACTCACAGGTTAAACAGGTATATCTCCTTTTTTTGAATTCAGGGGGGATTAGATCCATACGGGATCGTTTTTGGGAATGGGAAATCTTAGATAAGCTCGATTGTGAGATTTAGGTATTCATCTTAGAGAAATTGCAGCTTTCCATGTTAGCTTGTCGGTCAGAGGTGAGCATTATTCGAAATTTTCAAAATACTCATACAGTTCCATCTCCATCAATAAATAATCAATCCACACTTCCGATTCTGATATCCTTCTCCACAACTCTACAGCATTCTCCCAATCCATTTTACCCTGCACAAAATTGTGAATGTCTCTCGTCATTCTAATTTGTTCTGTCATCGTCCTGATATTTAATTTATGATTGAAGATTCTCTCTAACGGTATGATCTAAATCCTATCGATCCCTTACAGTTTTATTGGAATATTTTTTGTGTGACTACAGATGAGAAATGAAATGAGACTTAAATCAATTACTATCCAGATTAGGCATCAATCAGAGATTGAGTGAGAATTTAACTGTGCGTTGATCATAAAAATTGATGAAGCAGAGGTAAACTATACGTTACGATCTAAAAAGTGGGTATTACCTTCGACCCGGTGAAGAGTATTTGCTTTGGTAATGACCTTCGGCCCAAACCGATTCTTAATTTCGTCCATAGCTTTTATCCGTTTTGTTTTATCTTCATCATCCTGAAAGAATACGCTGAGCTGATTCGTCTTATCAATCTTATGGGTTCCAAGGCCAATGTTCCGGATTTCAATGCCATCCCTGCTCGCTTTTTGTAGGGCCGGTTTAATTTGATTCATTAATTCCGCGAATACATAATCATCAATGCTTGTATGAGCGGGGGTGACAAATCGAAATCCAACTCCGGGTTTAGTAGGATCATTAAAACCAAACATCCCCCAATACGAATTTGCACGGATGCCATAGGCTCTCATCCGGTAGCATACCTGCTGGACGGCAATGGCAAACTCACCCTTTATCCGATCCATATCGGCAGAGCCTTCTGAAAAGGTGTGCCCATAGCTGATGCCCTGCTTTGGCTTGTAGTCCTCAGAGATTTCTTCCATTACGCGACCCTGGTCTTTCCCAGTAATGGTTTGATAGAGCATTCTGCCAAAGTTGGCACCGAACAGGCGAATGAAGGTCTTGATATTTCCGCGCTGAGCTACATCTCCAATGGTTTTGTAGCCTTCAGCCAGGATATGCTCATACCTTCTCTTGCCCACACCCCAGACTTCATCCAGATCCAGTGGCCAGATTTCTGTTCGTTCATCATCGGTCGTTAATATTAACGTCCGACCCTTTGGTTTGTCTAAGCTGCTGGAGAGCTTGGCGTAGGTCTTCGAGCGGGCAATGCCCACAGCGCCCACCAGGTTTGTGGATTCAAAGATCCGTTCCTGCAGCCGCCTTGCAAAGTCGTCTATTTCCTTTCGGGATTTTTCCTTCAGAAAATCTACCTCCATGAAATACTCATCCATACTGTAGCGCTCCACAACAGGGGCAAAGTCCTTAAAAATGAAGTGTACCTGCTTGGAGATGGCAGTATAGGAGTCATAGTCCACCTGGAGCATGCAAACATGCGGACAGATTTGCCACGCTTCAAAGGCGCTCATGCCCGTTTTAATGCCAAAGCTTCGAGCCTCATAACTGGACGTGGCTACAATTCCTTTTACCTGACCATTCTCCTTGCGCCACCCACCTATTATCAGCGGCAGCCCGTATAAATTCTTGCGAAGCTGTTCTACCTGCGCATAAAAACAGGCAAAATCAAAGTGGAGATAAAGCCTGTCTTTTCGCGAACTGTGTTGGTGTTCCGGGTAGATGGTATTGTACAGGGTGATCCGGTGAACATCGTGTTCGGGCTGATAGGCATATGTCTTTTTTTTAGGCATTTCATACATCAATTTTTTTCCTTCTATTGATATGTGCAATATATGTGTGTAGTTTGATCTGACCAAAAAGAATTACGGTCATGAATGAATTTCCACTTATAGAAATGCTGGCATTTTTTACCCGATATGAAGCCAGTCCTAATGCAGATTGGAGGCTGCCGTATCGCCGTGACCTTCTGCGAGTGCGCTCTTGCCACAGCAAAGAAGAGGGAGGGATTCAAAAATCATTTTACACGATAGACACCAAGCAGGGTGAGCGGTTTGACCTGGTGTTAAACGAAAAGGAACTGTTTTGGTCGCTCGATAAAACAAACGGCTATGAAGATATGGCGATTGACCGGGTATTAGCCCTTGTAGACCGTCATAAACATAAACCATCACGGGCGCACCGAATCATCCCGTACCGGTTTGAGCTGCTTCCAGAAGAGATAGCCAAGAAAACCTATGACGGTACCGAAAAATCATTGATTCACAGAATGCAGCCATACCGGTTCCGTTCCGGTAAGATACCCTCCTCTCAAGTCATTGGGCTTCCAACCCAGCACCTTGAAAACACGATGATCACCAAAGAGTTAAATTACGTGGCAGAAACCGATCAACACCGGTTTTTTCACCTGGTCTATATTTTGGACGAGATGGACTGGCGGTTTATGCAGGAGGTAGATGAACAGTATCTGTTTGTACGCTAACCAAATAAGTCAGCCTTTTGAATAAGATTTTCACTGTTATTTTTGACATTTCCGACAGCTTTACTGACGATATATTCATCGATTCCATCATCGGAATACGGACGTAGAAAATCTGTTAAATAATCCGGGTCTTCATTATCCGGATCAAGCCAGTCGCTAAACTCCGATGGATGCAAAATGACCGGCATGCGATCATGGATCTTCTCCATCACCTTATTCGGCTTGGTTGTGATAATCGAGTAAGACCTGTTGGAAGAAATATCTTCAGGAGCCAAATCAGAGAAAATTCCAGCAAACCCGATGAACTTCTCATTTACAGGATAGATATAGTGTGGCGTCTTATTTCCTTTTTTACCTGACCATTCGTAGAAACCACTTGCCGGTATGATACACCTGCTTGTGAGAAAAGGCTTCTTCCACATTGGCTTCTCGACAATAGAATCATCGCGAGTATTGATTGGCAGAAAGAGTTTTTTGCCTGGCTTTGGTTTCCACCCCATAAACCCCCAGTGCATCGTTTCCAGTGTTCGTTTTCCGTTTACATCTACATATGCCACCGGCATTTCGTGGGTGGGTGCAACATTGTAGTTATTGATAGGAGCTTTTGAGTCACTCAAACTAGAATCTCTATCAATAGTATTCAAAAACTCTTCGAGTTCCCTCAGTTCTTTACTGGTAAGTGTGTAACGTCCGCACATAAAATTGGGTTGAAACAGTGATAATAACTGAATTAGAGAAAAGTATACAAAATATATATCCCACAGATATTGCTAGAAGTTATAATATTTTTTAAAATCGATTAGCATCTCTTCTGTCTTGAACTGGATCGTTATTCCACTGATTTGTGGCGCAGTGGTTAACAAACCCTTGTAATCTAATCTTTAAAGCCATGCGTATTCTATTATTAATGGTCATTTCTAGTTTTGTAGTGAATCATGCGTCAGCACAATATGGTCTACAGGCCGTGTTTGATATGGACAAGCTTGATGTGAATCTAATAGAAGCTGAATGTGATAGTATTATAATAAATACACAAAGAGCTACATATGACGCAACAACAAAAGAACCAATTTTAATCGGACCTATACTAACTAGAAAATATGCAGAATGTTATTTTAGAGACAGAGATCGTATTCTAAGATCTGCGGCTTTATTCTTTCAGGACGATACAGCAATATTGGGTGTTGAAACGTTTAGTGATATAGGAGCGCTACCAGTGGTTGGTAGAATACCGATAATAGGCAAGCTATTCGGGTATGGTCGATATGGTGTTGGCTTACTTGTACAAGGAGGTCAAGCGGATTCGCTTTCACAGTCAGCTGCGAATGCCCAATTCATGGATGGCGGTGGGAATATCAGCTTTTATTATGCAGCCCCTGTAGTTTCATGGCGTAATGGACCTAGTGGCATGCGTAGGTCATCTGTTTTGGATGTACTCCTTGCACCAAGATTTTCTACAACAGTATCAGGTCTGAATACATCAACTAATAGTAATTCATACAATTTTGATTTGGCAGCAGATATAAGATTAGATGTACTCTCCTTCGAACGTATTTTTGATATTAAAGGTGCATTGAGAACAGGTTATGCCATAGGCTCATCTGATTTTTATGAAGCAATGGGAACAGCTGGTCCTTTCGGATACTTGAGGTTAGAAATTGCTCTTGATATTGCGAGTCAATACCGTCTACGAATAAGAAACGGTCTGTCCGGACCTAAGTCACTTACATCTACACCTATTAGCATTGGGCTGCAGTTAATGCCACGTGTAATTTAATCTTAATACAATAGGTGATAAATTTTTGAGTAATTTTACTTTATATGCCGTCATTATATGCCGTCATTATAAGCTTTGTATTCATCGTCTCATTTCACTTATTCATGATCTAGTTATTCAGCAGGAGTTCGTTTTATAAGACTAATAATTCCAACATTAAATTTGCGATCCAAGAAATAATGAAATTTCCACATTGGCAACACTTTTTGTCAATAGAGAAGGACTCTGTAGGAATAATTGGATTAGTTGAATTTGATCATCAGCTAATAAAGACACAATATTCGGTCTGTCATTTAATTCAATTGATTCACGTGGGCAGGATCAGAAGTATGAACCGTATCTAATCAGTAGGTAAAAATTATGCAACGCTTACCATTCTTGATTGTAGCGATAGTCGCCGGTGGCCTTGTAATCACGCGCGCTCTAGATCCGATACTGCTGTACTTAGACCAAATTTCACTGATTCTTTTTGTGGTGGGTGCTGTCGCGGTACTCATCACCTATCAACCTATGAAGCGCTTCAAAATGGGTGATGTTGAGATCGAGTTCGAACTTACACGTCTTGGCCGCGAAATCGGGGCAGCACAAAATGCATTGTTGAAAGAAGATATGGTTATTCCGTCAGAGATTTCTGAACGCGTATCGATGTTACTCCAAAATTCTGTGGACAGGCCAGGTATTGTTGTTCTTGCCCTGTGTTCTATGCTTGAGGAGGCACTCCGGAAGCGTCTTGGTCCAGAAGTTGGCCGATTTGCATCATTAGAGGAAAGCCTTAATCAAGGTGTAAAGTTAGGATTATTGCCTGCTGAAACTCAGGATGCATTCAAAACCTTCTGGAAGATAAAAAGCCGGGTAGTAAGTGATAAGCATTTTAGGGTTGACTCGGAAGTATTGCTTACACTAATTGCAACAGCGACGGACCTTCTCAAAATCATTTCAGCGCAACCTATTTCACCGAATCAGCGGAAAGAATAGAGTTATCTGGGTCAATTCACCCAAATTAGAATCTAATTTCTAATAGCCTCTAAGAACTCCCTTATCCCCCAATTAATCAAAGTAGCTTTTCAGCCGAATTTTCGAAATATTCAGGCACTCCCAAAAAAAGGCTTTGGGCTTCATCAAACTGCAAACCGGCTAAATACACATCAAGTCTATGTTCGAACAGGCATTTAACAATATTGATAATTCTCTCTGGAAGGATGCAGGGTGCGATAGTGAACTCGATTATATTGAGCAGACCTCATGGGTACTTTTTCTGAAATATCTGGACGATCTGGAGAAGGAAAAGTCGGATGAGGCCCAGTTAAAAGGTGAGAGTTACAACTATATACTGGATGAAGAGTACCGGTGGGAAAGCTGGGCTTATCCGCTGAATGAGGAGGGTGAGCTGAACCATAACGCGGTACTGACCGGCGACGACCTGATCGATTTTGTAAATGAGAAGCTGTTCCCCTACCTCAAGAAGTTCAGACAGGATCATATTGATAACCCGCAAACCATCGAGTACAAGATCGGGGAGATCTTTTCGGAGCTGAAAAATAAGATGCATAGCGGGTACGTGCTCCGGGATGTGATTGATGAGGTGAATAAGCTCCCGTTTCTCTCAGCGGAAGATAAACATGAACTCAGCCACCTCTATGAGACCAAGATTAAGAACATGGGCAATGCCGGGCGAAACGGCGGACAGTATTACACGCCTCGGCCGCTGATCCGGGCCATGATCAAGGTTGTTGATCCAAAGGTTGGTGAGACCATTTATGATGGTGCCGTTGGTTCTGCCGGTTTCTTGTGTGAGGCTTACGATTACATGTACGAGCGGATGGAGAAAACGACCGAGAACCTTCAGACCCTTAAAGAGAGTACGTTTTACGGGAAGGAGAAGAAAAACCTGGCCTACATCATCGGGATTATGAACATGATTCTGCATGGAATTGAGGCACCCAATATCGTGCATACCAATACGCTGGCTGAAGACATCCGGAACATACAGGAAAAGGACCGGCACAATGTGATTCTGGCCAATCCTCCCTTTGGCGGAAAAGAGCGCAAAGAGGTACAACAGAACTTTGATATAAAGACCAGTGAAACAGCTTTCCTTTTCTTGCAGCACTTCATCAAGTCCCTGAAAGCGGGCGGACGTGCAGCAATTGTAATTAAGAATACCTTTTTGAGCAATACTGATAACGCCTCCATCAGCCTCCGGAAGCGACTACTCGAAAGTTGTAACCTCCATACTATTTTGGACATGCCGGGAGGTACGTTTCTGGGAGCGGGTGTGAAAACGGTTGTGCTCTTTTTTGAAAAGGGCGAACCCACAAAAAACATCTGGTACTACCAGTTCAGGCCGGAACGAAACTTAGGAAAAACGAATCCTCTGAATGATGAGGACTTGGCCGAGTTTGTAGAGCTACAGAAAGAGAAGCCGGAAACCGAACAATCCTGGAATCTGGAGATCAAAGATGTGCCAGAGGATACATTTGATCTCAGTCCTGCAAATCCAAATACACCGGAAGAAGGTCCGCTCCGAAGCCCACAAGAGATTTTGGACGAAATGGAGATGTTGGATGTAGAAACACGAGGGATTATGCAATCAGTACGGGAGTTGGTATGAGGGATGGTTGGGATGAAATAAATTTGATAGATGTAGTAAATCTTAAAAGTGGTACTACAGTTTCTAAAAAATTGGAGCAGGAATTTGGTGACATTCCTTATTTAAAGGTCGCTGATATGAACTTGCCTGAAAATGAACATTCAGTAACTACTTCATCAAGACATCTTAACAAGAATGATATACAGCCAAGTAAAATATTACCGGTTGGTACAGTAATTTTTCCAAAGCGAGGCGGGGCAATAGCAACGAATAAAAAAAGGGTTTTAAAAACACCGGCTTGCGTAGATCTTAATATTATGGGAGTAATTCCCCATGACAATATTCTCTCACAGTATCTCTTCTATTATTTTTTAAGCTTTGATTTGTTGGACATATCCAATGGAAGCTCAATACCTCAAATAAATAATTACAGTTTTGAAGATTTGAAAATTAATCTTCCTAAGAACACTAAAGAACAAAAGCGCATCGTAGCTATTTTGGATGAAGCGTTTGAGGCGATTGATCAAGCGAAAGCGAACTTTGAGCGGAATATTGAAAATGCGGAGGAGCTGTTTCAGAGTAAGATGGAGAAAGCATTTGACCAATTATCAGAAGATGACAAAAATATATTTCACCTTAAGGATGTATGTGAATACGATAAAACAACCAACGAAAAAACTGGAATACCTTATGTGGGTTTAGCAGATATCGAATCAAATACAGGACGATTCATTGGTGATTTAACCCCTAAGGAGATGAAAAGTCGGACATTTTACTTTAATGAAAACCACCTGTTGTATGGACGATTACGACCTTACTTAAATAAAATTTTAATCCCTTCTTTCGAAGGTCATTGCTCAACAGAAATTTTCCCTGTAAAAACATCAAATAGAATTTTAAATACATATATATTTTACTGGTTTTTAAAGCCAAGCACTGTCCAGAATATTAACAATACTTCAACTGGTGCAAGAATGCCAAGAGCAAATATGGATGATGTTCTACAATTTGAAATTCCCGTGCCTGATATAGTTGTTCAGAAAAAAATTGTTAATGAGTTAGTCAAGATTAAAGAGGGAAGTGCTGCTCTTATTCAGAGTTATAAAAAAATGAGCGTTGAACTTGAAGAACTCAAAAAATCCATATTAAAAAAAGCCTTCTCCGGAGAACTTACAGCGAATGAAACTGTAACGGTATGAAAGAAGGTAAAAATAACGACAAAAAATCTCTTCGCTTTTTAAAAGGTGCCAATACCGATTGGGATGAATTGGCTAAAGATTGTGTGTGCTTTGCTAATGGACGTGGTGGAATAATTTTTATCGGTATTGAAGATGGGGATTCTTCACCACCCAAGAACCAATCGATAAAAGACCCTCATCTCCCGGAGAAGATACAGAAAAACATTGCTCACCGTACCTTAAATGTCGGTATCGCAGTAACTATTGAGATTGCCGAAAATAAGGCAGAGTATATTCGGCTGGAAATCTTCCGTAATGCACAAACCATCGCTTCTACCACCGATGGCCGTTACTATACCCGCGTACATGATGAATGCACACCGGTTCCGCCTGATGAAATGGCTCGTTTAGCAGCCGAGAAAAATGCCTATGTGTGGGAGGAACAAATCACCAAGCGGGTACCGGCCACTCGTTTTGATCCACAAAAAAGGCAAGTATTCTTGAATGACATCCGCAATTCGGCTCGTGTCAGTGATTTTATTAAAGAAATGCCTGATGAAGAAATTTTTGAGTTTTATTTTTTCCAAAAACAAGGCTTTTTAACCAATTTAGGTATCCTTTGGATTGGTATCCGGCAGGACAGGGCAAGCCTTTTATATCCGCCAGCTATACAGGTTATTCGCTACAACGAAAGTGATGAAAAGGTATGGAAGCTGTTGCTGGATGATTACTTTAGAAATCCCAAAGAACTGCTAAACAGTGTTCTAAGCGATGTTCCCGATTGGCAGGAAAGCATCGAAGTTTCAGAAGGGATGTTTCGAAAGAACATCCAATTCTTCCCCATTGAAGTGGTAAGAGAGTTGGTTGTAAATGCTTTAGTACATCGAACCTATACCATGCGTGGCGATATTTTTATCAATATTTTTACAGACAGATTAGAAATCCACAGTCCGGGTCGCCTGCCTTTTGGCGTAACTCCTAAAAACATCCTGAGTCAATCGGTAAGGCGCAATGAACACCTTTCAAAAGTATTTTATGATTTAGGGTTAATGGAAAAAGAAGGAAGTGGCTATGATTTAGTGTATGCTAATTTACTTGCCTCAGGTAAACCAATTCCGGAGGTTAAAGATCTTGATGACAGAGTTGTAGTGATTGTGAAAAAGCAGTTCGTGAGCAAACAGGTTATCCGGTTAATGGATAAAGCAAGCTCGGAGTTTAACCTGAAACAACGTGAACTTATAACGCTTGGGCTATTAGCTCAACAGCAATCATATACGGCTATTGAATTATCCAAGATTTTAACTCAAGATAAAGAACATGGATTAAGGAGTTGGCTTGGCCGATTACTTGATTATGACTTAGTCGTAAAATCTGGCCGAGGGAAAGGAACTCAATATGCAGTGAATCCCGAATTTATACGGCAGTCCCAATTCAAAGGTAAAACCAGCCTAAAGAATATCGAAGATCACCGATTGGAAGAATTGATCTACAAAGATGTAAAAGCTTATCCTAAAAGTGCTTTTGGTGACATTCACAAAAGAATTGGAAAGGAAATCAATAAGCACAAAGTAAGAAGAATCATCAAATCCATGGTTGATAAAGGTAGTCTTGAGAAAAAAGGCGAGAAAAGATGGACCCGATATTCTATTAAGTAAAAAGTGCAAGAAAATGAATAATTGCTAAATAGAATACTCAATAGAATCTAATAGAATGAACGAAGCGCAAACCAGACTGGAGCTGATTACACCTGCTTTGAAAGAAGCTGGCTGGGGTGAAGTTGAGGAGAGCCGCATCCGCGTAGAGGTTCAAATTACAGATGGACGGCTGATTGGAAATGGCAGGCGGACACCCCCGCTCATCGCCGATTATATTCTTGAGTACAAAAATCGTCAGCTTGCCGTCATTGAAGCCAAAGCGAGAAAAAAATATTATACGGACGGAGTAGCACAGGCAAAAGATTACGCCGAACGGCTCCACATTCGCCACACTTTTTCCACCAACGGGGGCCGGATTTACAGCATTGATATGGAAGAGGCTCGTGAAGAAGAGGTTTCCCGGTTTCCTACTCCTGAAGAGCTTTGGCTAAAGACCTATCCACCGGAAGAGACTCGGCAAAACCCCGAAGTATGGAACTGGAAAGAGCGATTTAACTCTGTACCCTACGAGCTATTGATGGGCAAATATCTCCCACGGTACTATCAACGCAATGCCGTGGATGCTGTACTTAACTCTATTGCAGAGAGGCAAGACCGGCTGCTACTCACTATGGCCACGGGGACGGGTAAAACGGCCACAGCCTTTCACATCTGCTGGAAACTGTTTCAGGCCAAGTGGAATCTCTCCAGGGATGGCCAGAGAAGACCGCGCATACTCTTTTTAGCTGACCGTAATGTGCTGGCCAACCAGGCAATCCAATCGTTTGGTGCGTTTAATGACGATGCAACTATTCGCATCCGCCCCGATGAGATCAAAAAACAAGGCAAGGTCCCGACCAACGCCAGCCTCTTCTTTACAATTTTTCAGACCTTTATGAGCGGTCCGGACGACTCCCCCTACTTCGGGGAGTACCCGGAGGATTTCTTCGACTTTATCATCATTGATGAGTGTCACCGCGGCGGAGCCAATGACGAAAGCTCCTGGCGGGCCATCATGGAGTACTTTAGTCCGGCCGTGCAGCTTGGGCTTACCGCCACCCCCAAGCGCAATGACAACGTGGATACCTACAGGTACTTTGGCGAGCCGGTCTACACTTATTCGCTGAAGGCAGGGATCAATGATGGCTTCCTAACGCCGTTTAAAGTGAAGGAGATCTCCACAACAGGGGATCAATACCGCTACACACCCGATGACCAGGTACTGGAGGGTGAAGTAGACCAAGAGAAGGAATACTCGCTGGAAGAGCAGAACCGCATCATCGAACTGATGGATGTGGAAAGGTACCGGGTTGAGCTATTCATGGATATGATGAACCAGAATCAGAAAACGCTTGTATTCTGTGCCACTCAAATCCACGCGGCTGCCGTCCGTGACCTGATCAACCAAATTGCCGATAGTACCAATACCAACTACTGCCACCGGGTAACGGCTGATGATGGGGCGCGGGGAGAACAGCACCTCAACGAGTTTAAGGACAATGAGCGAACCATCCCCACGATTTTAACCACGTCGCAAAAACTGAGTACCGGTGTTGACGCCCCGGAGGTTCGAAACATCGTGCTGATGCGCCCGATCAACTCCATGGTGGAGTTTAAGCAGATCGTAGGTCGCGGCACGCGGGTATTTGACGGTAAAGACTACTTTACAATCTACGACTTTGTGAACGCACACGAACACTTCAACGATCCGGAGTGGGATGGCGAACCGATTGAACCGGAGCCTCCGGTTCCCCCGCCCGGTCCTGAGCTCTGCTCCGTTTGCGGCCAATCGCCGTGTGTGTGTATAAACGAACCTGTACTTTGTCGGGTGTGCGGTGAATACCCCTGTGTTTGTGAGACGTCACCCCGACGAATGGTCCGGGTGAAGCTATCCGATAACAAGGTACGGGAGCTGGATTCGATGGTGAAAACCACATTCTGGAGTCCCGATGGTACGCCGATATCGGCAGAACAGTTCATTGAGAACCTGTTTGGCGAGCTGCCCGACCTGATCAAAAGCGAAGATGAGCTTCGGCGAATATGGAGCAAACCCGGCACCCGAAAGCAACTCCTTCAGGAGCTCAGCGACCGAGGTTATACCGGCCCGCAGCTTGAAGATCTTCGCAATACCATTCACGGTCAAGACAGCGACCTGTTTGATGTGCTCTCCTACGTGGCCTACCACTCCGATATTGTTCCTCGCACAGACCGCGCGAACCGCGCAAAGCTTCACCTGGACTCATACGACCCCAAACAGCAGGAGTTTATCAATTTTGTCCTTGCGCAGTACATAAAAGACGGTGTAGGTGAATTGGACGATGATAAGCTCGGCAACCTGCTCAGGCTAAAATATAGGGCCATAGCAGACGCCAAGCGAGAACTTGGAGATATCCCATCGATCCGGGAGACATTTGTTGGATTTCAGGAGTGGTTGTATAGGGAGAGGGTGGGATAAATAATAATCTAAACTAACAACTTTAGTCATGGGTGAAAAACAATT
Source organism: Rhodohalobacter sp. SW132 (assembly GCF_003390325.1). Lineage (NCBI taxonomy): Bacteria > Pseudomonadati > Balneolota > Balneolia > Balneolales > Balneolaceae > Rhodohalobacter > Rhodohalobacter sp. SW132. The sequence continues at coordinate 953,791 of NZ_QUOK01000001.1, read as the reverse complement.
AGAAGTATTAAAATCAAAAGTAGAACAAGGAAGTCTGCAACAGAAAATTAAAAATACATATACAGACGAATTAATAATTTGCCTCTGTGGGCCTATAGGTGTGGATCTTCACAATACAGCTTCAGAATTTAAAGAAATCTTAGATTCAAAATTTTCTTACGAGACTGAAATAATAAAATTAAGTGAATATATAAAGAAGCATAAAAGTGTTGCTAAATTTGACCCTTCTTCTGAGAGTAAGGGTAAGTACTATCACAGAATTATTGATGCTGGGAATGAACTTAGAAAAGAACATGGTGCATCAATTTTAGCCGAATTAGCAATCAATAAAATTGCCCAAGTAAGAGAAAAAAGTAAAGATCATCCTGATGATGATTTCCACTCACTTAGAAAGTGTTTCATAATTGATTCCATAAAAAACATTGAAGAACTTGAGCTTTTCAACTTAGTGTATGGTAACATAGTTTATTTCGTAGGTGTCCTATCAGATATTGAAACCAGAACCAATAATTTGCTTCAAGAGAGATTAGAACAGCCTGAAATTTTTGAATTGATTGATAGGGATTCAGGTGAAGAATTTGATCATGGACAGAAAGTATCTAAGTGCTTAACTGAATCTGATATTTTTATTAGACTGAATATTACTAATAGACAAATTTTACAGGATAAAATATCTCGATTTTGCAGCTTGATATTTGAAACGAGTATCGTGACTCCAACTGCAAATGAAAAAGCCATGTATTTAGCATATGCAGCAGCTGGTAACTCTGCATGTTTAAGTAGACAAGTTGGGGCATCTGTAATGAGTAGTCAAGGAGATGTTCTTTCAGTTGGCTGGAATGACGTCCCAAAATATGGAGGAGGGGTTTATTATTCAGAAGATAAAGTGAATGATAGCCGGTGCATGCACATAGAAGGAGGTAAATGTTTTAATGATGAAGAGAAGGCTATAATTTCGGATAAATTACTAGGTGATTTAGTTGACGGTGGTGTTATTTCCGAGTTTAATAAGACAAAAGCATTACAAATTATTAAGAAGTCTAAGATCAAATCATTGATAGAGTTTTCCAGGGCGGTGCATGCTGAGATGCATGCAATAATAAAAGGGGCACAAAAATCTGGGGATAAAATGATTAATGGGAAACTATTTTGTACTACTTATCCTTGTCATAACTGTGCCCGCCACATTGTTTTGGCCGGTATCAAAGAGGTTTATTTCATAGAACCGTATCGAAAAAGTTTGGCAACCAAATTACATTTTGATTCAATCATTGAAAAAGATGATGGTTCTGACAAAGTCAAATTCTTACACTATGATGGCATTTCACCAAAAAAATATTTACACTTTTTCAAGAATAATAAGCCCCGTAAAGATAAAACAGCAGGTAAAATGATTCGATACAGTTCGAGGGATCAGTCGCCAAAACAATCAGTAAGTTTACGTGCGGTACCTATCTTGGAACAAATGATTACTCAAACTTTAAAAGAAAAAAGGGTAGTTGATGTCACAGAATAAAAAAGGTTTTAAAAACTCCAAGGAACAGCTTAGTCTCAAGTTTAAGATGAGCAAATCTGAGTCTACTAATCATTCCCATGAGACTAATAAGGCAAGTCAAGCTCGCATATACCCACTCAATAGTGAAGCTTATTGGAATAAAAAAATATTGGAAAGAAAGTAATCGTATCTAAAATTCGCCTGAGAGAATGGCATACAGGAAATATCACCATTCTGACTCATTAAACTTCTCAGTCTGGAAATATAAAATTCATACTTCGCCTCAATTCTGATCTTATAAACAGTGCGTCAATAATGAGGTGTGTGGACTTACTATGTAGATAAAATCCAAGCCACACCAATCCCTATCCCAGCAATAAAAGTCAGTACCAAATATCCATAAAATTCCCAGTTGTCTGAAATACTGCGTTTTGGTTCCAGGTCACTCAGGTCGCCGATGTAATCTTCTTTGATTGGTTAATGGCTCATAGATGTCGCCTGTTTTTTGTTTTTGAGAAATGGTTGAATTGCAAATGGGAAGGGAAATGTACCATTTGGCCGGATCATTTCCAGACGGTTACCGGCTAAAATCCCCGCGCTGGGCTTCACGTTCACGCTCCAGTTGCTTTTGAATAGCGGTGTAACGGTGTTGATGCACGGCGTGGCGAATTCCGCTTTGGGCAAGTGACACGCCACCGGATTTCAGTGCGGTTGCAATTTGCAGGAACAGACGGGTCGCCTTCATCGACTGGTCACTCATCTGGACCAGGGCCTGACCGGCTTCTGTTTCTTTGGCTAAATCATTTTTGAACGCAGCCACCCCGCGTCCGGCCACCTTTTTGGCCAGCGGTTGATAGTTCTTCATGATGGCAGAGATCGCCCGGCTCACGGCAATCACTTCTTCCGCACCACGGCTCAAGGTATAGCCCGCCTCTGATTCCCGCATGTTTTTCCGTAACGCCTGCCTGATGCCCGGCAGCTTGACGTTAGATAAATGGCTCTGCTTCTCTTTAAGCTCTTTACGTCTTTGGCTCAGTTCTTTCGGATTACGAATAATCTTCTCTTCGAGGTATGTTTCCCATTCCTTGTACTTCTGATTCATCTCTGAAATATCATTCCCAAGCTTTTGAAGCATCCACCCTTCCAATTTTACTTTACCAAATCTCCTTGGGTCAGACACTAACTCTGCCCCGGCATTCTCCAAACCTTCCTCATTTATGACCCTGGCCAACTCTTGCTGCGCCTTATCCGGATCATCAAACGTTTTTTCAAACCCCTCTTGGATTCGATCTTTCAGAATTTTCAGGTGTGTATCGTAGTAATCAATCTTCCGCAGCTCAGCGTCTATAAACTTTTTGCTTCGTTCCAGATCCGTCTCCGTTGCTTCCAACTTGATTCGTTCAATGGCGTTTGTCCAGTTGTTGACCTCTCCAATACCTTTCTTTACGTCCACTTTAAGCTCTCTATGCTCCTCATACTTGGACAGAGACTCCCCAAACTTTTTCTCCAACTTACCCCGGCTAAAATCCCGGCCTACGCTGCTGGCTTTAATGCTCATGGCTCCATCGGTAACAACCATACCCGCGCCCTTGCTTTCCACCCAAAGACCTTGACCGGCAAGTATGTCATCAAATGATTTCCAGTTTTTAGCATGGTAAAGATTTTTCTTCACCTCAAGCGCCATCACCCGAACCGTTTTATATTCAGGTTCTCCGATTCCCACACCTTTCAGCGCCTCATTCACTCGTACCCGTTGCTCGGCTTCCCAAAGCTTTTCTCCTTTCCACTTTACTTTGCTTGGGTCCCCATATAGTAAGCCCGGGGTTTCTTGCCATCCTTTTTCCTTTTCAATCTCTCGCAGTACCCCCTCCACTCTTCCCATATCATTCCAACGATCAACAGCTTTGAACGTTTCCGGATCCACCCGATTAATAGCCATATGAATATGCGGATGGCCGGTGTCTTTGTGAGAGACAATGAGCGTCTGGTTCCGTTCCATTTGCAATTCTGATAACACCCGATCGGCCACCTCCATCATGTCAAATTTGGATGGATCATCGTTGGGATTCCAGCTCACAGAAATGTGATACACAGGACTGGTTGCCCGGCTGCGGTTTGCTACCATATCCATTTCTTGAATAACATCCGGTGGGCGGGTTACTAAAAGATTACGGCTATCTATCCATTGCTGTTTTTCCGGATCTGTGATATACCGAATCAGCCCGCCAAAAGAAGCTCCGCTACTGATTTTTCCAATCATTTCAAGGCCCGGATCAGTAATTTTAGAATTTTGGAGTTTACCCCCCGCACTTTCCGTAGCTCCTGAATCAAGTATGCTTCTGCATCTTCTTCCAGTCGAACCAACACCCTCTCTCCATTCTTCTGCTTCATCATTAATTGAAGATGCCGCTTGTTCAACCGGTGTGCGATTTGGTTGATGTTGTTCCCAACAGCAGCCAGCTCTTTTCGTAGTTCCCAAAGGTCCATTTCACTGATCCCTCCGCGTTTGAAAATTCTGCTGTTTTGGGGCAGCTCCCCGAGAGCAATTTTTCGGATGTACCGGCTAAGAGACACATTTTTCTCAGAAGCCCAATTTTTTAAAATGGCTTTTTCATTCTTTGAAAGTCTAACTGAAAGCGGCTTTCTGTATTCTTTTTTCATAGTGAAATCATTGATATTTGAAAGTTTTTTTAAGACGGTTTATTTGATCTGACATGTTGAGTCCCTGGTGGGCGAATCCAAGTTTTGGTTATGGTTCATGATGCGCTCCGCATTATGTATTACATAACCACTTGCTTGCTCCACTTTATCATGCTCCGTTTAGTGCAATGCGTAGTGTAATACGTAGTGCATTGCGTAGTGTAATACATCAAGTTACTGGGCTCATGATTGCTTTCATGCCGGGTCAAACGCCTTTTCCATGATTGAAATCATTGGAACAAGTAATCGTAATGAGCCGGCTATCCATTAGAGTTTATCTTTTTGTATAAAAGATCATTCAAGATTCGCTGTAGGGTCTCATCAATCGTGAAATCAGGATTTTGGCGGCGAACGGTTTCGGGTACTCATCATAAGACCTGGCTATTTAGGTTAGGATTGTTTTTAAAGGGGAGAGAGGGAGTAGGTATATCATTCGCCTGCATCGCCTCCGGTCGCTAAACCACGGCGGCTGATTTCCCGGCGGATATCGCTAATCATACGCGCCTCAAGGGCCTTCACGACATACTGATTCATGCTGACCTCGTGAGTTCGATAAATCCATTTTAGCTGGAGTTTTCGTGGTTCTGGCAGACGTAATCTTCAGGAGACGTTCACATCGTCTCGGACTCTTGGAGCATTCCACGGAAGATCCTCATGTTCAAGGGCTGAGAGTGGGGCAAGGGTCGTAGCATTGTGCTCACGAATTATCTCATCAAAGAGAGGTTTTTGAGCGGCGTAGAGCTGTTTTAACAGCGATTTGTCAAGGTTTTGTATATCCATTGTGTCGTGTTTAGGAGTTATGGTTGTTGTAATCGGTCAGAATCTTGTCCAGATGCGCTTGGCCGTGGGTTTCCCGATAGCGGTCGACCGCCTCTTCCAGGAAGGTGCGGTGTGTACAGCGTTCCCACCAGGTGATGGCTTTGATGCGATCAATGTAGCCGGTTGGCATGCGCACCGAAAAGGTGATCAGCTCCTCCGGCTGTTCAGGTTGATCCGACTGTTTCAACGGATCTGATTGATTGGACTGTTCAGGCTGACTTGGCTGATCTGACTGATTCACATTATCAGCCTGCTTTGACGTACTTGCCTGATCTGCCTGTTTTGACCGACTTGATTGATCAGACGGTTTTGTAGTTTCCGGCGGATCAGGTTGTTCTGAAATTTCTGAAGGGTCAAGCGGATCTGACAAATTCGAAGGTTCAGTTTTGCCTGACCTGTCATTGGTGTCAGGCTGATCAGACGGGTTCGACATTGGTTGATCGTTAGGTTTTTCCGGGCCTTCCGGTTGGCTTGAAATACCACTTAAAAACTCCTCGTAATCAGGCTTGCCCATGACGTACCTCCAGCTCTTTGGCCAGGTTCAGATAGTCAATCGCCCCGTAGGTTTTAGGAGCGAATTCAAAGATGCTGCTCCCGGCCGATGAGCAATCGCTGAGCCTGGAGTTGGTGCGGATGGTCGTATCGAACACCTTGCCGTTGAAGGTGTGAACCATGGCCTCGCGGATCTCTTTGTGCTGGTTTTTTCGAGCGTCAAAGTCCGTGATCAGATAGCCAAGAACATCCAAGTCAGGGTTCAGCCGCTTACGGATAAAACCAAGGATCGAGTGGATCTGCTTGAGGCCCTCCAGTGCAAAATACTCCGGTTTGACGGTGATGATTAGCCCGTCAGAGGCGGTGTAGGCGTTGATCGTCAGAAAGCCAAGATTTGGCGGGCAGTCGATAATGCAAAAGTCATAGCGGGCCGATAGACCCGCCAGTTTCTCCGAGAGAATCATCTCCCGTCCCGGCACCCCGGCCAGTTTCTGCTCGGCGTACGCCAGCGCTTCTCCGGCCGGCAGCAGGTCAAATCCTCTGGCTGGCTGAATAATCTCGCCCGTCTGAAGCTCCGGCTGGTAGTAGAGATCGTCCAGCGTTCGCTTTTCATCCTCATGGGTCACACCCAAATGCGTGGAGGCGTTACACTGAGGGTCGGAGTCGACCAGCAGCACCCGGAAGCCTCTGCGGGCCAATCCGGCCGACAGGTTCACGGCGGTCGTCGTTTTTCCGACACCTCCTTTTTGATTCGTAATCGATATGGTTTTCATCATGATAGATTTGGTGAAAAGATTAATTTGTCTGTGAGTACTTAGGTAGTTGGATGTCATAGGCCGATTGGATGAGTTGAAGCTTTCCTGCTTGGCAGACCATCAATTGGCCCACATCTCCACGGAAGCCACGGGACATACGGAAGTGACCCATCACTCCATCTACCCGGAAACATCGGGCCACAAGGCTCTTGAGCAGGGGAGGGTCTGCCGGCGACAAAGTCACCGTTAGCATCGACTGGCCCGATAAGAGGACGAGCCTCCGAATTGCGTCGGGCTGGGGAGCATACCCGAGTCCGTGCAGAGTACCACGATTTCGTTTTCATTGGCCTGCCCTCTGTATAGCGTACTTTCTTAAATCACGATTCTTTAAGAGGCCTGATATCTGCTTTAACCCCTCTGTATCTGGCTCTAATTCTTTGTACTTTAATCGGTAAAAGAGGTCTACTTCGTTTTTGGAGTCATCATCTCTCGGTATTGTAATCTCGTCCTCCAGTACTTTTTTTAATTCAGCCCATGAAAACCCGGCTGAAGTTCTGATGACAAAATTATCATCGAAAAATTTTAGTGTAATATTTTTGTAAAACCATTGATTGAATGATTTGAGCTTATCTGGATTATCCTTTAGCCAGCTACAAACACTATCGACTTGATCGCGCCTCAAATTGCAAAGCACTTGCATGGTATTCCTAAGAGAAGAAACTAATTCCCCACCCCCCGAAGCAGTAGGTGTGTGTGCATCACCTGAGGAGTATTGGTTATCAGTATGTTTTTGATGCTTCGATGCCGTGTCATTTGTGTTCAGGGGAGGACTCTTCTTATAAGGTCTCGGTTTATATATAGGATCGGACAATTTCCCTTTTTCATGACCGGACTGTACCTCTGCTTCTTGACCGGAAGAATCAGTCTCGTCTGGACAGGACAATTCATTCCTTTGATTGTTGGTAGCCTTTGAGACAGTAACACCTTCTGAACAGTAGGTTATAGATGGATATTCATCTTCCTTGTCTCCCTCTTTCTTTCCTTTACCTGGCTTGTTACCACCCCCTTTACTATTGTCCTTATCATCCGTATTACCGTCAACATTTTCGTTTGAAGTACTAATGAAAGGTTCACTTCTGAAGGAATTGGCAGGGATAATCTCTTCATTAAAGATAAATCTATACTCATTGTTTTTGTTTAACCCGACTCTTTTTATCTCGATAAGGTCTAATTCTACAAGCTTATCTAAAAGCGTTCGAACATGTCGTGTTGAGCAGTTTAAATTCATGGCAATATCTTTCTGGCCTGGAAAACAGTCACCACTCTTGCCAGCACGTTTTGCTAAATAACCATAAAGCAATTTTGCCTTAGATGGACAAGATTCACAGTTGAGAAGCCAGTCTGGTATGAATACGCCGTGGAACAATCGGTACGGATTGAAATAAGCCTTCTTCACGATCTGCCTCCCTGAATAGTTTGATTTGCATATGCAAAGTTATAGAGAGGCCGATGGGTTACATCGTTATGCGTTATGTAATTGTCAGAAAATTTAGTAGTATACATGTGTTAATTATTGATTGATTAATATTTATAGCAATCCCATGGCATGGTGAATTGCAGTTCATCATGTTCAATTCTGAGCCGATCTCAACTATTGAGTATGGCTCAGAGTTTTGGGAATTTGTTTTTAAGGGGCTACTGATTTATTAATCAGTATTGCTTGAATAGGATGGTTTTGCTTCAGAGTTTTCTCTTTTTGAATCAAGGTCCCCGTCAGCGATGGGTCTGCTCTTAAGGAATTTGATGATATCGTCTTCGAGCCAGCCAACGCAGCCTTTAGAGATTTGTCTTTTGGGAGGTAACTCACCCCTCTTTGTCATTCTCCAAATTGTCTGAATCGATATGCCTAAAATATCTGCTAACTCAGCTTTTCTAATAATTCTCATTGTATCAACATTTTAGTTTGTGTTATAAGTTGATACAAAGGTATTTCATGTGATTTAGAAGAGCAGGGGATTTGGGTAAAAACACATCTTCCACAATCCCCAAATAGTTAGCTTCTTTCTATATTGTTGAACTCTTCATGATATAATTTTCTTGGAGATATCTCTTCTAAGATGTTCGAAACCTATTTTGTTTTCTTCTCCTATATTTTCTTTCATGACGTCCGCACCTTTTAGTGTATTTATGGGATATGTTTACACGCGAAAAATCCATTGAAAATGGATGCATCTGTTTTCATTCAGTTCATTGACAATAGTTATGGTAGCTACAATGGCATAAAACCCCAGGAGGTTCGGCGGATTCTGAACAAGTAGATCAGTTTGTTCGACGGTATCATCAGTGGCTCAGCCATAATGCAGTGCAATCTGAACTCGATTTGTCACGATGAAATACATTTGCATTCAATACTTATAAAAAATAGGGGGCCGGAACTGGAGCTGTTGATTGGTAAACTCTTTTAACAAGTTGGCTTTAGCCAAATTGACGATAAGCTGTTTCACAACCTGGTTTTGTCCAGGCTGTGCTATTTGGTGAGCAAGCTAACTGGAGAGATATCTTGATTTAGCCGTTAATATCAATTAACCATTTTACCATAAATATGGCCACACAGTTAAAATATGATGGAATTCAGCAAATAATGAACTTGAGTGAGAGTAAGAAACATTTGCTGAAGTATTAAACATTCGAACAGGGTGTCCCAATGCGGAAGTCAGAAGAACAGGGGATTTGAGTAAAACCCATCTCCCCCCATCACCAAATAGTTAGTTTCTTACTAAATGATTGAACTCTTTATGATCTAATAATTTTGGCAAGATATCTGTTCTTATATAGTCGGCAGATACTTCGATTTCGTCCGCATTATCTTCTTTTAGATATCCAGCAATTCCAGATATATTTAAAGAACCATCCTTTTTATACAAGTCATAGTTTACAAGTACCTTTGGATTAGTATTTTCTTCGATCAGTAATTCTATCAGCCAAGGCATAAGTTTACGCTTATGTAAATCGAAAGCACTCATTTCAGGGAGTTGAGAACCCATTTCTAAAAGATTGATATTGCGTTTATTCTCTATGAATGAAATTGATTCGAAATTAAAATTTAGTAAGAATTTTAGCGCCCACCATCTTAATGTTAGATCTACCAGGTCGTCATATAAACTTGTTATTGAACCTAAAGAAAAATGATGAAGATCTACCGATGAGATCTTACTAATTTTAAGCGTTTCATGAGACCAAATTGGATCTATCTCCATATTTGAAATTTCATTAAATAAATCCCTGAGAGTCTCTACTTCATGTTTTATTGATATAAAAGTACCTTCCTCCACTATGTATTCAATTTTACGTTTTACTTTTTTTATAGAATTATGAATTCTGGAAAGTAGAGAGAAATACTCGCTGTTAAGTGTAATTGAAGTGAAATCTTCCATAAACTGCTTTGCTGACCAGTCTATAGAATCTCTATTATCTAATTTATATTTATTTCTCTGGAATGGTATAGTAAGCAAATCATCTAAATAAATATTTTCAAAGCGTTCTATCTCCTCGTTGAATTCGCTTAATTTGTTTTTAATTTGTTCATCAATATAGTTTCTATTATTAAGAAGCTTGTAATTCGTAGTGAGAACATTATCGTTTTTAAAGTCTGATGATTCTTTATATTCGTCGTAATAGTGTTGAAGGATTTCATTGTAGTCGTGTTTTTCTAAAAGCATACAGTTAATTCTTGGTAAGGATTTTTGTTAATAAGTAGTTGTTCCACAATTCTATAGCTTCTCGTTTTTCCTCCATATATGAATATCTGTCATAAATAGCTGTGATTTGGCTATCACCAGATAATCCTTTGTGGTTTAATATTTTTCCCAAAACAGTTCTGTCGATTTTTAATTGTGCCATGTAAGTGGCTGCAGTTCTTCTCAAGTCATGTATTCTGAAATCGGATACTTTTGATTCTTCTTGAATTCGATCCACAGCTCGTTTAAACCATTGTATTGGGTCGTTCTCCATAACAGGCGATTTGAATACATAATCACTATGTCCATTGTGAGATTTAAGTGAACCTATTATGTTTTTACTAGTTGAGGATAATGGTACACGGTGTTCCCTGTTCGATTTCGAATCTTTGGAGGGAATAGTCCATACACCACTTTCTATATCACTCCATCTCATTCTACTGGTTTCGCCCTTTCTTTGTCCACACAGCAGTAATATTTTAAAAAGCGACTGTATGGGTTCAGATTCTTGTTCAAAAGCACTCCACAGTTTCTTTATTTCCTTTTCTGAGTAATAACGCTCTCTTTTATTTTCACCTTTTTTTCGCGGCGGTATTGATATAACCGGGTTGTTTTCAGTCATCCCCCGGTCAATTGCATAAGAGAATAATCTTGATAAAACAGACCTTATTCTGTTTGACATCGTTGCTTTGTCTCTTTTATCGGCAACACGATCTAAAAACTTTTGGATTTCAGCTCTAGTTATGTCTTTTAACTTGGAGCTACCAAATTCAGGAATAAGCTCTTTATTAATAATTCTTTCATATTCATATTTAGTCTTTGGCCTAAGCGATGGTGTGTAATATTTGATGAAATTTGCTGTCAGATTATTAAAAGTGTTCTTGTCATCTCGCTCTTTCTGTTTTCTTTTCTTCATGGGGTCAATACCCATGGCCACATCTATAGCTAATTTCTTAGATACCTTTCTTGCATCTGCTAAACCAAGAGTTGGAAATTTACCTATCGTATATCTTTTACCAGACGCACCATATCTAAAACAAAAGGATTTGTGACCAGTCTTTGTAACTCTTAAAACTAATCCATCGACAACCGTATCAGAATACTCGATTCTTGTCCTTGGGTTTTTCAGTTTCTTTATAAAAGTATGACTAAGTTTCTTTATCGGCATTAATATGTTATGTGTTTAACTTTACGAATTCAATCTTCCGGGGACAGCCAGGGGACAGTGTAAGTCAGTTGTACACTGTTAATTATCGTTATTCAAAGTAACGCTTAAATCGTTGTTAGACAATAATTTATAGTTACTGAAAGTTACTAATTGATATGCAATGGAGTAGCCTTTATTCTGACTGTCACGCAGGAGGTCGCGAGTTCGAATCTCGTCCGGATCGCTGAAAAGCTGCTCACATTGTGAGTGGCTTTTTTTGTTTGTGGGGTATCCATCAAGGGGAAGAATTATCATGTATACAGTTTACATCCTTTATAGCCAACGGATTAATCAATATTACACCGGGCATGCCCAGGATCTGAAAGATCGGTTTAAAAGGCACAACGAGGGAAGGTCATTGGCAACAAAGCGAGGTGTTCCCTGGGAACTGAAGAAGGCAATTGGTTTTGAGACCCGAAGTGAAGCAATGAAAGCTGAAAACTGGCTGAAACGAATGAAGAGCAGGAAAGTAATTGAAAAGGTGATTTCAGGTGAAATTAACTTGCGAGAGGTAACCGATTAAACAGTCAGAATTTGGCGGTTAGAACGCCTGTCCCGATGCTTCGGGAAGGTCGCGAGTTCGAATCTCGTCCGGATCGCATAAAAAGCTGCTCACATTGTGGGTGGCTTTTTTTGTTTGTGGGGTATCCATCAAGGGGAAGAATTATCATGTATACAGTTTACATCCTTTATAGCCAACGGATTGATCAATATTACACCGGGCATGCCCAGGATCTGAAAGATCGGTGTAGAAGGCATAACGAGGGGAGATCGTTGGCAACAAAGCGAGGTGTTCCCTGGGAGCTGAAGAAGGCAATTGATTTCGGCACCCGAAGTGAAGCAATGAAAGCTGAAAACTGGCTGAAGCGGATGAAGAGCAGGAAAGTAATTGAAAAGGTGATTTCAGGTGAAATTAACTTGCGAGAGGTAACCGATTAAACAGTCAGAATTTGGCGGTTAGAACGCCTGTCCCGATGCTTCGGGAAGGTCGCGAGTTCGAATCTCGTCCGGATCGCACTGAAGCCCAATTACTTACAAGTGGTTGGGTTTTTTTGTTTGTGTATATTCTCTTTAATTATCCAGGGACAGGCAGGGGACAGTTAAAAAGCTTATAGCTTCAGACTCAAAAATCATACTATTTTCAAGTTTGGATCTTTTTTTGAGCGCAGGACTTCTATTTTGTGTTTAAAATTATTGAGTGAATTCAACCCACACTAACTCCGCTGTCCTATTTAGCCAATCCCATGAAACCCGTAATGGTGTGGAAAGCGTTGTGTAAAATTATTCGCCCTTTGAGTTTTCTTTTACTGACCAATTTACTTTCCGGTACAATCCCCATCTATATGGATTTTTCTGCTGTCGGCAAGCAGGGAAAAAATTGAGTTGATGACTCCCTCAATTTTATAACGCGTTTTATTTAAACATTCTGAATCTGCCGATAAACAGTACCTGGACTTTTTTTGGTCACGATTTGTAGGATATAGATAATTCGCTTACTATTCGACTAATTGGAGGGCTGAGAGCCTCTAAGAGAAATACATGTTATAGAGCTAATGCAAAACCAAAAGCTGAATTATCACAAGGATAAGCTGATGTTCATACTTTGATGTTGACTCCCATTTCTTCATTTTATCCTCAATATTTCAAGAATAACATGAATAAAACTTGTGTAAGAAGCTAGGATAACCTCAAGAGTGTTGGTCATATGCCAATGTTGCAGTCTATTGTCAAATATGGAAAAGTCAATTCAAAAAAAAATTGAACACCCTGAAACCATGGCTCTTGATCGCCAGTGTAAATGGATTCGCCCTGAATTCATGGCAATTGATGGTATTGGTGAACACGAACTATGGACATTAAAAGGGCTAATTGTTGCTATTGGTTTTATTGACGATGAAAAGCAAAAAATTATTGGTAGTGGTGTAATGATAGCGCCTGGCCTCTGTATAACTGCTACCCATGTTATTGAAGAAACGAAGAATTTGAGCGCTTTACTATATTCGATCCCTAGTGAAAATAGTATGAGAATATGGACTCCTATAGATTTTCACACTCAAGAAAAAGTATCAATAGGAATAATTCCTTTTCAAAACACTCCTTCTAAATATACCGATGTTGGAATTTTATCCTATTCCCCCTTGTCAAAGTTTACAGATAAGGAAGATTATTTCTTTGCTCCTTTAGAAGCTTCAGCACCTAAAATCAATGAACGACTTTGGGCTACAGGATATCGAGAAACGCACAATGATGGTATTCCTACCATATCTTTTTTCGTCACTTCTGGGCTTGTTACCGAGCAATATTTACAAGGGAGAGGTAGCCATATAAATGGACCCTGTATAGAAGTTGCAATGGAAGCCTTCGGAGGAATGAGTGGGGGCCCAGTCTTTAATGATGAAGGAAGAATTGTGGGTGTTATTTCTTCAAGTCTAGAAGATGACAATGGTAATAATAGTCCAACTTATGTTTCCTTAATCTGGACATCACTAACATCAACAGTTTACTCCCCTTGGCCTGAAAATCATTGGCCAAAGAATCTCGCAGGAATACAGACTGCAATAAAAAAGAACGGGGCAAAGTTAATTGGCTCAGCGAGATTTGATGATGAAGGCTCATATAAGGTGAAGTTTCCAGAGCAAAGTTCAGATTCAATGTTGTCAGTATTGAAAAGTGCGGGAATCAAATTTCCTACTGATGATTATGATATTCATGACTATTCATACGATAATTTTGAAGATTTCTTAGAAGAAGAAGGACTTAATTACTTATCAAGCGTTGATAAAAAAACATTTGATTTAGCACTAATGAAGAAGGATTACACTGAAACTATAAAATTATTTGATTGTATTGGGGCATCCACCATGGGAGGCCTCGAAGATTTAAACATAGAATCAATCAAACTAATAAATGATGGGACTATTGGAATTGATGCTCTATTTAACATTAGAAACTCAGTTCTCAAATTAAAAATTACAAGGGATGAGTATGAATCTCACAAAGATTTAATTACTTCTTTAAGTAGTCTTTACAATCAAGAAACTGACGGAATCAACGTGTTGTATGATCACTACGTAAGACCGTTTTATAGGGTAAATTTCATTTATGACATTCAATCTGAGGAATACCAAGAAATAAGATTTCAGTTTCTCTTTTTGAAAATATGACTATCCTTGGAACAATAAAATATTAAAAAAACAGACTACAAAAATGCGTATAGCGCATAGCACCCTCGGGATACTACGATACTATACACAGAACGTTGTGCTTCATGCATAAAAACCGAACAGACTAAAATGAAAACGATTCAAATCGAAATGAACAGTGAATCTAAAGACTAAATAAAATGGCTAAATTGAAGTTCTTCATAACCAATAGATTCATTCTTCTCTTAATTAGTGCGGTATTATTCATAGGAATTCACTATCTGCTTACTGACTCCTTTCTACCTGACACTTCAACCAGAAACATTTGGTTTTATTCAGGACTATTCATGCTATTTTTCTCAATTCTGTTCATCGAGCCATACTATTCATCCCCAAAAAATGTAATTACTAATTCCATTCCTATACTACTTGTATATGTGTCAATAAAAGATTCATTTACTAACGATACTCTTTGGTATTCTACAATTACCTTAATCGGAATTTTAATCATCCTATCTATAATTGCCATTGCACTCACATCAGATAATGAAAGCCCTGAATCAGCAAGGAATAAGTTATCAAATAGCATTAAAAATATTGCAGTTTTTCTCGGGCGGGGCAAAGTTCTCTACTCTTTTGTTTTTATCTCTGTTCTCATCCTTTACAAAGCAGAAATAATAGAACAAGTTAGCGATAGCTATCTTTTTACGATGGTAATTCTTTGGGGCTTAGTTTTAATTATCGACTCAAAATCACTTCATAATTCTTTTTTCAGAGAGCAATCGAAAGTCCAATCAAATGCAGTTGGAGAAATTTTCGGAGTTCAAGCAAAGAAAATATTCTTAGTTAAACTTTTTGAAGATAGAAGTAAGAGTATTAAACGATTTGATATTCTAAACTTTAAGTATTCAATGCAGGACTCAGATGCTTATGCTATTGCAGGCATTGTATTCGATACCTATTTATTAAATCAGGAAAAATGGATCAAAGTACTTCAGTTAGGAACCATCAAAAATGATTTATCAGGCTTAAAGCCTAATGTAGTCTATAAAATTACTGAGCCTGGCGAAATACAAGAATTGTCTAATTCACTTAGAGTAAAAGACTTCGTTGGTGTGGTCATTGAAAAATCATCTATTGGCTCTATAAAGTTTGAATATTCAAAACAAACTGATGACATTCAGGAAGGCGATTTATTGGAGCTAAAAGTAGGCAGTCATAGACTGTTTTATCAGGTAATCAGTGGGACAACAGAACTTGAAAAATTAGAAAGTAAAAATGAGACGGGATTTATCGAAGGAGAAGCAATTCAACTAGGAGAATGGCAAAATGACCTTCTTTCCTTCCAAAAGTTTGGTTGGGTTCCATCTATTAACACTCCTATTTTTAAAGCTGATACAAGTAATATCGAGATTCAAGAGTACAAATATCCTGAATTCCAGTTAGGTACTATTCCCAACACAAATCTACCTTCAATCATCAACTTAAATGAAGCAGTTAGCCATCATTTAGCGTTATTAGGAGTTACAGGCTCTGGAAAGTCCTTCCTAGCAAGAGAAATAATTAAATCATTAAAAACAGATACAAATGTAATTTGTATTGATTTTACGGGTGAATACAAGACTGACTTAGAAGAATTAGACCCAGTTGAATTAATAAAAGTTGAGGGATTAAGTTCTCTCGAAGAGACATTTGCGGATAAACATGAAAAGGCTCTAAATCGTAGGCCCGCGGAAGAACTTGCATTAAAGAAAAAGATTCAAGGTCAACTTGACGAGTATGTAAAAGAGTTCATTGAAGGAGAAGAAAATCTGGGCTTATTTGAACTACCTGCATTATCAAACACTTCGTTCATTTTAGAGTTTACTCAATTTTTTATAGAGAGCGTGTTTAATTATGCAAAAGAAAATAAAGGAAGTCGGGTGTGTTTGGTACTAGAAGAAGCACACACTATAGTTCCAGAGACAAATTTTTTAGGAGATTTAGGAGATTATGGTAGTTCTAAGGCGCTAGTAAATAAGATGTCTCAAATTGCATTACAGGGAAGAAAGTATGGAGTTGGTTTAATGGTTATCGCTCAAAGAACAGCTAATGTTTCAAAGACAGTGCTTACCCAATGTAATTCAATTATTTGTTTCCAGGCTTTTGACGAAACTAGTTTTACCTTTTTAGGTAATTATATTGGCAAAAATTTAGTTCAAGCATTGCCCAATCTGAAGCAATATCACGCAATTGTAACAGGAAAAGCGATACGATCAAACTTACCAATGATAGTAAATCTTGAAAGAGAAATTGAATAAAAATCACGAAAGCACAACATTCGTTATAAAACATGCCCTTCGGGACACGTTTCATAGCGGAGACTCAGAATAATTTCAAACCAATCCCAAAAAGCGCCCTATAACAAGGCATTCCAAGCGGACTCGTTTACGGTTCGAAACCTTAATTTTAACAACTTGACTCGCCGCTTAAATGCTGGGACGTTATGCCCTTAAAAACAAGAGAGTTGCATGGATACCGTTAATCCATTAATTTAAAGAATGATCAAATCATTTGGAGATAAGGCAACATCAGATCTGTTTCATGGCAACTCAAGCAGCAAGGTCAGAAGACTTCCGACCCAAATTCTTGAATCCGCCACTTATAAACTGGATATACTGAATGCGGCTACCACCTTGGATGATTTGCGATCACCACCAGGAAATCGATTAGAAGCTTTGCGTGGAGATTATAAAGGCTATCATAGTATGCGAATCAATGCCCAATGGAGAATCGTATTCCGCTGGCAGGATTCCAGTGCTCATGATGTAGCCATTGTAGATTATCACTATTAAACAGAACAGGTGAATCAATATGATTCCAAAAAACAGAGTAACAACACATCCCGGAACCATCCTGCTCAAAGAATATCTTGAGCCAATGGGACTAACCCAGAAGGCATTGGCAGACCATTTAGAAATCCCCATTCAGCGGATTAACGAAATTGTAAGAGGCAAAAGGGGAATCTCACCGGATACAGCCTGGTTGCTGTCAGAGGCATTCGATACCTCCCCTGAATTCTGGCTGAATTTGCAATCTATGCACGATTTGTCATTAAATCGTCCAGAAAGGCATATCAAATCTCTTAAGGCTGTTCAGGCTTAACCAGCGGTTCCCCGAATGGTCGGGGCAGGCAGTGCGGATTCGTTCGTTGGCAAGAGATATCGCTTCGCGGGGAAAAGATGAGCGGATCAAAGTCCGGTATGACAGTATTGAGGATAATATTCTTTGTTGCACGCCCTTTTAGGCCGTATCAACCACTTTTTTTACTCAATTTTAGAATAGAACTCAGGTTATTGAGAAAACCGATCAGCTTATTGATCAACCGGAATCAGGAAGAATTGTGCCAGAATATAATGACCCGAACTTGCGTGAACTGATGCTCGGAAATTACCGGGTTATATACCGGATACGTATATAAGAGGCCACGATCTATATTCAGACCGTATGGCATGTTCGGCAAGACCCTTCTGAATCGGGTGCAAGGTTGCGTTAAACCGCTTCAAAAAATTGTATCTAAAATCCAAAAAAAACAAAGCCAATATAAGCTTACGTTCAGAGGAAGCTCTGATTCTGTTTTGGATTTAATTCAATTCAATGATGAATACACTTTTCTTGTTGAAGTCGTATAATACTCGGAAAGCTCCATTTCAAGTAAAAGATGATCAATCCACTTATCGGATTTAGATATTTGTTGCAGCAGCAGGATTGCGTTATCTATATCCATATCACCCCGTACAAAATTGTCAATCTCTTTTGTCATTCTGATGTCTTCGGTCATTGTCGTGATGGCTAATTAGTGATAGTTACTCCTTTCTAATCGTATGATCTAAAAAAGCGATATCCCTTACAGTTTTTTTACCCTAAATTATTTTTTTACGTTCTATACATATCAAAATATTCCCTGATCGTTGTGCTTCAGATCATTTATTCATTCAGTGACTATCACTTTACAAAAAAGAACTGCTCATCAACCTCGTTCATCAGCCTCCAATCTGCTTCATCTAAAATATACACGAGGTGGAAAAATCTGTGCTGATCGGTTTCCACAACGTAGTGCAGGTGTTTAGTGACCATCACATTTTCCAAGTGACGCGTCACAATTTTGATTATTTGTGAGGAGGGAATTTTTCCGGATTGAAATCGAAAGGGTTCCACCCGCTGAGCCAGTGCGGGTGCGGGCCTGTTGTCTGTCTGATGAAGCTCAGACTCAGGAAAAATTTCAAATCGGTACGGAATCACACGGTGTGCTCTTGATGGAGTATGTTTGTGCCTTTTAATCAGCACCAGAACTTTATCAACCACATGATCGGGGTAACTGTCTGATGGAACGAGGTTCCACACAAGCTCTTCTTCGTTATACTCCAGGTCAATAATTTCACCCGATTTGGTTTCTATACTGTAATACGATTTTCGAACTCCCCCGTCTGTTTTACAGTGGCAGGAACGCACCCGGTGGAGCTGGCGGGTGCATGCAGATCTCCAGGAGGGCTTCTCAAGCCGCTGATACCTGCTGTAAAATGCGAGCATTTCAATAATCGGAAACGTATTCATGACCTTATTCCTGTTGGTCATTCCAAACTATGCACATATATTGTACATATCAATCTTAAACTTCCGAAATGTCGAAACACAAACAGCATTCATATCAGCCGGAACGCGATGTTCACCGTATTACGCTCTACAGTACAGTTTATCCGGAGCATCAGTACAAATCACGGAAGGAGAGGCTTTATCTCCATTTTGATTTTGCCTGTTTCTATGCCCAGGTGGAACAGCTTCGGAAAAATCTCTACGGGCTTCCGCTCATCATTGGCGGATGGCGAAAAGAAAACGGTACCGTGAAGGGGATTGTCGCCACGGCATCGTACGAAGCGAGGGCGTTTGGCATAAAAACAGGTATGAGTGCGCTCGAAGCGTATCAGCTCTGTCCGTATGTGTGCATGCTTCAGGTGGATTATGGAGCATACACAGCTATATCTGAACAAGTACACCTGGTGATGAAGAAATTTGCGCCGGTTGTAGAGCGGTATTCAATGGATGAATATTTTATTGAGTTAACGTTCATGAAAGATGCCCCGCGGAGCGAGATAAAAGCGTATGCCGATCGGCTTCAGCGGGAAATATTTGATGTTACAGGTCTTGTCGGCGCGATTGGTGTGGCCCGGTCCAAAACGTATTCAAAACTTTCCAGCGGATTGCATAAACCAAAAGGGGTTACTCTTGTTCTTACGGATGAAGATGAAAAAGCCCGTATTCACCCGCTTTTGCTGAATGAAGTGTGGGGAGTAGGGAGAAGGAGATACGAGCATATTCTTGCCGAGGGGTATCGTACGATTGGTGATGTGGTGGAGAAAGGAAATGTGAAAACGTTTATCCGGCTGTTTGGCGCTAATTTTGGCAAGATGCTTTTTCAAACCATTACCGGAAAAGACCAGGGTCGGGTGATGGATGAAATTTCAGCAAATTATAAACCGAAACACGGCGTGAGTTACGGACACACATTTTCGGAGGGATCTGTCAGTGTAGATCGAATTCGGGGTGAGTTTGTGGTTGCCATCCAGCAGATCTGTTACAGGATGCGCTCATACAATATCCGGGCCAATAGTTTTTCCGGCATTGTTGGGTTTAATAAACAGGAACTGCCCGATGTGGGATTTCGGTTTATCACTGACGCCCATACGAATATTGATGATTATATTTTTTCGGCCTGTATGGAGGCGGTTATGCCGATCATCAGAAGTGCTGCGGAGAAGAATATGGAGATTCGGAACCTGGTTATCGGAACACATCAAATAGATAAAACCAGCCAGATGAACCTCTTTTTTTCTGATGAAAAAGAACACGTTGCCCGTTGCAGGGCGGTGGATGAAATTAAAAACCGGTTTGGGCGGCAGTACATCACAAAAGCAAACACCATGGTGCGTGTTAAGGGAAACACCCACTTTCTGGAAAGGAATTCCTGACTTGACCCGGTCAGAGGTTCAATTTTCGAATCCGATGCTGAAACTGTTTCACGGCGTGATCCAAAAACCAATCCTGTTTCAAACCAAACGGCACAATTTCATACTGAGCAAAAATTTCCATGATGATATTGGTGGCATCATACAACAGCTCTTCCAGTGTTTCTTCAAAACCGTCGGCAAGGCCCCGGTTTTCATCAAGCAGCCGGTTGATCAGGTAGATACCGTAGGCGACGTGCCTCGATTCATCCTGCTTCAATTTCAGAATCCCTTCCTGCATTCCGGGAAGAAGCTGATTCTCTGTAAGCATTTTGGAAAAGGCTTCGTATCCGGTTTCTGCGAGTGTTCCTTCAACGATCATATTATAGGTTCCGGCGGCATGGAGCTGAGCCGAAGGTGAGGAATCGGACGAGAGGGCGTGCAGCGCTTTTGGAAGTTTTTCATAAAACAGAATTTTATACATCGGTTTATGAAACTGCTCAAAGTCAGGAGTTCCGGTCATGACGGTCTGAACATAGCGGGAGAAAAACTCGGTATGTTTTGCTTCTTCCCATAAAAACGAGGTAAGATAGATTTCTTCCTCGATGCGCCCCTCTTTTGCGATCACCTGTATCAGCGGAAGCAGATCGAGGGTAACGGCTTCTTCACCGGCCATAAATAGAGCGGAGAGATGCGTGATGATCTGTTTTTCCTCAGGCGAAAATGTTTGCCACTGTTTACGGTCTTCATCCAGGTTAATATCTGATGGGTTCCAGATCCCAAACTGCTTGGATTTTTGAAACAGCTTCATAGGAAAGCTTTCATGGTTCAGTCCGCGTGAGGTTGTGACAAATGTTTTATGGGTTGGATCGGGAGCCTCTTTTTTGGGGCTTATGTTTTCTGACGGAACCGGAACGCCCTTGTAAATGGATGGCGCAGTTTTGAGCAGGGCAGAGGCTGCCTTTCGCTGAGTTGAAAGAGTGATCAGGCTACCTTTTTCTATGGAAATATCACCTTTCATAATTGCCATAGTTGGATCTTTACTATTCTCAATCATTTTCACCCAAGTATCACGATCTGCTTTCAGAATGATGTCGGTTGTGTCCGTATCATTTTCATGGGCGTACCGCATTTCAAGGCATTCACCGTAAGCGAGGTTCATGTAAAGTCCAATTGCGGAATCGTCATCAAAAGATTCAGGCCTGGGTTCGATTTTCAGGATCAGCGGAGCATTCCACGTAGCAGCGGTTTTTTTGTAATGTTCGCTCTGGTTGATCGACTCTTTCCACGATTCCATCCATTGGGTTGAAAAGTAGTCTGTGTCTGATTTCGTTTCTTTTTTGTTGAACCACATATTTTAATTTAACCTGGATTATTCACTAAAAATGTTCTGTTTTTTCAAGCGTTTAACTATTGCAAAATAAACGGTATTTTGCAGTTCTGTGCAGTGTTTGTATAAAAATTTATAAAGTGAATAAAAACAAAGAGATATGAGTAGTTTATATCCCGCCTACGATGTTATTGTAGTGGGTGCGGGCCATGCCGGCAGTGAGGCTGCGGCCGCATCTGCAAAAAGCGGTGCTAAAACGTTGCTAATTACAATGAACCTGGATGCCATTGCCAAGATGTCCTGCAACCCGGCTATGGGTGGGGTTGCCAAAGGTCAGCTTGTGCGTGAGATTGATGCACTTGGCGGATTGAGCGGCATTGTTAGCGATCAAAGCGGGGTGCAGTTTCGGATGCTGAATTTGAGTAAGGGTCCGGCAATGTGGAGTCCGCGCTGCCAAAGCGACCGCTCTCTCTACTCTAAACTGATGAGAAGTCAGCTTGAACAGATTGATCATCTTCATTTTCGCCAGGATAATGTTGTGGATATTCTCACTAACAGTTCGGGGGATAAGGTTACCGGCGTGGTTACGCAAACCGGCCAGACGTTTGAGGCATCTTCCGTAGTTCTTACAAGCGGTACGTTTTTGAATGGGCTTATTCATATCGGGGAGAGTCAGCATGGCGGCGGCCGGTCAGGGGAGAGGGCGTCCGTTGGAATTTCTGCTTCCCTGGAAAAACTTGGGTTTGAAGTCGGGCGCTTAAAAACCGGAACACCACCCCGAATTGACGGCCGTTCGATTGACTACAGTCAGCTTGAAATTCAGTACGGGGATGAAGACCCCAATCCATTTTCATTTACTACGGATTCACTCCCATCGAAAGATGAACAGCTAACGTGCTGGATCGGTTACACCAACTCCAAAGTACATGATGTGCTTAAAACCGGTTTTGATCGAAGTCCTATGTTTAATGGACGGATTCAATCTGTTGGCCCCAGGTATTGCCCGAGTATCGAGGATAAGATTGATCGTTTTTCTGATAAAGACAGTCACCAGTTGTTTCTGGAACCGGAAGGGTGGGATACCTATGAGATGTATCTGAATGGATTTTCCACTTCCTTACCCGAAGATGTTCAGTACCACGCACTCCGAACCATTCCCGGATTTGAAAATGCTGTGATGCTCCGGCCGGGTTACGCCATTGAGTATGATTATTTTCCGCCATACCAGGTAAAAAGAAGCCTGGAAACGAAGGCAGTTAACGGACTTTTCTTTGCCGGACAAATTAACGGAACTACCGGGTATGAAGAGGCGGCTTGCCAGGGATTAATTGCGGGTATCAACGCATCCCGATTTGTTCATAATGAAGATCCCTTTGTTTTAAAACGTTCGGAAGCGTACATCGGGGTGCTGATTGATGACCTGATCAACAAGGGGACAGAAGAGCCGTACCGGATGTTTACCTCGCGTGCTGAACACCGAATTTTATTACGTCAGGATAACGCGGACCTTCGCCTGACACCACTCGGCCGTAAACTCGGATTGATAGATGAAGAGCGTTTTGCTCAGTTCGAAAAGAAAAAAGACGAAATCGATCGCCTGTATGATTTGATCAGCAGCTACACGGTCAGGCCAGAAAAAATGGACCCGATGCTTAAAGAGCAGGGAACATCTGTTCTGAGTCAGCCTGTAAAAGCAAAATCATTAATACCCCGACCGGAACTTCATCTGCAACACCTTTTGGATGCGGATGAAGAGTTGAAATCTCAGGTAGAAAATATTTCATCCGATGAACGTGTATTGGAGCAGGTTGAAATACAGATTAAATATGCCGGATATATCGAGCGTGAATTTGAAATGGTAGAAGAACTTAAACAGAAAGAGGAGGCGCCTATCCCGATGGATATTCAGTACGAGAGAATAAAAAGTCTCTCTTCAGAAGGCCGTTCTAAGCTTGAAAAAATTAAACCCGAAACGATCGGGCAAGCGTCGAGGATCAGCGGAGTGTCCGCAAGCGATCTTTCTGTTCTCATGATTTATTTAAAACGATAGGTTTCACGTGAAACAATCCATTCAAAAACATTCTGTTTCACGTGAAACATTGGAAGATGCACGTGAATTATACCGAAAAAACGAAGTTCATCTCGAGAAATACCTCGACAATCTTCTCGACTGGAATGAGAAGATAAATCTTGTGAGCCGGAGTGTTTCACGTGAAACAGTTCGTGAACACGTCGTTCATTCTCTGATTCCACATGTTCTCGGCATACTTGATGATCATGATTCCTGGATTGATACCGGGACCGGGGGCGGACTGCCCGGGGTGCCGCTCGCTATATGCGCACCGGAAAAACACTGGCTGCTCAACGACAACGTGAAGAAAAAGATGAGGGCGCTTTCAGGTATCATCGAGAAAACAGGGCTTGAAAATTCGGAGGTGATTGCAAAAAGCATCTCGCTTGTGGATTTAAAAAAGGGGACCGGAATCGTAACCAAACATGCATTCAAAGTGGATGATCTTCTTCGTCTTCTTGGATCAAAACCCTGGAAAACAATCATCATGTGGAAGGGAGTTGATGGTGCGCTTGATGAAATTGCGCAGTCAAAAAAGAAGCTTCGGTATACGCTGTTTGAATTTGATTTTGGCGCGAACGAAGAATTTTATGTCGGCAAAGGGCTGCTGAAAGTAGAAAGATAATTCGGCGTTACCGGATTTGAACTTTAAATGATTTAATTTTCTGGTCATTTATGTCGGAGAAATAAGTCCCCCTTAGAAGGGGGAAGGCGAACGGAGTGAGCAGGGGGATGAATTGACAGGCGCTGATTCAAATAAATAACCATTTTAGGATCTCAAAACTCTACAAATCATCCCCCATTGCCCCCTTCCGCCAAAGGGGGACACTCAAGAATAAACTCCATATCGACCAAAAAGTTAAGGGTTCTTAGTTGATACCTCGCGGGCTCTGCCCCGAGGTAGTTCATTAAATAAATCCCCCTCAGTTCCCCTTTTTAAAAAAGAGAGTAATTGTTGCTTCTATTACTTACACAAAGCGGGGTATCATTTTTAATGAGTGCGATGATAAATGCTATATTTCAAGAGGTGATTGTGATTTGGGAATAGTTCTCCCCTTCAGGGGGAGTGCCGAAGCATGGCGAAGGCGGGGGGTGTTATGGAGTTGTGATATGGCAAAAAGTAACTCTTCACAAAAAAGAGAAGATAGAGAAGGTGTGATACTTATTTTGAAATGGGGATGGGTGTTGTGTTTTGGGTAAAATCGATGATTATAAGAGAGTGAGTGTAAGAATCACATACATATATGCTTAAAATATGAGCTGTATTAGAGATTTCACCCCGTTTTAAAATCAGAATAAATGTGACCAAAGGGACTCCTTTTCTTACCTTCTAAATCAACCAGAACCAAAGAACTTCGAAAATGTCCCGATTAAAAAGTTCAGAACGCCGAATGAAACTGATCCTAATGCTACAGGAATCAAAACGCAGGCTGACCGTTGATGAGTTAGCTGAGGAATTCGGTGTAACCAGGCGCACTATATTCAGGGATTTCAATGTCTTATCAGAAATTAACGTGCCGGTTACCTGGGATAAGTACAGTGGTTACGGGGTGATGGAAGGATACAAAGTTCCGCCGCTAATGTTTACGTCAAAAGAACTTGCAACCATCATGGTTGGGCTGAATTTTGTGAAGTCGCAGGTAGACAGTTCAATGGTTGAAGACGCCAGGGGAGTGGAGTTGAAAATTAAAAACACCATTCCGAATGAGTTGAAATCATTTATGGAGTCTCTGAGCAAGCATACGGTTGTGGATCCGTTTCTGCATTTTGGAGCGGAAAAAACAGACGGTGGAAACTGGTACCTGATCAGCAGCGCGATCTCTCAAAAGAAAAAAATATCGTTTCGCTATACCGCAAAATCTGACGGTAATAAAACAGATCGCGAAATCGAACCATACCTTCTCGTTTTTTATCGCGACCACTGGAATGTCATAGGGTTTTCTAAAAAAAGAGAAGCCATTCGGAATTTTGTGCTCGACCGAATGGAAAATGTGAAGATTTTGGATGAAGAATTCACTGCATCAGAAGAAATTAACGCAGAGGCACTTATTTTCGGTTCTAACGAGATGGGTCATGAAATAGAGGTGCATGTACAGGAATCGGCAGATCGCGCGTTTACGGCAAATCTGCCGACTAAAATAATTAAGAAATCGGCAGTCAAAAATAAAATAATTAAAGTTTCATTCAGATTTGAAAATTTAGATTACATCAACGAGTGGCTGCTTCAATTTGGAGATAAGATCAAAATTCTCTCTCCTAAGAAGCTAATAGATAAACGGCAAGATCTTCTCAAGAAAATGTTGGATCCATCGTAGCTCGGTTCGCCGAATCGAAAAGACTGGAATTTATAACAAGTACATATTTTACTTACACGTCATCGCGGACTCTTCCCGAAGGGAACCGCGATCTCCCATCCTCCTCACTGCAAAGTATATTGCCAATGATCAAATTTCATTACTTCCTTTCCTCGATTCGGTGCTCTGGACCGGAACGCTTACCTACAAAGCTATGCTTTTCAAATCAAAGTTAGGAGGGCTGCATCATTGTACGGCGTGACTTTTTACTGAGTCCGACACTTTTCCACAGTAGACCCGTTTTTAAATACTAACAATACGTTAGGTGCCCCATAATCACGAATTTGGGTGTCCCAATATCGAAGTCAGGAAAATTCCTCAATTGATTTTCACCCACAAATTTTCCTTTAGATTCAAAAAAAAGGCCCCGTTTCCGGAGCCTTTTTTTATTACAAGTGTGTTGACGTGTGAAACGTTTAGGTAACGACAGGTGCTTCTGCATCATCGTCATCTTCATTTACAACCCGGGTGACGCCACCAATCTTACCATCTTCGTCTAATCGCATGATCCGAACACCCTGAGTATTACGTCCCATAGTCCGTAAACCTTTGCACTGCATTCGGATAACCTTTCCGCGTTCGGTAATGATCATCAGATCATCTTTATCTGAGACCTCCTTCAGTGCAACAAGATTTCCGGTCTTTGGAGTGATTTTGAGAGTAATGACTCCTTTACCGCCACGGCTCTGTTCCCGGTAATCATCTACAAGGGAGCGTTTGCCGTATCCGTTTTCGGAGATTGCAAGTACTGTGGCTTCATGTGTGTTTTTGATCACAACCATATCCACCAGCTCATCATTTTTATCGAGCGTCATTCCTTTCACACCTGACGTGTTCCGGCCCATCTCACGTGCATCTGATTCGTGGAACCGAATTGCACGGCCTTTCTTGTTGGCCAGAATAATATTGCTTTCACCATCTGTAAGTGCGGCACCCAGCAGTGAATCGCCCTCTTTGATGTTAATTGCAATAATTCCATCACGACGCGGACGGCTATACGCCTCAAGTGAGGATTTCTTTACCAGTCCTCCTTTTGTTGCCATGATAATAGAGTGAGATTTTATATACTCCTCATCATCAAGTGTCTTCACCGGCACAAACGTCTGAATCGAATCGTCCTTTTCAATGTCGATCAGGTTTACGATTGCACGGCCGCGGGCCAGGCGTGATCCTTCCGGAATTTCATAAACTTTAAGCCAGTAACAATTTCCTTTCTCCGTAAAGAAAAGAATATAGTTGTGATTGGTGGCCACAAAAAGATGTTCTACATATTCATCATCTTTCGTGGTGGTTCCCTTCATCCCTTTACCGCCACGTCGCTGACGTCTGTAGCCGCTCACAGGCATTCGTTTGATAAAACCTTTGTTAGAAATGGTAACCACCACATCTTCATCGGCTATCATATCCTCGATGTTGAAATCATCGGCGGAGTAGACAATTTCGGTACGGCGTTCATCACCATAGCGGTCTTTCAGCTGAAGCAGCTCATTTTTAATAATGGCGTTTTGCTCATCTCTGTTCGACAATATTTTACGATATTCTTCAATACGATCTGCGATTTCCCGGTACTCCTGGTCGACCTTTTCACGTTCGAGGCCAGTCAGTTTCTGCAGACGCATATCGAGAATGGCTTTTGCCTGGAGATCTGTAAGCGCAAATTTCCGGCGAAGTTCTACATTCGCTTCCTGCGGACTGTTTGATGCGCGGATCGTTTTGATCACCTCATCAAGGTTGTCGAGGGCGATTTTGAGACCTTCGAGAATATGAGCACGGGATTCGGCCTGATCCAGATCATACATAGTACGCCGGATGATAATATCAATCCGGTGCTCAATGAAGCGCTCAATCAGCTCTTTCAGAGCCATGACCTTTGGCCGGCCTTTCACCAGCGCCAGGTTGATGATACCAAACGTCTGCTGCATCTGCGTATACTTGTAGAGCTGATTCAGCACTACTCCGGCGTTTGATCCGCGTTTCAGAATAATGACAACACGCATGCCTTCGCGGTCAGACTCATCACGAATTTCGCTGATTTCAGTAATTTTTTCCTGGTTGACCAGCGAAGCCACTTTTTCGATCAGCGTGGCTTTATTTACCTGGTAGGGAATTTCGGTAACAACGATTTGCTCACGGCTGTTACGAAGTTCTTCCACATTGGCGCGGGCCCGCATCACAACTTTACCCCTGCCGGTTTCATACGCTTCTTTTACTCCTTCATATCCGTAAATAATCCCGCCTGTAGGAAAATCAGGGGCTGTAATATGTTCCATCAACCCGGATGCATCAATCTCGGGATCATCAAGTAGTGCGATTACACCATCTACAACTTCCTTCAGGTTGTGAGGAGCCATATTGGTTGCCATCCCTACGGCAATACCGGAGGCACCATTCAGCAGAAGGTTGGGGAGCATCGATGGCAGAACCGTCGGCTCTTCAAGCGTATCATCAAAGTTGGTTTGATAATCAACCGTTTCTTTATTGATATCTGCGAGAAGCTCCTCGGAAATTCGCTGCATGCGAACTTCAGTGTAACGCATTGCTGCTGCAGAGTCGCCATCCACAGAACCGAAGTTCCCCTGGCCATCCACAAGCGGATAGCGCAGTGAGAAGTCCTGAACCATCCGAACGATGGAGTCATAAACGGCAGAGTCACCGTGAGGGTGATACTTACCGAGAACCTCACCCACAATACGGGCACTCTTTTTATAGTTTCTGTTGTGGAGCATTCCAAGATCGCTCATCCCATAAAGTACACGTCTGTGAACCGGTTTAAGTCCGTCGCGCACATCAGGTAACGCTCTTGATACAATAACCGACATCGAGTAATCGATGTAGGAAGACTGCATCTCGTCTTCAATTGTAATTGGTATAATCTTTTCGCTTGCCATCTATGAAAACTGGATTAAAGGTAAACGTATTTCTGTTTGAAGTATGGGTCAGATATCGAGCTTAGCATATTTTGCGTTACGCTCAATAAATTCCCGCCGGGGTTCAACATCGCCGCCCATAAGAGTAGAGAACATTTTATCAGCGGCTGCGGCATTTTCAACTGTAACCTGCTGGAGTGTTCGTGTGTCGGGGTCCATTGTAGTTTCCCAAAGCTGACTCGGATTCATTTCACCCAAACCTTTGTAGCGTGAAACATCGAATTTTTTCTTCGATTTTTTCAGGTCTTTGATGATTTTGTCCCGGGTTGGATCATCCCACGCGTAATCAATCTGGCCTCGGGTTGATGTAATTCTGTACAGAGGAGGTGTGGCGATATATACGTGTCCATGCTCGATAAGCGGATGCATATAACGGTATAAAAAAGTAAGGAGCAGAGTCCGGATATGAGATCCGTCGACATCCGCATCCGTCATAATGATAAGTTTGTGATAGCGAAGTTTTTCGAGTTCAAAATCTTCTTCCTTTCCAACGCCGGTCCCCAGGGCGGTAATCATCGCCTGGATCTCTTTATTTTCGAGGATTTTGTTGATCTTCGCTTTTTCAACGTTCAGAATTTTCCCGCGAAGTGGAAGAATTGCCTGAAAACTCCGGTTCCGGCCCATTTTGGCAGATCCGCCGGCGGAATCACCCTCAACCAGGTAAATTTCGCAATGCTCGGGATCTTTGATGGAGCAGTCAGCCAGTTTGCCCGGCAGCCCGCCGCCACTCATTACACTTTTGCGCTGAATAAGCTGACGCGCTTTACGTGCAGCTTCTCTCGCCTCGGCGGCTACAATAACTTTCTCAAGTATCTTTTTAGCCGTTTTGGGGTTCTGCTCCAGGTATTCGTTAAGTTGTTCGTAAACAATAACTTCAACTGCGCTCTGGACTTCTGAATTACCCAGCTTGGTTTTGGTCTGGCCCTCAAACTGAGGCTCGGCAACTTTCACACTCAAAACGCAGGTCATTCCTTCCCGAAAATCCTCACCGGAAATGGCTATGGTGCTTTTTGATTTGATAATGTTATTCTTCTCTGCATAATTCTTCATGCAGCGGGTGAGTGCGCGCCGAAATCCGGAAATGTGCGTTCCGCCCTCGCGTGTATTAATATTATTCACATATGAGTGCACATTTTCGGTATAAGACTGGTTATAAGAAATGGCCAGTTCAACCGGGACATCATCTGAATTGCCACTGATAAAAATAGGCGTATCAATCAGTGCTTCGCGGTTTTCATCGAGAAAAGAGACGAAATCTTTCACGCCGCCGGCATAATGGAAAATTGTTTTTTTGTCTTCCGGATCCTCTTCACGCTCGTCGATAATTTCAACGGTGATTTCCGGATTCAGAAACGCCAGTTCGCGCATCCGGTCCGCAATAATATCGTACTTGAATTCAGTAGTTTGATTAAAGATTTCCGCATCAGGCAGGAAGTTGATGGTGGTTCCTGTTACATCCGTTTTCCCTTTTTTCTGAAGGGGGGTGGTGGTAAAACCTTTTTCAAACTCCATTACATAAATTTCACCATCACGATGAATTTCAGCGCGGAATTTTGAGGAGAGTGCATTCACACAACTCACACCCACTCCGTGCAAACCACCGGAGACTTTATATGAGTCTTTATCAAACTTACCACCCGCGTGGAGTTTGGTAAGCACAACTTCAACGGCGGGCAATTTTAACTTGGGATGCTCATCAACGGGAATCCCGCGGCCGTTATCAGAAACGGTGATCGAACCGTTCTCATGAATAATTAATTTAATCCAGTCGCAATGACCGGCGAGTGCTTCATCAATAGAGTTGTCAACAACTTCGTTAATCAGGTGATGAAGTCCGCGCTGCCCGGTATCACCAATATACATGGATGGACGTTTCCGAACGGCCTCAAGACCTTCCAATACCTGAATATTCGACGCTTTATAGTCAGATCCTTTACTTTTTGCCATATATGGGGTTGAGTGTAAATTAAGATAGCCTCTAATATGCTCAAAAATACCGCTTGTGCGTGCAAAATCAAAAAAAGCAGACATATTTATTGCCGTAACGAGAGATTGTGCGCTGTGGGCGATTTGGGGGTGTAATTTGAAAAATGCCGCAATAGATAGCAGACTGAAAAATTAGACGCCGGGTTGTTTATGGATTGTTGATAATCGGAGAACTAAGATCTTATTTTGCTACAGGCTGAGAATGTTAGAATCAGTCTTAACAGCCGATTAGGGCAGGTTTTGCCGGGGATAAAAGAAAGTGGAATTGTTTATGCATTGAATGTTGATATAATCATCAAATAGGCTTAATTTTGAAGTCTATCAAAAAATGATAAAACCAGTTTGTTATGGCAAGAAAGGATGATATTACAGGGAAGGGTGCACTGAACGGTTACAGGTCTTCCAAATCCAACAATAAAACGAAGCACAAATTTCAGCTGAACCTTCAGAAAAGAAGATTTTTTATTCCTGAAGAGGATCGTTGGGTAACGTTAAAAGTATCGGCAAAAACTCTGCGCACAATCAATAAGAAGGGAATTTCTGCTGTGCTTGAGGATGCAAGAAAGAAAGGTACTTTACTAAAAGAGGTATAAATTATGGCAAAAGGCAATCGTATACAGGTTATACTCGAATGCACCGAAAAACCGGGCAGCTCACGGTATGTAACTACTAAAAACCGGCGAAATACCACCGAGCGTATTGAACTGAAAAAATATAACCCGGTGCTGCGAAAGCACACCATGCATAAAGAAATCAAATAAGGGCTAAGTTATGGCTAAGAAACAGGCATTTGGTGAAGAAGCACAAGCGCTGAAAGATGCTCAGCGTAAGATGGCTAAGGTGATTATTGCTACAAAAAATGAGCGTGGTAAATACGCTTATAAAGAAGTGATGATGGACCAGGACAATGTAAAAGAGTATATCCAGAACAATAAGTAATCAGGGATAAACGGTTTTACAAACAAATTGTAAAGGTTGCATTCCGTACATTACGGAGTGGAGCCTTTTTTTTTGTGCATCTGTTATCAATCAGGCGGAGTGAAGCTTTTATCATATACAAAGCAGGAAATGATTACTATTATGTGAATCCATTTTGGAACGGATTCAGAATTTTTGTTTCCTGAACGATATCTTCAATCAAAACAACATCAGTTATGAGTATCAAACAATCGATTCTGGATGATCTTAAAACCGCAATGAAGCAGAAAGAGGCCGACCGGCTCAGGGTACTGAGGTCACTAAAGGCTAAAATTCTTGAAAAGGAGATCAGCGAACGAAAAGATGGCGAAGCTGAGCTTTCTGATGAGCAGGTTATTGAAGTGCTTATGAAAGCGGCAAAACAGCGTAAAGAATCGATCGAGCAGTTTGAAGATGGCGGAAGGGGCGATCTCGCAGAAAAAGAGAAAGCCGAGCTGGAAATTATTGAAGAGTTTCTGCCAAAAATGATGAGCGAAGAAGAAGTTCGTGCTGAAGTAAAAGACCAAATTGAAAGTATGGGCGCATCATCCATGGCCGACATGGGCAAAGTAATGGGCGTGATGATGGGTAAACTGAAAGGAAAAGCCGAAGGATCAGTAGTGAGTAAAGTTGTAAAAGAGGAACTATCCTGACCGTATGAATGTCCTCGACTTTCTGATTATTCTGCCGGTTGCCTACTTTGCCTACAAAGGGTTTACCGCAGGATTTATACAGGAGGTTCTTGGCATTGCCGGGATAATTCTTGCCGTATTTGTGACGTTTGCCTACATGAAACCAGTGTCCGACATCATCGCCCCCCTTTTTGATGGGGGAGATACTCCCACCATTATCGCCGGGCTGATCCTTTTTATCGGTACGATCGCCATTGTGCAGGCAATTGGTTACGCGGCAAAAAGGTTTCTGGAGATGATCCGCCTGAATTTTATCAACCGTCTTGCCGGGCTTTTGTTTGGAGCGTTGAAATCAGCTATCGTTATCAGTGCTTTTTTGTGGCTTTTTGCAGGTTTTAATATGCCGGCAGAAGAAACACGAAATGAATCGCTAACCTATCCGGTTGTCATTTCTCTCGCTCCTGCAGCTTATAACATGATCGCTGCTGTTGTGCCGGGAATCGAAAATTTTATTGATACTCTTGAATCAGCCATTCAGGAGGATAACCCAATCCGAAACAATCCATTTTTTGAACAGTTAGATTTATGAGTTTTCCTACAGTAGAAGAACAGCTTGAGGTGATTAAACGCGGAACCGTTGAAATTGTACCGGAACCGGAACTGGTTGAAAAACTGAAAAAATCGCGTAAAACAGAAAAGCCGCTAAGAATTAAACTGGGCTGTGATCCCACCCGCCCCGACCTCCACCTCGGTCATTCAGTGATCCTTAGAAAAATGCGTCAGTTCCAGGATTTGGGGCATCATATTATTCTGATTATCGGGGATTTTACTGCACTGATCGGCGATCCGACCGGCCAAAACAAAACCCGCCCATCGCTTTCAGCAGAGGATATTAAGGAAAATGCCAAAACGTACCTCGACCAGGCCGGTAAAATTCTGGATCGTGAAAAAACCGAAATCGTATACAACGCCGACTGGCTGGGGCCGATTTCATTTGAAGGCGTAATCAAGTTGAGCTCAAAACTTACCGTTGCCCGGATGATTGAGCGGGATGATTTTTCAAAGCGATTTAACAATAACGAGCCGATTTCACTCCACGAATTTCTCTACCCGCTGGCACAGGGGCAGGATTCCGTTCACTTAAAATCAGATGTGGAACTTGGCGGAACCGATCAGAAATTCAACCTGCTTGTCGGGCGTGATCTGCAGCGAATTGATGGTCAGGATCCCCAGGTTTGCCTCATGATGCCGCTTCTGGAAGGTACAGACGGCACGCTGAAGATGAGTAAGTCGTATGATAACTACATCGGGATCAGCGAGGAGCCGAATGATATGTACGGAAAAGTGCTTTCTATTCCTGATAACCTGATTTACCGCTACTTCGAGCTTGTTACCGATCTGCCGACGGATGAGTTACCATCCATTCTCGATAAAGTTGCCAAAGATCCGCGGAATACAAAACACGATCTGGCGTTTACAATTACCCGGATGTACCATGGTGAAAAAGCGGCAAAAGCTGCAAGGAAACATTTTGAACAGACAGTCATCAACAAAGAAGTGCCGGATGACGCACCGGAGATTACATTCGATGCGGGAACAACTCACCGCTTACTCGATATTATATCTGATGCCGGGATGACTCAGAGCAACGGCGAAACCAAGCGTATGATCAAACAGGGCGGGGTAAGCATCAACGATGAAAAAGTGGATGATATCAACCATGAAATCACGTTTTCAGAAGGTGAAACGCTGAACCTGAAGGTAGGTAAGCGAAAATTCGCAAAATTAATTAGTCAGTAATACACTTCAATATGTATATTGAATTGCCGATATTGTCTGCCATAACTATTTAAATTTTAAAAAGATGGGCACACACTTTAAAGGAAATAAAAGTGAAGAG
The DNA here is from genome assembly GCF_003390325.1 of Rhodohalobacter sp. SW132. Lineage (NCBI taxonomy): Bacteria > Pseudomonadati > Balneolota > Balneolia > Balneolales > Balneolaceae > Rhodohalobacter > Rhodohalobacter sp. SW132. The sequence goes on along the minus strand of NZ_QUOK01000001.1, from coordinate 919,305 downwards.
AACACACTGAATGCATTCATAAAATTGATGCGTTCCACAGAATCTCTGAACAACCGGCTTAACCGGCACCTTGCCGAAGCCGACCTGACCGTCAGCCAGTTTGGTGTGCTTGAAGTGCTTCATCATCTCGGGCCGCTTAACCAGCGCACGATCGGTGAAAAACTTCTGAAAAGCGGTGGAAATATTACCATGGTGATCGACAACCTGGAGCGATGCGGCCACGTGGAGCGACAGAAAGACCCGAATGACCGCCGCGCAGTATTAATTCATCTCACGGAAAGCGGCGAAAAGTTTATTGCCGATTTTTTCCCAAAACACCTTGAAAAAATTAAAGAGGAGTTCTCCGTACTTAGCGAAGAGGAGAAAAACACGCTTGCAGAAATCTGCAAAAAGCTGGGAGTAAAAGAGGAAGAGTAGCCGGGTTGGGATTAAATCGTGCTCTTTCTTCAAGAATGCACGCTTGCCGTAGGAATATTGAAGAAAAATCCCCTCTTGAGAGGGGAAATGGTTTTGAAAACTGCGGAACGCAGATTTTCAAACCGAGGGGTGTGTTGATAGGGACATGAGCCAAAATGCGAAACCGGTTTTGATCGAGGCTACGGTGAACACACCCCTAAATCCCCTCTCAAGAGGGGGTGAGGAAATAGATTTCCAAAGAAAATGCACCTAATTAATTTAAGGTTTCTGTCAATTTCAACACTACCAGTCTTTCTGACCCACTCCCGTCCCCTCCCTATCGCGCCCTGACGGGACTTGATATGGAGGGGAGCTTCGACATAAATCTATTTGCCTTAAAAGGTTAACTGAATCGAAATTTGTTTCCGTATTTTTTCACAGCCTCCCAAGTCACACTTGGTCCCGATTCCTTCGGGGAGGGGACTTTTTTTTGCTCACCACTCTTACAACACCAGCTTTTCTATCTATTCTGAAAAAAAACTGTAAGTGATCCCCCGGTTTTGGGTCATACAGTTAATGGATTCCAGTACTACATATCAATTTCCTTTCGCGTCACTGCCGGCACTGAGAATTGTTCTGCTGATGATAGCAGGAATCATCGCTGCATATTTCTGGGGCGATAGCCTCACCCTATGGCAAACACTCGGCGTATTCACCACTGCCTGTTTTATGTGGATAGGCGCGGAACTGTTGCTTTCCAGAAAGTTAACGGTCTGGAGATCAACGGTTTGCACGCTTTTTTACCTGGTGATGGTTGTTCTCTTCGGTGCGGGGATGTACCAGGTGTCTCAGGAAAGGTTACATCAAACCATTACAAAATCCGATCCGCTGACGCTCTACGAATGGGAAACGGTTCAGGTGAGTGCAAAAATTAAGTCAGGCGGAAGAAGCCAGTCAGGACGAGATGTTTATGAAGCCAGCGTATCAAAAACCGTTCTTCCAGAAGGCGCTTTGTGGTATGAATCGTACAAAATCAGGCTGTATGGAAGTGATGAGGATACCACTAAATTAACACCGGGCACGATGGTTGTTGCGGATGTCCGGCTTTATGCATTTCCAGAAGTTCGGAATCCGCATGATTTTGATTACGGTGGGTGGCTGCATGGTCGGGGTATAACCAGTCATGGTGAAATTGAGGCGATTCACAGCATAAGCGAAAACCGTCGTATAGGATGGGAGGGGATTCGAAGCTATGTTCAGGGAAATATCGACCGGATGTTTGATGCGGAACGTGCTCCCCTGGCAAAAGCGCTTATGATTGGCTACAAAGAGGAGCTTACCAATGAAGAAAGGCTTTCGTTTTCACGATCCGGCCTTTCGCATATCATGGCGGTTTCCGGGATGCATGTAGGGTTTATCATTGCTCCGTTCTGGCTGTTGATTCCCTGGTTTTGGAGATGGAAATGGGGGAAATTATGCGGACTGATTGCAATGACTCTGCTTCTGATCGGCTATGCCGGGTTAACCGGGTTCAGCGCTTCCGTATGCAGGGCATCCATCATGGCGTGGCTGCTCACGTATGGAAAACTGTATCACAAACTGCGCCACTCGGTGAATCTGCTTGCCGTAGCCGCCATTATTCTGTTGATTATACAGCCCTCACAACTTTTTGATGTAGGTTTTCAACTTTCATTCTCTGCTGTAATGATCATTTTGCTGATTATGCCGGAAGCACAAAAGTTAATCCCGCTCAAAATCCGGTATACCTGGAAAGGCGGATTATTATCTGTGATATGGATATCGGTGATTGTACAACTGGGTTTGTTACCAATTCTGGCGCTCTATTTTGGAGAGTTTTCTTTTGCCGGTCCTGCCGCAAATGCAGCCGTTGTACCTCTTCTGTCTATCGCAGTGCCGGTTGGCCTGGCAGGCTCTTTTTTGTACGGCGTGCTGCCGGGCATATCGGAGTGGATGATCGTGCCGGTACAATGGGTGTTGCAGTGGATCGGTTCGGTAGCGTTCTTTTTCGGAGATGAATTGACGGGATATGTATCGATCGAAAATCCATCAATATGGCTGTTTATGATATGGATAACAGGAATTTTGGGCTGTGCAGGAATAAAATATCCCAGCGTACGATGGAAAATGCTGATTCTGCTGCTGCTCTCCATCAATTTATTTTTGATAGAGAAAATCAAAGTAAAAACCTCCACACCGGAACTGATTGTTACCGTACTTGATGTGGGGCAGGGGGATGCCGTACATATACAGACGCCGGGGGGCAGGCATTATTTTGTGGATGCCGGCAGATGGAACCCGATGGGAAACAGCGGGGAAAGAGTGCTTATTCCTTTCCTCGAACATTATGGAATCAGAAAACTGGATGGTGTAATTTTATCTCACCCTCACGCTGATCACATAGGCGGATTACCCTCACTAATGCGCCATTTTCCGATTGACGCAATATATCACAGTGATTACCCGTATGATTCAAGGTTGTATGAAACGTATAACCGGCTGGCTGACGAATTAGAAATTCCGATAGTTGATGTTTTATCAGGCGATATGATCGAACTTGACCCGCTGACACGGATCTTTGTGTTGGGCCCGGAAAAAGATGTGCCGCCGGATCGCAATCCTAATAACCATTCACTTTCATTTAGGTTGCAATATGGAGAAACGTCATTTCTATTTACAGGCGATGCGGAAGTAAACCAGGAGAGGCAACTGGCTGAAAGATATGGAGATTTTCTTGATGTTAACTGGCTGAAAACCGGCCACCACGGAAGCCGGACAAGCTCCACACCCATCTTTATCGAGCAGGTGCGACCTGAAATTGCGGTCACGTCTGTAGCCTTTCACAACCGTTTCAGTCATCCAAATCGGGATGCAGTGTTAAACGTTAAACAGGCCGGGGCAAAAAAATATTTCACAAGCCTGTCGGGAGCCCTTATATTTAGTTCGGATGGTGAACAGATCAGAAAAAAAGAAATAAAACAAAAGGTATCTGCGGTTCTCAAATGAAATCCCGCCTGCCGGAAGAGTCTCACAAACAGAATAAATGAACGAAGCGGAACGCCCGAGCTTTGAAGAAGCTTTAACACAATTGGAAGCCATAGTCGAAAAGCTGGATGACGAGGAGATAACACTCGAAGAATCCGTTAAACTTTACGAAGAAGGCTTAAAACTCTCCAAAATCTGCAGTGCAACGCTGGAAAGCGCAGAGTTAAAGATCGAGGAGATCGAGAAGAAGAAATAAAGACCCCATATATGGAAAGCTACAAACCGGTTCCGGGCCCATTGCTTGGCAAGATCAACTCTCCTGATGATCTGAAAAAGCTGAAACCTGAACAACTTCAGGATCTGTGCGATGAACTACGTGAGTTTATCATTGATACGGTATCAGTCTATGGAGGCCATTTTGGTGCCAGCCTGGGTGTGATTGAGCTCACGGTTGCCCTTCATTACACGTACAACACACCAACCGATAAGCTGATCTGGGATGTGGGTCACCAGGCATACGGACATAAGATTTTAACGGGGCGGCGCGAGGATTTTTATACAAATCGAAAATATAAAGGCCTGTCAGGTTTTCCCAACCGCTCCGAAAGTGAGTATGATGCGTTTGGTGTGGGTCACTCCAGTACATCGATCTCTGCCGGGCTCGGAATGGCAATTGCCCGCGATCTTGATAAATCAGGCAAAAAAATTGTTTCTGTAATTGGTGACGGTGCCATGACGGGCGGAATGGCATTTGAAGCGATGAACAACGCCGGTGCTCTCAAATCGGACATGCTCGTAGTGTTGAACGACAACAATATGTCGATCGACCCGAATGTAGGAGCCTTGAAAGAGTATCTGGCAGAAATCACTACCACGAAGACATTTAACAAGCTGCGTGACGAGATTTATGATCTTCTCGGGCACCTGAAAGGCGCGGGTGAAAAGATGCGGAAAGTTGCATCAAAACTGGAACGCGCCGCTACTGCTGCAATTACCCCCGGAGCACTCTTCCAGGCACTTGGATTTAAATATTATGGTCCGGTAGACGGCCATAACGTGGATGCACTCCGTCGCCATCTTGAAGATCTCAGAACCGTATCCGGGCCGAAACTGTTGCACATTGTTACCGTGAAAGGGAAAGGGTTTGCCCCTGCAGAACGCGAACAGACCAAATGGCACGCGCAGAGCAGTCCGTTTGATAAGATTACCGGCAAATCGCTGCCCCAAAAAACCACAAGCAGCAATCAGCCGCCGAAGTACCAGGATGTATTTGGTGAAGCACTTGTTGAGCTTGCGGCGAAAAACGAAAATATTGTGGCGATGACACCCGCTATGCCCAGCGGATCGAGCCTCTGGCCGATGATGAAAACATTTCCGGATCGAGCGTTTGATGTAGGTATTGCCGAGCAGCACGCCGTTACGTTTGCGGCCGGACTTGCAGCAGAGGGGAAAAAAGCTTTTGCTGCACTTTATTCCACATTTTTACAGCGCGCCTACGACCAGGTAATTCACGACGTGGCGATCCAAAATCTTCCTGTTGTTTTCTGTATTGATCGTGCCGGACTTGTGGGCGCTGACGGGCCAACGCATCACGGTCTTTATGATGTAAGTTATTTGAGGGCGGTGCCTAACCTGATTGTATCCTCCCCGATGGATGAGCAGGATCTTCGTGATATGATGTACACGGCGTCTGAATATGAAAATGCCGCCTGGGCAATCCGCTATCCCCGGGGCCGCTCAACCGGTATGGAGGTCCGTGAGGAATTCAAGAAAACGGAAATCGGAAAAGGAAGGGTTATCCGGGAAGGTGGAAAAGTAGCGGTACTCAGTTTCGGGCCGATCGGTAACTATGTGTCTGAAGCCACCAATACACTCGCTGCAGAAGGCATTGAAACCGGCCACTTTGATATGCGCTACGCCAAACCGCTGGATACGGAGATGATCGATTATGTACTCGCCAGATACGATCAGATCATCACCATTGAAGATGGTACAAAGCTCGGCGGATTTGGGTCAGCCGTGGCAGAATATGTGGCAGAGAAAGGTGTGGGCGTTCCTGTAAAAATAATGGGTACACCCGATACCATCATCGAACACGGCACCCAAAGAGAACTGCACGACGAAGTGGGACTTGGGCCGGATGGGATTGTGAAGGAAGTACGAAAAAGGCTGGGTATTTTTGTAGGGTAAATGAGTTAAGAGCCGGCTTTTTCAAGCCGTGACTTTGAATAACCTCAGGAAACCCCTCATTTAATCTATCAGCATAATATGCACCATACAAAAACGGCTGTGGCAGATTTATCACGGTCCATGGTGGTTTGAATAGGGTTTTCACTCCCCGAAAGATCTCCTTCCCAATGAGAGAAACGATATCCCGGTTCGGGCGTTGCCGTGAAGGTTACAGTATCGCCGTGATTGTAAAACTCCTTCACCGGATCTATCTCTACATTTCCACTGCCGTCAATAGTAACGGAAAGATCAAACCGCTGTTCAAAATGTGCGGTTACGCTTTTATCTTCATCCAGGAATAGTGATTCAGGATTTTCGCTTCCCGACAAATCGCCCTCCCAGCGGATGAATGTCCATCCATCAGACGGCACCGCATAGAGAGATACGGTTTGACCGTCAAAATCGGTTTCAATAGTTCCCTCCCCCGTGGTTTCAATAGCGATAAGTGAACTGATTTCTTTGAACAGGGCGGTGACCGATTTGTTTTCAGTCATCACCAGGGTCGCAGGGTTGGTTTCACTTTCAAAGTCGCCAGTCCATCGTTCAAATATAAACCCGTCTGATGAGACAGCTTCTATTTGCACTTCTTGACCTTTTACATACTCGATTTCCGCTGGGGTTAACGTTCCACCCTCATCCGGGGATGCGGATAAGGAAAGGGTTAACTGTTCCGGTAGCGTATCATCAAATGAAGATTCAGTAGTATCGCAGCTGTAGATGAACAGAGCCAGTATAATCGTCAGCAATACCAAAATTCTTTTCATAATATGTTTTCCCTTTTATAAAGAGTGAGGTATCAGGTTTAAGGTGTTTATGAAATAATGAAAGAATAAAATCTCTTCCAATTAGATTCTTTAAAGACTTCTATTCATATCATATGATGTAACAAAACCGGCACATGATTGTTGCATGCTATTTGATTAAAGGTGGGCTATTACATAGATGTTCACAAAACTGTCCAAAACGTGGATTCCAATAAGGTGAATGGATAAATTGTATTTCTGCCATATATTTATTCACGCAGAGACGCGCTGATTCATCCGCTGATTTTCGCAGAAAGTATTCTATTCATTCAGGAGGTATCAGCATATTCCGCGATATACACAGCGAAAATCTGTAAAAAACAGAGCTGTTTCTGTAGTAGGGGGTAGAATTATAATTTGACCAGCTATGAATTGTGCTTCTCCCAAAAGGTTTCTATGGATTTCTCTATTTTCATCAGGTTATAAAGCACAGATCATAAAAACACAGAATTTTGTCCTTTACATTAGACGACTTTGACTACAATCTCCCGGAAGAGCTCATCGCCCAAAAACCGGCAACCCCGCGTGACCATTCAAGACTGCTGGTTTACAACCGGGAAACAGGTGAAATCACCGACGACTATTTCTACAACATCGGTGATTATCTGCCGCCTGATACATCTCTTGTCGTAAACAACAGCAAAGTTGAAAAATGCCGCCTGCTGTTTAATGACGGGAAAGTGGAGATTTTTGTCACCCGGGCGGTGAATAATCGTGTGGTGGAGGCGATGGTCCGTCCCGGGAAGAAATTTCGGTCGGGAAAAACCGTGGATTTAACTGATGAACTTTCTGCAAAAACCATCAGTATAGCTGACGATGGAATTCGCACGATTGAGCTGAGCCACCCGCTGGATCACCCGGTGGTAACTCCGTATAAACACACGCCGTTTCCGCCTTATATTGAACGGGACGAATCTCTTTCGGAGCGATATCAAACCGTATACGCAAAAGATTCAGGGAGTAAAGCTGCACCTACGGCAGGCCTTCATTTCACGCCGGAGCTGCTGGAAAAACTGGCCGCGCAGGGAATCCGTAAAAACGAGGTTACGCTCCATGTTGGGCTGGGTACGTTTGCGCCGGTAAAGGCTGACAGGATTGAGGATCATATCATGCACAGCGAATGGTATCAAATCTCGCAGCAGCAGGCAGATGCGCTAAATAAAACGAAACGGGTTACAGCGGTGGGAACCACGAGTGTGCGTGTGCTGGAATCAGCGCCAAAAGAGGAGGGTAGTTTTATCCCGTGCTCGGGCGAGACCGATATTTTCATCACGCCGGGATATACATTCAAATCGGTGGATCACCTGATCACCAATTTTCACCTGCCGAAAAGCACACTTCTAATGCTGATTGCGGCATTTACGGGATTTGATGAGATGAAAAAAATCTATCAGCACGCGATACAACAGAACTATCGATTCTACTCTTTTGGTGATGCTATGCTGATTTTGTGAAGTATGAACGTATTCGCAATTTATGGTTAGAAGAGTTGATAATCTGCTCAGAAAAGACGGTTGGGTTCGGTTTATATTTAATCAGGTAAAGTTAGCTCAAAAATAAAGCCCCATCCTAAAGCAAAGAATCGGAAAGGATCATCTGGAAAAGAATCGATATCCCTGAAGATCATAATTTGTTCACCAGTGTCTTCTCTTTTAAGATAATATGATCGGTGATGGTCGTATTCGCCATTGGAATTAGATTTCAAATGATGAAAGAGCCCGAAGCTTGCAATTAATATATCACTGTTTTCTAATAAGTAGATGTTACTCAAAATATTACTTACACCTACACCTGTATTATCAACCGGAGGATATGGTCGTAGTGAGGGATTGCCGGTGGTGTCATAATAAACGGATTCAAGCACAATCGTTCTTGCGTGTTCAAAATCACGGTATAAGTACAGGTAGGGTACGCCAGGAAAAGCGGCCAAGATTTTATTTTTAGAATTAATGGAAAGCCCAAGGTTATTGTATGCTCCGGGATGGTTGCCTGAAGGAACAATTCTGGGTAAAGCTTCAAAGTACACTGTGTCCAGATTTTCAATTTCCCGTACAGTTAACAGAAATGATTCCGGATCAGGTGCATGAAACCCCGAAGCATTTGAATTTTGATAGACAAGATATCTGTCATTCATTTTCATTTTGTTTTCAGAATATACGGCGTCTTTGAAGTCGAAGGTATCCAGGAGTAATAAATCGGAATTGAAGACACTCATTCTTCTGAGACCATCATCATAAATATAAAGATTTTCACTATCGGCCATTACTGCAATTGGACGTTCAAATTCGCCGGGACCGCGTCCGCTGCGGCCAATGGTTTGAACGGGTTCACCCTCTTTGCTTAACGCAACGACATTTCCGGATGAAAATTCGAGGGTGATTAAATGATCCTGGAATGCTTTCATCTGAATCGGAAGTCGAACATAGAGCGATTCATCTACAAAAAGCCTCTCTTCAAAAATTGAATTTTCAGGTATAACCAAAGTATCAACTTCTGCATTATCTAAATCAATCCAGCTTATCGGGGCAGCGTTGAGCAGTGTATTTAGATTTTCGGATTCGGTGACTGGTGGTGTCCTAATCTCCTCACTGCTGCAGCTGAAAAGGATTATCGCATATGAAATAGTGAGGAGTAGAGTTAGTATTTTTATGAAAGAATCTCTGATCATGAGTGATGGATGGTTGGATGTAATATGTGGAACTGAATATGAAATTCTAATCACCCCATTCTACAACGGCCAGTTTGCACTGTAAACCGATCCATCCATTGCGGCAGTGAAATAGATGGTACTCCCGTCATCTGAAATTGTAAACGATCTCGGGCGGGCTTCATATTCGTCAAGTCCGGGAAACTGGATTTCCTGCATGGATGATCCGTCATTGGGTAGCCAGGCTATGGTTACCGGGTTTGGCTCAAGGGTGCTCAAAAGGATGGCAACGCCGTCTTCATCGGCTTCAATTTGTGTGGCGTACTGTAGCATAATCACATTTCCCTGCCCCCGTTCCGACATCATTTGGTTATTTTCAACATATTGATCAAAAATACCGTCTGATGCGGGAAGTTCCAGGGTTTGATCCCATTCCAGTTCTCCTTCGTGAGAATATTTTTGCAACAGTCCGGTGCTCTGCTGAAAAGAGTAGAGCCCGGATTCATTACTACTCAGCAAAATCTGGTTCTGCATAAATGAGGGGACTCTTCCCGAAATGGCATCGCTCTGGGCCTGTTGTATATCAATATCACCATCTGATTGCGCAAATTTTTCACCGAACCGCCGGTTTTCCTCATCATCCGTGAGATGACTGAACTGGATCAGCGCGCTCCCTTCTCCCCCGGCGGGAAGATAAAACTCCGTCGCCGAACGAGTGGCAATGGATATGGCAAGACTGCCTGTCTCAACAGCAAAATCTTCAATGAAATCACCATCTCTTGTAAAATGGAGGATTCGTGCGGCAGAGCGGTCATAAAGCACGTAGGTATCATCAAAAAGCCAGAATTCGGGGATGAAACGAAACTCCCCTGGGCCGTCTCCCTCCCGGCCAAACTGAAACTCTTTTTCTCCGCTGCTGTCGAACACCATCATGGAAACGGCTTGTGAATCGTAAACAAGAAGGCGGTCTTCATCAGAAAGAAGTCCCGACGGCATGCCGAGTTCGGATACCGTTTCGGGTGAAAGTAAAAGATCAGCGGTATCAACGGTGTGGTTTTCTATCGTAAAGGAAGGTTCATCTGCCGTTTGAGTGCAGGCGCTTATCAGCATCAGGAGGAGAATAAATGCGTATCGGTATATCATAACTAATTTTTTAGTATATGATACTATCCCTTTCGTATAAGTGCAAGTTTGCGTTCTAGGGATTTTGAAAGGGTTTATAATTTGTAGTGAGGGATTCTGGAGACTTTCTGGATCGGAAAACAGGATATAGTCCATTTTCGAAAGCACTTTCAACAATATTAGCTAACTATGAGTTTTTTTCTTGATACTTTTGAACGGTCCCCGAGACAAAAGCGCTCGGGGCAGGCGGCAGTACCCAAAACCCGCCGGGCTAGTGATTCCTTCAGTCGGGATTAGCGGTTCGTTTTGCGATGTAAAAACAAAGGTCCACATCACTTCGTTACAGTAATCTTAGATTTGGCCGGTAGTTTTTACAAACATCGCATGCACTCCCCACAAACCAAGCACCTCCTTCAGTAATCAAAGGCCGGTGAATTATTGACAAACAATTAGTTCATGAGTCACATTGTAAAAAAACAGAAAAGAATAAATACTAATGTTAGTGGTATTGCCTCTAAAAAAGGACATTCCATAAAAATCAGTTCTCTTTTTCGTACTGCTTGTTGTAGGCGAGGGTGATTTTCTGATTCATGTGCCGTTTGTAATTCTCGTACTCGTAACGGCGGACCGTAAATTCAGAGTGATAGTTGCCGTCGTTGCAGTCTACATGAAGCCGGTCTTTTTTGTCGGTTTCTGAGATGACAACTTCTACTTTTCCAAGGTTGTAAGATTCAATTGTGCGGCTCATAAAAAGGGTATACCGGGTGAAACGGGGATTGAAAAGATTAAAGATACAGTTTTTGAATTTAAGTGGCGATTGATGATTTTAGTTCAAATTCTCAATCACAATAAAACAATCGTTCAATGAAATACGCGGGTTCTCTTATAATTGCAATGTTACTCTTCTCCTCATGCGCCAATGACTCCTATCACAACCAGTTTTTTGCGAATTTAGGTTCACTCTGCGGGGAAACGTTTGTCGGCGCTGCAACCTATCCCGATGATCCGGATCACACCCTGGTGGATACCGAGTTAAGGGCACACATCTCATCATGCAGCAGCGATGTTATTGAGGTTGATCTCTACCGTGAAGGCGGTGATACCTGGCACGCAACCTGGGTTGTGGAGCAGCGGGAAAACGGCCTGCATCTCTATCACGAACATATCGGCGATAAGGTGTATGAAGAGGGCGAAGAACCGAACACCGGCTATGGCGGCTATGCGGATGACAGGGGATCGGCTACCCGGCAGTACTTTCCGGCGGATGATCACACTGCAGAAATCCTTCCCGAAGCCGTCACAAACGTTTGGATGATGGATATGGATCTTGAAAACGAAATGTTTGTGTACTATCTCGAACGGCATGAAGAGCCGAGATTCAGGGCGGAAATGACCCGGTTAGCGGACTAAAACCAGACGTATATTTTAAATGGCAAAATCCAGATTTCGATTAACCCACCCGATAAAGTTCTTTATTGAGCGTCAGTTTGTAAAGGGTGCAAAATATCAGCTGCTTGCAGTTGTTGCACTGATCGGGTTCATATCACTCATTGGCGGCATACTGGCCCTTCCCACAGGAGGAGATGTTGATGGAGTCGGGGAATCAATCTGGTGGGCGTTTCTGAGGCTCACTGACCCCGGCTATCTCGGTGATGATGAGGGAACCATGAGACGCATCATCTCAACGTTTCTTACCGTCAGCGGATATGTGGTTTTTCTCGGGGCGCTCGTCGCCATTATGACACAGTGGCTCACAAGTAAAATGGCAGAGCTGGAACAGGGGTTAACACCTGTTGCAGTAAAAAATCATATCGTTATTCTGGGATGGACCGACCGGACTCATTCTATTGTCGTTGAACTGTTTCAGTCAGAGGGCAAACTGAAACGGTTTTTAGCCCGGTTTGGCACCTCCAAACTTCAGCTTGTGATTCTGGCTGAAAACTCATCAGCTAAACTTACACGGGAGCTTAAAGCTGACCGATTCATTGGAAAACGGGCTGATGAGATCATATTACGAACCGGGAACCCCCTTCAAACCGAACATCTGCTGAGGGCGGATTGCTACAACGCATCAGCCATCATCATTCCAAGCAGTAAAAAAGGCGGACAGGATTTGGTTTCAGCGGATGTAGAAACCGTTAAAACCCTTCTTTCACTGAGCAATAATCCAAAGCTGAAGGAAAACAATCAGCTGCCCTATGTGGTTGCAGAGATTCAGGATGAAAAAAAGCTTACGGTTGCGAAACGGTCCTATCCCGGTCCGCTGGAAGTTATTTCCGGGGATTCCATTATCAGCAGGCTTATCGCCCAGAATATCCGGCATATCGGGTTATCTGAAGTGTACAGGGAACTCCTGTCGAGAGGAATAAAATCCGATTTATACACTCGGGAGCATAAAGAGTTCATCGGGAAAAAGATCTATGAAATCGAACCCCGTTTCCCAAATTGTATCATTTTGGGGCTTGTCCGTACAGAAAATTCAGTGTTTATACCCATGCTGAATGTGAGGCATGATGCAGAAATCCAGGAAAATGACAGAATTATTTTCCTCGCAAATTCTCATGATGATACCAATCCCCGAAAAGAGAGCTCGGTTCAACATAAAGCAATTTTCTCACCTCCTGATGATAAGAAAATAAAATACAGGTCAACTTCTTCGGCTCAGATCAAAAAAGTTTTGATTCTTGGCTGGAATAAGAGAATTCCCGCATTAATACATGAGTTGAGTACGTATGAAGATGTGCATTTTGAAATAACGATTATATCTATCATCCCGGAAAAGATCAGAAAAAAGAGAATATCTGACTACAGCCAAAAAGCATCAAAAATTAGCTGTATACATGTTGAAGCCGATTTTATGGAGGAAAACGAACTCCGGTCCGTTAAGCCACAAACGTTCAACCACATCCTTTTTATGAGTTCTGATTTGTTGTCAGATGGAGAAGAGGCTGATGCACGTACGATTGTGGGTAAAATTATGCTTGAGAATATTATTGAAAATCAAGCCGGAAACAGTCCTCATGTTTTATTGGAACTTGCAAATGCCGACAATAACCATCTAATCAAAAGTCCGGGATCGGAAGTCATCATCAGTCCGGTGATTATCAGTCACCTTTTAGCCCAGGTTGCGTTGAGGAGGGAACTTCAATCTATTTATACAGAGCTATTTACAGTGGGAGGTGCTGAAATAGAGTTCAGGAGCCTGAATCAGTACAATTTATCTGCGGGAACATTCAAGTTTTCCAGGATTGAAGAGATTGCATCTGGCTCTGGTGAGACTGCAATGGGTATTTACAAAAACTATTTTAGTTCAAATGGCACAAAAAAATTGATTCTCAATCCATCAAAAAATCATGAATTTCAAGTTACAGAAAATGATCAATTTGTTATTCTGATGAACTATTAACACAAAATCTAATGGGACAACCGTTATGAAAAACATCTTCTCAATGCTTCTCACTGTGCTTGTAATTGCCCTTTGTGCAGATCATCTCTCTGCACAAGATCAGAACGATGGCCCCGAGTGGCATCCTGATCTTACGGATGACTGGACGCCCGTTGAAGACTCTGTTGCAACGGGCACCTATGGAGAACCGCCATCCGACGCTATCATTCTTTTTGATGGAACCGACCTTTCGGAATGGACCACGGCACCCGGCTATTTTACGGATATTTCCAGGGTACCGGATTATCTTGAAGAAATACCGCAGCATGAAGAAGAAGCGTCCTGGCAAATCGAAGGAGATGCGATGACTGTAGTGCCGGGCAGCGGTAATATTATGACACGCCAGCGATTTGGGGATGTTCACCTGCACGTGGAGTGGAGAACACCGGAAGAGATTGACGGTAACGGGCAGGGCCGGGGAAACAGCGGCGTTTTTCTGATGAACCTCTACGAAATCCAGGTGCTCGATTCCTGGCAAAATCCAACCTATTCCAACGGCCAGGCGGGATCCATCTATAAACAGAAAGCCCCGATGGTAAATGCCAGCCGGCCGCCGGGGGAATGGCAAACGTACGACATCTTTTTTGAGCAACCGCATTTTGATAAGGACGGCACTGTAATCAAACCGGCCTATATCACGGTACTTCATAACCATGTGCTGATTCATCACCGGCAAAAACTGCAGGGTCCAACGGTATATATTGGTTTGCCGGAATATGTGCCACACGATTCTAAAATGCCGATCGGGTTACAGGATCATGGCGATTACGTGAGCTTCCGGAATATCTGGGTGCGGGAATTGTGAGAGATTTTGCTATAAAAGTGTTTTAATCATGATGTGGTTTAATTTCCGCCCCTCTGGGCCGGAAAAGAATGATGTCCCCCTTCGAAGGGGGAAAGCGAACGGAGAGAGCAGGGGGATGACTCTCTGTATTCGGAAGTGTCCATTTTTTGTTCTTAAGCACGGAAGGTCATCCCCCATTACACCCTTCGAGAGGCTGTGAGAATTTACACTCTCATTCGTGGGCATTATTTATTTTTTTAGGAGTGTAAGCTTGTGTTGAAGCTCCCCTCCCTATCAAGTCCCGTTAGGGCGCGATAGGGAGGGGACGGGGGTGGGTCAGAAAGTCTGGGAGCCGCGAGAATGGCAGAAATCTTACTTTATTTAAGTGCATTTTCTTTGGAAAACAATTTTCTCACAGCCTCTCAAAGGGGGACACTTCTTAAAAATTTCAGATACTAAACGCGTTATTCAAGCCGGAAACAATTAAATGATCATTTTCTTCTGGTTACTGCTGGTAGTTGCTGCCATTGTCTGGATGACGGCGAGGTGGAAAGTGCATCCGTTTCTTGCCTTGATTTTCGGGGCGATTGGGATCGGGTTTCTTGCACGTCTGGATACAGAAACCCTGATCGGATCCCTGGCCGGAGGTTTTGGGTCCACACTGCAAAGTATAGGTATTGTCATCGCAGCCGGAGCTATTATCGGGGAGTATCTCGATCGAAGCGGCGGCGCCAGGGTGCTGGCAAACAAGATTCTGAATAAATCGGGAGAGAAATTCGCGCCGCTTTCTATGAGCCTGACCGGGTACATTGTCTCCATCCCGGTTTTCTGCGATTCCGGGTTTATCGTACTTTCGGCACTGAATAAGGCGATCGCAAAACGTACAAAAATCTCACTGACGGTACTGGCTGTTGCACTAGCATCGGGTCTCTACGCCACACACGTTTTTGTCCCGCCTACGCCCGGCCCCCTGGCCGCCGCTGCAACATTGAATGCTGATATCGGATTGGTACTGATCCTGGGCCTCATTGTCTCGATCCCGGTGATGGCAGCCGCACTCGCATGGGCGGTGCTCTTTTGTAATTACGAGAACACGGATACAGACTCCTACCAGGCTTCAAAAACTCCGGATTATCCCTTGCCGTCATTTAAAGTGGCGATTGCTCCAATTTTGACTCCAATTATCCTCATTGCTCTGAAATCAATCGCCGAGTATCCAACGGCTCCTTTTGGGGATGGATGGGTGTTCAGTGCATCGGTTTTTCTTGGGGATCCGATCATTGCACTTTTGATTGGGGTAGGAATGGCATTTTTAATGGTAACGGGCGGCCGGAAGAAAATTCAAAACGAGTGGCTGGAAGATGGTCTGAAAAAAGCCGGGATTATCATTCTGATTACCGGCGCCGGCGGGGCATTCGGACAGGTACTTCGGGAGACCGATCTCGGAGAATTTGCATCGCAATTTGCGGCTATCGGCGGGTTGGGTGTGCTGGTTCCATTTTTGATCGCCGCATTTTTGAAAACGGCGCAGGGATCATCCACAGTTGCCATCATCACGGCGGCGGCTATTTGCGCTCCGCTGATTGAACCGCTCGGCCTCGATTCATCCATGGGCACAGCACTTGCGGTACTGGCAATCGGAGCCGGCTCGCTAACCGTATCTCACCTGAACGACAGCTACTTCTGGGTAGTAGCCAAATTTTCTGACATGGAGACCTCAACCGCCCTTAAAACTCACACCATCGCTACACTGATCATGGGTATTACCGGTTTGATAACCATACAAATTATGGTCTGGGTGTTGGTGTAGAAGCTTAAATCCAAAAAAATTATCTTTACCCGGTGCCACAGGTTCATATACTCAGAAATCCTAATCTTTCACAAAATTCAGGGTGGCAAAAATGCTGATTGTATTCATGTTTTTAACGTTTAGCCTGGGCAATTCAACCCAGGCTGATAGTGTCTCTCCGGAATTCAATGAGGATAACCCAATTACGGTTATGTCTTATAATATCCGGTTCGACAATCCAAATGACGGCATCAATGCCTGGCCGCACCGCAAAGATCATGTAGCCGAAATGATGGGGCCTGATAAATATAGCACCGACATCGTTGGATTG
Source organism: Rhodohalobacter sp. SW132 (assembly GCF_003390325.1). Lineage (NCBI taxonomy): Bacteria > Pseudomonadati > Balneolota > Balneolia > Balneolales > Balneolaceae > Rhodohalobacter > Rhodohalobacter sp. SW132. The sequence continues at coordinate 902,756 of NZ_QUOK01000001.1, read as the reverse complement.
CAGGAAGCTCTCTTGCACCAAATCGAAGAGTTGCAGGACCGTCTGCCTGGCTATAACTGGGTGGGCGTAGGTCGGGATGACGGCAAAGATCAGGGTGAATTTTCGCCCATCTTCTATCGAGCAGATCGATTTGACCTTGTTGCAACCAATACATTCTGGCTGTCGGAGAATCCAGAGTATCCGGGAAGCAAGTCCTGGGATGCTGCGATTACCCGAATCGTAACGTGGGCGCGTTTCACAGATAAACAGACAGGGCAGGACGTTTATGTGCTGAACACCCATTTTGACCATCAGGGTCAGCAGGCTCGTTATGAAAGTTCCAGAATTATAATCGATAAGATTGCTTCACTCAATCCTGACATCCCCGTCATTTTAACCGGGGATCTAAATATCAACGAACGGAATGATGCATACAACGTATTAAGTGAAGCCGACAATCTTCATGATGCTCGATACGCTTCGGAAACGGGCCACGAAGGTCCAACAGCTACCTTTAACGACTGGGAGGAACTGCGTGAGCCGGAATCACGAATCGATTATATTTTTGTATCTGATGGCGTTCGTGTTCTCAATCACAGAATTCTTGATGATCGCTATGATGGACGTTTTCCATCCGATCACCTACCGGTAATTTCCGATATAATTTTAGAATAAGATCACTGCTGAGATCTTTTTTTAAACCACGATTTTTTGCGTGAAATATTTAGATTCTTGAACAGGTTCAAATCGACAAAAAAACCTGAATCTCAAAAATCACCTCTGCATTTGCAGTTTGCTTAAATTCCCCGTTCCCAAGCGGAAACATCGGCGAGCCATACAGATATTTCAGATTCGGGAGACGCATCATCATCATCGTATATAATGATCGCTGTTTTTCCGGGATCAAGCCGGAGGCGTGTTGATACAGCTACCACTCACCCGAAATTGAACCCACAATATATACCCCCCCCTCATACGCAACCTTTATAACTGATTTCGATTTATAAATAATTTTATTTATTCGGTATTAAGGCGCCTAAAAAGGGCAATACCACTAACTATGATAACTAGCTTGCAAACGAAATCTAATAAACTCTTGCACAATAGATCTTATGTCGATTTTGTAGTTCTTCCGGCCTTTGATTACTGAAGGAGGTGCTTGGTTTGCGGGGAGTGCATGCGATGCTTGTAAAAACTACCGGCCAAATCTAAGATTACTGTCACTAAGTGATGTGGACCTTTGTTTTTACATCGCAAAACGTACCGCAAATCCCGACTGAAGGAATCACCAGCCCGGCGGGTTTTGGATACTTTTGACCGTTCAAAAGTATCAGGAGAATAATCCATAATTGGCTAATGTTATTGACATTACTAACAAGGGGAGATACAGGGGGCATCGTTATTTTCCAAATTCTGATGAAAATCCCCCTCAATCTCGCCCTGATAATCGGGACTGAAAAAACGCCAGTTGGCGCGGGATAAAAGAGGAGCCCTTTTCTAAGGGGGGCTTTTTTTTAAATAATTTAAAAATCGAACTCAGGTTTATACGTGTTGAAATTATCGGAGAGACGATAAAAATCTACACCCAGCCCATCTACATTCAACAGCTGTGAAGCCGAACTATCATGCAGATAAAATTACGATTGAGTAATACTCTGTTAATCTGAAATCGGCATCATTTACGTGAATAACAGTAATTGAATATGCATAACAAAAATTATCACATAAAGCTGATTGAAGTTATCCGATGGATACTTTCAATCGCTATTTTGATCCATGCAGCTGGGCTGTTTGCCACTGTTTTTGAAATGCGGCAAACGCAATTTGGCAACTACCTTTTCATGGTTATGGGAATGCCGCATGGCGATGCGCTATTTTACGAGCGAATCACAGTTTCGGCTTTTCTTTTTTTGTGCCTGGTGAATCTGTTTCATACAAGGATGTACACACTCTTGCCAATTGCAGCCTACATTTTGTTTGAGGCATGGGCAGGTTACTATCAAGCCGCGTATCGATACAGCGAATTTACTCTATATGCACATGTCATGAGGTATATGACGCCGGTCGTACTTGTTGTTTTGTGTACCGTTCCTTTCCGAAAAATACTATCAGAAAAGGCGAGGCTTTTATCCGTTGAGTGGCTTTTGCGTATTTCGCTGGCTGTACTGTTCTTCATACACGGTTTGGAAGCCTGGCTTGGGCACCCGGTTTTTGCCGATCTGATTATCGGTTCCGCAAACAATCTTGCAGGTGTGCGAATAACGGAAAGTATGGCTGTTCAAATAATGAAAGGGATTGGAATCCTCGATTTAATAGTGGTTCTGGGCCTTTTATTCAAGCCATTGCAAGGGGTGCTTTTTTGGGCGCTGTTCTGGGGTGCACTAACGGCCTTTTCCAGGATTACAGCAATTGGAAGTACAGCCTACATCGAAGTGCTGCTGCGTGCATCCCATATTCTGGCTCCGTTTGCCTTGTGGGCCATTATGTATCAACCAGCGTGGATCGTTCAGGCTGTTCCAATTCAATCCCTTGTAAGCCGGGGCAAAAAACATCAACTCTCTACCTGATACGGGCAACTATAAACCTAATCAATATCACAAAAACAGTATGCAAAGAAATTATATTCGAATAGTTTTACTCACCGCAATGGCACTGCTGACAATCACTGTAATCGTGCTGCTGGCAAAGGGTTCGTCTGAGGAGATCCCGGAACATGTTATACAGCTTGAACCATCTTCTGAACCGATTCATATCAGGGTGCTGTTTGAGCAGAATCCGGCAACGGAAGCACAGGTATCATGGACTACAACCGCGGAAGGAGATAACCATATTCTCTATTTTGATACAGAGCCGAGAGGGGGAGAGGCATCGGCCTATCGTTTCAGCAGTGAGGATATTCACTCCGGAAAATATAGCCTGAGGCCGGAGGAAGAAGGAATGGATTCCTGGTACCATCACGCCTACATGAGTAATCTTGAACCGAACACTTCATATTACGTGATGGTGGAAACAGACGAATCAAAATCTGACGAATACTACTTTATCACCGCGCCGGATGATGACCGATCGGTGGCACTTCTGATGGGTGGAGATTCAAGAGTAGGTCATTCCCGGATAGAGGAGGATAATAATCGCCGAAAGATGAATGAACGCATGAAACAGCTGTTTGAAGAGCATCCGCATATACTTGCACTGGCCCATACAGCCGATTACACCAACCGGGCCTATTGGTCGGAACTTTACTGGTGGCTGAAAGATCACTATGAAACGACCACCGCATCAGATAACCGGCTGCTGCCCATCATTCCGTCGAGAGGTAATCACGATTTGGATGTAGGATTTGAGGAGAAATTTTACTGGCCCAATCGGGAAAACGATTTTTATTACGCGACTCAGATAAATTCTGAAACGGTTATGATTGTGCTGAATACGGAAATTAGTATTTCGGGTGATCAGAAGGACTGGCTGGAGCAAACTCTGAAAGAGGTAAGACCAAACAACCGGAATGTCGCGGTAATGTTTCACAAACCGTTATATCCAAGTGTAAGAGCTTATGACGGATCGGAAAGACGAAGAAGAGCATGGGGGCCTTTGCTTGAAGAGCACGGTGTAGATTTTGTGGCTGTAGGACATGATCACGCCCTCAAAAGAACAGTTCCGATTTTAAATGAAAAAGCAGATCCCAACGGTATCGTTTACATCGGTGATGGTGGTTTAGGCGTTTCAACCCGGGAAGTGGTGTCAGATCGCTGGTACCTGCAATCACCCGGAATGACAAAATCAGCATATAATGTTCATTTTGTTGAGTTTAATGAAGATCACATAGGAATTACCGCATTTGGCATGAATGGCGATGTGCTGGATGAATTCATGATTCCGGCAGATCGTGAGGAGCGAACGAGTTATTATGAATCAATTTTGCAGGCAGTCAGCAGCCGGTAAAAGAAGTTCATACGGTTAAACCGACTGATTCCGGTTTCAATTGCTTCTTCATAACCTGATTTAATACTCCTGCTGTTCAATCTGTAATGTATCAGAAGCTGCGGATGCTGGTGGTTGCAGTGAATCCACATCCGCAAATGGTTCCGGCTCTTCCAATGCGAAAATGAGGCTGTCGAGCCTGCTGATGTGGAACTCTTCTTCATTCCAATTGCTCTCAGGTGTTGAAAGTGAATCGGAAATCGGTTCATGCAAAGTGCCCAGCTCGTCCGGTTCCGGTGCGGGTGGCTGATAGTAGGCGATGCCGCTCAATTGGGTCATCTGGCGAAGAATCCAGCCGCTGCGTTCTTCTGCGTAAGGGGAGGGCGGATTGACTCGCATCCGCTTCGGGCTGGGCAGTACGGCAGCAAGACGGGTTGACATTTCAGGGTCGAGTGATGCGGCAGGAAGATCATAAAACACTTCAGCGGCTTTTCCGATGCCGAATACACCGGGGCCGAACTCCGCGATATTCAGATACACCTCCATGATGCGCTCTTTAGGCCAGAATAACTCAATCAATACGGTGAAACCAGCCTCAATTCCTTTTCGAAAAAACGATTGTGCCGGTGATAGAAACAGATTTTTTGCAACCTGCTGAGAGATCGTGCTTGCCCCCCGAACACGTTCGCCCTGCTGACGCTCATCCCACGCTTCCTGGATCGATTCAAGGTCAAATCCCCAGTGTTCATAAAAAAGCTGATCCTCCGAAGCGATCACCGCCCATTTCATATGTTCGGGTATGTCATCTGCAGGAACCCAGTAGTCGGTTAAGCTGTATCGCTCTGTCTCCAGTTCATCCCAGTTTTCCTGGTACGTAAAGCTTGTAACAGATGGATTGACCCAACGAAGTGCAAATACGGTGAGGATGATCAGCAGAATTATTCCTGCTGCAACAGATAGCGCTGAGACCAGGTAAACGCGCGGCCGTTTATAAAACGGTTTTTGTTGAGGTTGTACATTGTTTTCAGGTTCCATACTTCTATAACTCCCCAACGATCGATCTGTTTCAAATTATATTACGGGTTTTATGTCAGTGGGTAGGTGTTATTGAATCGTTATGACGGACCCCGATCCGGTATCTCCTAACTGTGTCAAAAATGGGAGATCCCGCATCAAGCGCGGGATGACGTCCTTTTTGGATAGACACCTACAGTTTTTCACGCGCATCCGCGGGTTGTTTGAGATTTTTTCCTGAGTTTATTATTGAAAACAGCTATAAAAAAACCCGGCTCAAAGGCCGGGTTTTTAAATCAAAAGCAAAAAAGAAGTAAACCCTATTCGCGTTCCGGAACCGGGGCATCCCAGTGGGGAATTTCCGCGGATGAATCCCCGGTCATCAGGTAGGTATCAAACCACTGCAGCATCCGGTGGGTGTAATCAAACCGGGAGGCGGCCCTGGTATTTCCGTGCCCTTCACCGGGATACCAGACAAGACGAAGCGGTACGTCGGGCTTCCGTACTTTAATGTGGCGATAAAGCTCAAGAGACTGCGCCGGGTGAACACGCGTATCTTCCGCACCGTGCATGATCAGGATTGGAGTTTCGGCACGATCCACCCAGTAAATCGGGCTTCGTTTCAGGTAATCCATCCATTTTTCGTCCGATTCCCACATTCGTTCACGGGAGTGTACCAGGTAGAGCTCTTCCGGTATGTCACTGGTTCCCCATTTACTCAAATTGTTGCTGATGCCCACAAACATTACCGATGCAGCGAAGCGATCGGAGTAGTAAGTGCTCATCCATGCAGAGGCGTATCCGCCGTAGGATCCGCCGGTTACACCGATACGGTCTGCATCTGCAATCCCCTGATCAATCAGGTAATCTACACCATCAACAATATCGTCGAACTCTTTTCCGGCAAGATCGGCCTGACTGCTAAAGGCGAATTCAATGCCCCGGCCTGTGCTTCCTCGATAATTCGGGTAGAAAACTCCGTATCCCTTGGCGGCGGCCATCTGCCCCGGAATTTGATATCCGGTGAGCCATCCGTTGCTGTAATGCGCTTCGGGTCCGCCATGAACCATCGTTATCACCGGAATTTGATCTCCATCATTGTATCCTACCGGGTAGATCATAATGCCATCGATATCAAACTCGCCATCACGTGCGGTGTAGGTGATCACTTCCTGACGACCCAATTCCACACCTTCAAGCCATTCATTGTGGTTGGTCATTTTTTCAGGCTGCGCATTGCGGCCGGATCCTCTCACGAATAGTTCAGCGGGATGCTGAGGGCTACTCGCTACAAAAGAGATCACTCCGTTGCCGGAACGGGAAAAAGAGTTGATGGCATGTTCATCAGAACGAAAGATCGTCTGCTTATTCGAACCGTTGGGCCGGATCGAACCGATAACGGACGATGTGCTTTCACTTGCCAGGAAGTGAATTTCGTTGTTTGATGTCCATTTGATCTGTTCATATTTACCTTCAAAATCTTCATCAATAATTCCGGGAGTTCCGCCATCGGCAGAAACAATGAGGATGCGGCCGTCAATAGGGTCGTTAATATTGGCAGCGGCACGGATGGCAATTCGCTGACCATTGGGGCTCCATTCTATCTGTCCCAGTTTCCCTTCGTTATTCACTTCTGCGGCAACTTCACGGCTTCTGTAGTCTACAATGTAGATGCTCTGAGCCATGAACGAATCATCCACGCCGGGAGTCGGGGCTGCCGAAAGGGCAATTTTACTACCGTCCGGGCTCCATTCCATGGAGTAAACGGTTCCTTCTACATCAATTTTATGCGGCTCGTGCCCTTCGCGCGATACATTGGTGATATATGCCGGGCGCTGGGTTTGATTCTCTTCATACACATCGGCCTGGTAAGGCAGCGGAGATTCGGTTTCTTCCGGGCTATAGAATGATGAGAAAACAATATGGTTTCCATCATTATGCCATTTGTAGTCTGATATATTCCGCTCAAATTCGAATATTTTAGTCGCTTCGCCACCGTCCAGCGGAAGCTCATAGAGGGAGCGAGTGGCATCTCCGGATCGGCTGGTCAGAAACGTCACGCTATTGCTGCCGGGGCGGAACTGCAGGCTGCCAATGCCGGAGACAGAGTAGTAGGGTTTCGAATCACCGGATTCCACATTCAAAACGTGCAGCTCGGTGCGGTTGCCGGCATTCTCCTCGTATGGATCAGCCGGAATACTTACGGTATAGGCAACATAATTTCCATCATCAGAAATCAGAGAGCTGGTCACATTTTGAGTTTTTGCAACGTGTTCGGGTGTTACGCCTTGTGCAAAAACCATTGGAATGGCAATCATTAACAGCAGAATTGCCGAAAAGGCCGTCTTTAGAAAAGGTCGCATTCTTTTATCCATCATAAAGAAAGGTTTGATTAATATGGGTTTAAGGCGATCTGATTGGTTCACGTCTTGATAATCAGACCGGTAACATAAAGATAATTAGCGTTTTTGAAGAAGAGTTCATTCTTTTCAGTCTTGAAAATACTCTTTTGGCGCTTATTTTTGTAATGAAACTTAAATGGGCGCCTGCAGGATACAATTCTCAACATATAGTTTGTATCTTGGCCTGTCAAAAAGCATAAACTGTGATATAACCTCCCGAAATTATGAGTAAAAACAACTTCTCCCGACGCGATTTCCTGAAAACCGGAGCCCTCTCAACCCTCGCACTTGGTGGAGGAATGGCCGGGCGCGCTTCTGCAGCCGATAAAAAAATCAAAAGCCAATATGGTGATGCCAAAAATGTAATTTTTCTGGTGGTTGATGGGATGAGTGCGGGAACTCTTGCAATTGCTGACCTCGTGAAACAGGATCAGTATGGCGAAAAGACAAACTGGGTGAAGTTGTATGAATCGGACCGGGAGTACCACCGCGGGTTGATGGATATGGCATCGCTGAATTCAACCGTCACAGGGTCTGCATCGGCAGCGTCATCATGGGGATCAGGACACAGAATTAACAACGGAGCGGTAAACTGGGGGCCGAATGATGAGCAATACAAAACAATTTGCGAAATATTTCGTGATGCCGGGAAGGGGACAGGCCTTGTAACTACAACACGTATCACCCACGCCACACCATCCGGGTTTGGGATAAACATGCCTCAGCGGGGAATGGAAGATGAAATTGCAAAACAGTACTCCGAGCGGGATTACGATGTACTGATGGGCGGAGGTGACCGGCACTTCCGGGCAGACCGGCGTTCCGACGGCGAAGATCTTTACTCCGCGTTTGAAAGCAACGGATACACGGTTGTGAAAACAAAACCGGAACTGAACCGGGCCACAAGAAACAGTAAGCTGCTGGGAATTTTTTACGACTCCCATCTGCCCTATACGGTCGATCATAAAACACTGCCTGAACTGCAGGAAAATGTTCCTACACTGGCTGAAATGTCGAAAGCGGCGCTTGAGCGTCTGGATCAAAACGAAAATGGATTTATTTTGCAGATCGAAGGCGGCCGGGTGGATCACGCTGCGCACGGAAACTGCCCATCTGGACTCGTGTACGATCAGATCGCTTTTGATGATGCCATCAAAGAAGTGATGGATTTCACCGACGGACGCGATGATACGCTTGTGATTATTACAACGGATCACGGAAATGCGAATCCCGGCCTGAGCGGACTGGGGAGCGCCTATGGTGATTCACCCAGCATGATGGCTACTCTGTACGATTACAAGCACAGTTTTGAGTGGATGTACGGTGAACTTGGTTTTCACTGGTCGGATGATTCGCTCGAAGGTGTAACGGTGAAAAAAATTCAGGATCTGTTTGAGTATGCCACTAATACCCAGATTACAAATGAAGAGGCGATTATGGTGAAGCGGGCTTTTCAGGGACAATTCAGGTCGCCATTCAGAAATCGTCAGTCACCGGCCGGGGTGATGTCGGGTGTTCTTGCTAATTACAACGGTATCAATTTTATCAGCACCAGCCACACGGCGGACTATGTGGAAATTGCCGCCTGGGGCCCGGGCAGTGACCGCATCCCAACCTTTGTGCGCAACACCGCTCTGTTTGATCTGATGGTGGATATGACGGATGTTAGAGCGTATGCGGAGGGGTGAGTTAATCAGCGCAGCTCATCAAATGCTTCTTGAACGGACCGGCGTAAAAAACCGGTCCGTTTCTGTTTCTGCCCTGAACTATTTCGATTCCTCTTTTCCCGGATCGTATTTGACACTTCACAATTCAAGAGGTAAGTAATTGTTTAGCATATATTTATGTATTCGGTATTTGAGGGTGGTTTGATGTCAAACTGATTTAATCAATCAATTTGAAGAAATACCTATTCTTTTTGGAAATTTATTTGTAAGCTACTCCAGGTTAAAAAAGCGCTTTTAATTTGCGCGATCACAACTCAGACTTCTCATTTTGCTCAGCACATCCAATCGCTGCAGAATTTCGAAGAAGTGAAATGAATCATATAACCAGTCAGGAATGGCATTAGAGCAAAAACTCAATAGCATTGGGGGTGTGGGTCTTTCTTTGGGGAAGGATGAACGAGCCATTCGTGACAACCAATGGGTTGAAGGTGTAAACAAAGGAGAACGTAAAGCATTTGAGGAAATCTACAGGTGCTACTATCCTCAGCTGGGGCCTTTTTTATTGCGTTATGTAAATTCTGAAAAGGTTGCTGAAGATATTATTCACAACGTATTTTATAAAGTGTGGGAAAATCGCGAGCGGCTTCGGGCTGATGGAACCTTAAAAGCATATCTCTTTAAAGCCGTGCAGAATCAGGCGTTTAAATACCTGGCGAAAAATAAAGGTGAAAATACGGTTGAACTTTCTGATAAAACCACCCAGTCAGATACTGACAACAATCCCGAAATAATTCTGGAGTTAAAAGAGTTCAAAGAAGCCTACAGGTACGCATTAAAAAAACTACCGGAAAAGCGCCGAAATATCTTTTTAATGCACCGTGAAGATCACCTCACCTACAGGGAAATCTCCGAAGTACTGAATATCTCTATCAAAACTGTAGAGACTCAAATCAGCCGTTCCATGAAGTTTTTAATTGATCAGTTATCGCGATTTAGGTAAAGTTATTTTTGTGCCAGGCATTTCGGCCTGTTCCTTTCTCCTTCCACTGTGCAGTTAATAAACATCTCTGATTTCGGATAAAAACTCCTCTGAAACTCTCCAAGACGTAATTTTTGAAGAATTCTGCATTCATGGTTTGATGGAATTCAAAAAAATAAAAAAAGTTTGTCAGGGTAAAACCATCATTTCGGGTATTAAGAGTACGCAGGCAAAAATCATGTTGATGATTAAACGAAACTGAATGGATTACAGCAAAATCAATCTTCAAATTATTATCCGTTACCTGAACGGAACCTGTTCTATGGATGAAGAAATTCAGCTTAGGGAGTGGATGCAGGAAGATTCTGAAAATGAAGAGTTTCTGCTTTTTGTAAAGAAAATTTGGGATACATCAACCGAGAAGAAAAAATTTCAGGATGTTGATTCGGCCTGGCTGAGGTTTAATAATCAGTTCGATTTGGACGATAAGCAAACCGGTGCAGGTATTAAGGAAGCAGCATCCGGAAATTATAACCGATCGCAACATAAATCGGTTTCTATGCATTGGTTAAGCTGGAGTGCAGTGGCAGCGGCTGTAACTTTAATCGTGTTTATGTCGATAAAGTTTGCCGATATCGATCTTTCGTCTGATGTAACGGAGATTGCTGAAGAAATTGAGTACAGGGAAGTGAAAACGGATAAAGGGCAGCGAACCCGTCTGCGATTGAGCGATGGGAGTACGATTCACCTGAATGCCGGAAGCCGTCTTCTCGTGCCGGAAACATTTGGTTCAAATGAACGCCGCGAAGTTACATTGGAAGGTGAGGCCTATTTTGAAGTGACACACGACCCGACCCGACAGTTTGTGGTGACCACAGAATGGGCGGTTACAAAAGTTTTAGGTACAAAATTTAACGTTAACACCTATTCCGAAGGAGATCGGGTATTGGTGGCGGTGGCTGATGGAGCCGTTTCTCTTGAAAGCGCAGGTGACGACATGGTTTCTGGTAAAACGATCAATAAAAGCCAGATTGGAACGGTTTCGCAGGATGGTATAACGCACGTAGCGGAGTTGACTGATCTGTCTCAATTTATTGGATGGACAAACGGCGAGCTGGTTTTTAAACAGGATTCACTGGCTGCGGTAATCCAGAAACTGGAAAGGTGGTACGGAATTGATATCGAACTGGAAATAAAACCGGAAGAAAATTCAGGCAAAAGATTGACGGCTACATTCACGGACAGGCAGCGATTGGGTGAGGTTTTAGAGTCGATCTCTCTTGTGCTTGATTTTGAATATAAGCACCACTCCTACCTGGCAAACACGTTTACATTTTACAATAATCAACACGAAAGGTGAAATACATGAAGTTAGATACAGAATCGATCATACATCAGCGTTTCAGGCTGTTTCTGCTATCTTTATCTGCTGTTTTTGTTTTGTCAATAATGGCTCACGAAGAGGTATCAGGTCAGGATTACGCATATAATTCTGGCACGGGAAGTAATTTTGTACCGATCAGCTGGTACAACCACCCGGGGACCCAATCGGTTTACAAAGAAAAGATTGATCTGCAGCTTCGCAGCGCAACCTATCAGCAGGCTTTGAATCGGATTGCAACAGAAGGGAAAATCAGATTATCATACGATTCAGGAGATCTTCCGGAAGGACGGCTCACCATGGTAATGAAAGATGTAACCATTATCGATGCGTTTAGAGAGCTTGTAAACGGCACGGGACTGGAAGCGCTTGCTTCACCGGGCGGTCAGGTGGTTGTAAAGCGAACAAATGCTCCATTGACCATACCAAAAGAAGATCAGTCTGAAGAGGTGACCGGAGTAGTTTACGACGGGCAGACCGGTTCAACTCTTCCGGGTGTTAATATTTTAGTTAGAGGCACCACAATTGGAACGAGCACGAATGTAGATGGCGAATTTAGCCTGAACGTGCCGTCGTTGTCAGATACACTTGTTGCCTCCTATATCGGGTATCAGGAACTGATAGTACCGATAAGCGGCCGATCTCAGATTGACCTTACCTTAACGCCAATGGCGCTTGTAGGAGATGAAATTGTAGTGGTTGGATATGGAAATCTGAGGCGTCAGGATGTTACAGGGTCAATCTCGTCCGTGCGATCAGACGACCTTGATAAAAGTATAACCAGTTCCTTTGATAGTGCTCTGCAGGGACGGGCTGCCGGCGTAATGGTGATGACCAACTCCGGTCAGCCTGGCGGCGGTGTTTCCGTGAGAATCAGGGGTACAAACAGTTTAACTGGTGATGCAGAACCACTTTATGTGATTGACGGAATCCCGGTATCAGCGCAAACCGGTGACGGAACCAACGCGCTTGCCACATTGAATCCAAATGATATTGAATCGATTGATATTCTGAAGGATGCATCTGCGGCCGCGATTTATGGTGCACGTGCTGCAAACGGTGTTGTTTTAGTTACCACAAAGCGGGGAACTGCCGGGGAAACTCATGTTGATTACAATGCGTACGTAGGGTTTCAGCAGCTTCCTGGCCGGATTGATGTGATGAATCTGCCTGAATATGCAGAGTATCGCAATCGTCAGGCTGAACTTGTTGGATTTGGCGAACGGGCAGAATTCCAGGATCCTTCGATTCTCGGTGATGGCACCAACTGGCAGGATGAGCTTTTCCAGACGGCACCGATGCAAAATCATACACTTGCGATCAGCGGCGGTGACGTGAATACCAGGTACCGGTTATCAGCAGGATATTTTGGACAAGACGGTATCGCCACCGGTTCCAATTTCAACCGGTACTCTGCCAGGCTGAACCTGGATAACAACCCGACCAGATGGCTGCAGGTGGGAACGAGCCTTAACCTTAGCCGGGCCGATGAGCGACTGACTGTTTCAGAGGCAGATCTTGTAAACCTGGCCATTCGCCAGTCCCCCGATATTCCCGTGCGATCACCGGACGGTAGCTGGGGAGGCCCTACACAATCAGAATTTACACTGGAAAACCCCGTTGCGATGGCGCAAATCGTGGATGATACCCGCCACCGCCGTGAGGTTCTTGGAAACATCTATGCAGACATAAATTTCCTGGATAATCTGTCACTCCGTAGTGAGCTGAATGTATCGTACAATTTCACAAACCGTAATCAGTTTACGCCTACATACGAATTTAATGCCCGTACGAATGAACTGAACGAATCCTCAAGAAGCAGGAGTAATTCTGAATACTGGCAATCAAAGACGTATATGACTTACGTTCAGCCGTTTGGTGAACAGCTCTCTATGAATGCGGTTCTGGGTCATGAAATTGAAGTGTTTGAGTTTGAAGGGTTAAGCGGATCAAGGCAAAACTTTCCCGGAAACAATATCCAGGAACTTGCAGCAGGAGATGCCGCCACTGCAGGCAACAACAGCTGGGCCGGCTCAAATTCCATGCAGTCGCTATTCAGCCGCGTGAATTTGAATTACGGCGATCGATATATGCTCACCGGTACAATCAGGGCAGACGCCTCTTCGCGATTTGGCTCTGAAAACCGCTGGGGGTATTTCCCTTCTTTTGCAGCAGCATGGAGAATTGCGAATGAACCGTTCTTTAATATCGACCTGGTTAATGAACTGCGTTTAAGAGGAGGATATGGTTTTGTAGGGAATCAAAATATCGGGAATTACCTGTTCGGTTCTGCACTGAACGTTACAGCCACACGATGGGGAAGCGGTGTACGTCCCGCAAATATCGCAAACCCTGCGCTTCGGTGGGAATCTACAGAATCGATCAATCTGGGGCTTGATGTAACCATTCTGAATGACAGAATTAGCCTGACGACGGATGTCTATCAAAAATGGACCAACGATCTGTTGCTCAGACAGCCGCTGCCGCTCTATGCCGGAACATCCGGAACGGGGGCTATCGGTGCGCCAACGGTAAATATCGGGTCGCTTGAGAACAGGGGAATTGAAATTGCCCTCAACACGGTAAATGTGAACCGAAACCTACGGTGGGAGTCCACATTTATCTATTCGATGAACCGAAACAAGGTGACCGAGATGGACCAATCGACGAGCTTCATCGAGCGTCAGATTAACTTCTTTGATCCGGTTTCGCGAACAATTGTGGGTCAGCCGGTTGGGCAGTTCTACGGTTATGTGGTGGATGGTGTGTTTGAAGATGCCGAAGATATTCAGAATCACGCACAGCAAAATAATAACGTTCACCCCACCCAGGGTGTTTGGGCCGGAGATCTGAAATTCAGAGACCTGAACGGAGACGGCATCATTGATGAGCAGGATCGAACGGTAATCGGAGATCCAAACCCGGATTTTCAGTTTGGTATTACCAACAACTTCTATTTCAGGAATTTCGACCTGTCCGTGTTTATCAACGGCAGTTACGGGAATGACATCTTCAACCAGGTGAAACGGCAGAATGAAGATCCTTCCAGTAATTTCGGGCTTCTGGCATCTGTTAATGAACATGCCAGAATTGAACTGATTGATCCTGCAGGCTCACCAAACGATATTACAAACGTTCGGGTCACAAATCCCGGAACAACTGTTCCGCGGATCACCTCATCTGATCCAAACAATAATCAGCGAATCTCCGACAGATTTGTAGAGGATGGAAGCTATATGAGATTGAAAAACCTCACGGTAGGGTACACGCTGCCGGTCGGTCTGCTTAGCAGATATAATATGAGAACCGTGAGGCTCTATTTCAGCGGAGAAAACCTCTTCACGATCACCGGGTATTCAGGGTATGATCCTGAAGTTGGATCACAGATCCAGGATCCGCTCCTCATCGGGGTTGATAACGGGCGATACCCTTCCCAGCGGATCTTTACATTCGGTATTAACATCGGGCTGTAATAAAGAATAACTGATAATTTTAAAACCCAGGATCATGAAAGCAGTAAGTACAAAATTAATGATGAGCACTGTCCTCGCGTCAGTTTTTCTGTTGGCCGGATGCGGAGATAGTTTTTTCGACCGCCCGCCACAGGACCAGATTGTGGAAGGCAACTTCTACCAGACGGAGCAGGATCTGGCGATGGCAACCGGTTCGCTGTACAATACGGTTTGGTTTGATTTCAACGACAAAGCTAAAACCGAAATCGGGGATGCAAGAGCCGGAAACCTGATTACAACGGATGGAGGCCGGGAGCAATTTGTGATCTTCAGCACTACGGCTGCCAATACAAGGCTGAACGAACTGTGGAGATCGCTCTACCTTGTGATCGCTCATGCGAATACTCACATTCACAATATCAATGTGAACTCTTCGGATGCGATTCCCCAGGCAGTAAAAAACCATCGTGTTGCGGAAGCACGGTTTATGCGCGGGACTGCTTACTCCTATCTTGCGCAGCTTTGGGGCGATGTGCCGATTATCACAAATACTACCGCGTTGATCGAAAATCCTAACGTAAGGCGTAATCTTCGTGAAGATGTACTGAATTTTGCAATCAATGACCTGCTTTATGCCGAGGAGCACCTGATTCTGGATGATCCCGCAGGGCGTGTGGATACTTGGTCTGCAAAAGGAATGCTTGCAAGATTATATCTCACCCGGGCGCATTTTAACAGCCAGGGCGGAAGCCTGGTACAGAGTGATCTGGATCTTGCCCGTGAGTATGCCGAGGATGTAATCCTGAACAGCGGCGCGGAATTGATGGATAACTTTGCAGATCTGTTCAAACGGCAGTTTAATAATAATTCAGAGAGTCTGTTTGCACTTCAGTGGGTGTATGGTGCCGATGAGTGGGGTGTACAAAACACCTTTCAGGCCTATTATGCTCCTGAAGCCCGTCTGACCGGAGTAGGAGATGGCTGGGGAGGCGGTACAAGTGTTTCTGCCTGGTTGTATGAACTCTATGGCGGCTCAGATGCACAGGATCGGCGCCGCAAAGCAACGTTTATGACCCGGGGTGACCACTATCCCGAGCTTCTGCAAAATGATGGCGGCTACACGTATGAGGGCACCGGCGCTCCTATTAAAAAGTATGTCATCGGAACTCCGGGGGATAATGAAGGACGGGTCGGTTTTATGGAAACAGACATCAATACATACATGCTGCGCCTGGCAGAAGTATACCTTAGCTATGCACAGGCCGTCCTGGGGAACGACAATTCCACAAATAATGGACAAGCAGTAGGATACGTGAATGCGGTGCGCGAACGGGCGGGACTCCCGGCAATTGACTCTATTTCCTACATGGACCTGTTTGAAGAAAAATGGAAGGAACTGGCCTACGAAGGGCAGAACTGGTTTGAATTGGTACGACTCTACAACTGGCAGCCGCAAATGGCGATGAACCTGATCAACGACCAGCAGAGAAACTCAAATTTAGAGTATTCTGAGGGTGAAGGAGAATACATCATTGAACCTCCGTCCGCATCCATTACGGTAAATGAGTCTGATTTCCGGCTCAGTTATCCGGAAGCAGAAGTATCTACCAATCCGAACCTGATGGATAGTCCGGTTCCATATAATTTTGATGAATAGGAGCTGGAATTATGAATCAATTGTCAATTAATAAGAACGTAGGAACAAGCGATATGGAAAAGCAGATATTTACACTTCGGCATCTACTTTATCTGGTTGCCATTGCCGGAATCTTTGCCCTTTATACCGGTTGCGATTTGGCCGGTGATAGTGATAGCGGCGGCATGCCGGAAATTGAAGGCGTCAGGCATATCCATCCGGATTCAGCCGCTACAATGCAGCTTGAAAAGGTTGGTCCCGGTGAAACATTTGTCATCACGGGAAGAAATCTGAAAAGCGCAACAAAAGTGTTTTTTAACGGAATTGAAGCATCTTTCAACCCCGTTCTGGTAACCAATACAAATATGATCGTTACCATTCCGGGAAATATGCCGTTTGGAACACTTGATCCGGAAGCAGAGGAGATGAACACCATTAAACTGGAATCATCCTACGGTGAAATTGTCTTTCAGTTTCCAATTTTACCGCCTATGCCAAACATTCAGCACATCAATAAGGAATTTGCTGAAAGCGGTGAAACATTAACGATTACAGGGAATTATCTATACCTCGTTACAGAGGTTACATTTCCCGGGGGAATAGTTTCAGCTGATTTTGAATCATCCGACGACGGCAGTTATATGACCGTTACCGTGCCGGACGGCATAACGGAAGAGGGATTTGTGAATGTAACCACATCAAGCGGTACAACATATAACTCCTACCGGAATATGTTTAACAATACCACCGGAATATTTGTCAATTTTGATGATAAAAACCCGTTTACACCCTGGGGCGATACTCCGGTGGTGACCAATGATGTCGAAGGAATTGAGCCGGTGGATGGAAATTACCTGCACTGGCATCTGACCGATATTCCAGCAGGACTCTGGTGGTCGCAGGAGTTGGCAACGCCGATGGAAGCTGAAACCGACTGGCCCGATATCGATCCGAATACAGATTTAGAAAACCTGGTACTTCGGTTTGAAATGAATATTCCCGACGGATTAAATTCCGGCTGGATCAAATTCAACTTCAACTGGAACTTTGAGTACGACTGGAATCCGTTTGTTACCCGTAACGATGAGCGCATTACCATTCAAACCGATGGCTGGGAAACCTTCACCATCCCTCTGGAAGTTCTTTACGATCTGGGCGCAACCACCTATGCCGATATAGCTGTGAACATGCACATGTTCTATGTTAATCCAGACACCGGTGTACCTGTAGATGAACTGAGTGTGGCTTACGATAACTTCAGAATCGTACAGATTAACTAACAATTCTGTTTTTTTTGCTTATCCGGCCTTTTAATGAATACCCTGTTAAAAGGCCGGATATTTTATCTGAAGAGCGTCATCGGATGAGTTTTTCGAAAAATCGAGTTAAGCAGGTTGAATAAATGAATCATTGATGACTCACCCGATGATTTTCTTGGAGTAGCTCACCGTTGTCACGAAAACAGGCTCACTATTTTTTCCCGCAATTTAAGGTTAGCCATGAACATGCGTCATACGAAGTCCTCCATACTTTGGATCACTGCAGTAGTGTTCATTGGTCTGTTTAATGCCTGTAGTGATAGTACTTCAGGTGTGGATTCAAATGACCGGGACCCAAATGAAAACGGCACTAAAGGAGAGATCGTCAAGCCACCATTTGATGGTCAAAGCGGTAACCCGGGATTCTTTCTGGATAGCTGGGAGCCAAAAGATGCGGTGATACCTGATCATCGGCCTGTAGAAAAAGTTCAGGCTGATGCCTCAGTTTTTATCTATGCAGATCCGGATGATGAAATCACCCGGGTATCACCCTACCTGTTTGGCAATAATGCCAACACATATATGACACAGATGATTGATCAGCCGAACCTGATGCACTACATTAGCAGTCTTTCACCTAATGTAATCCGGTTTCCCGGCGGAAATCTTAGCAATATGTATTTCTGGAATGCCGATCCCGGAAATCCGCCGGATGACGCCCCGGATCAGCTCATCGATGGAAACAGCGGCAATGCGTACGATGCGGGTTACTGGTATGGGAATAACACGCAAAGCTGGACGATATCACTCGATAATTTTTACGAAGTGTTAAACCGAACCGGAAGCACCGGCATGTTTACGGTCAACTACAGCTATGCCCGATACGGCACAGGCCCTAACCCGTTGCAAACGGCAGCAAAACTTGCAGCAGACTGGGTTCGATATGATAACGGCCGCACACGATACTGGGAGATTGGTAACGAAAACGGAGGGCCGTGGCAGGCGGGGTATTTGATTGATACGGATCAAAACCAGGATGGCCAGCCCGAACGAATTACCGGGGCTCTGTACGGATCACATTTTAACGTTTTTGCCGACTCCATGAGAGCTGCTGCCGATGAAATCGGGGCCGATATCAAAATCGGGGCACAGCTCATCCATTTTGATGCAGCCAACTCCTGGAACCCGGCCGACCGGGATTGGAACGAAGGATATTTTCAATCCGCCGGAAATACGGCTGATTACTACATCGTACATGATTATTTCACGGAGTATGATGAAGATTCAACCCCGGATGCGATCCTGTCAAGTGCCGAACCGGTTACACACGATGTCATGGAGTGGATGAATACAACGTTCAGCAGGCATGGAGCAACTACAAAACCGATCGCTTTTACGGAGTGGAACATTTTTGCAACAGGATCCAGCCAGATGGTGTCGGATATCTCGGGCATGCACGCCACCATGGTTGTGGGTGAGATGATGAAAAACAGCTATGGCATGGCTGCCCGGTGGAATCTGGCAAACGGTTGGGAAGATGGAAATGATCATGGAATGTTTAACGCAGGCGACGAACCCGGCGGGATTCCCCGCTGGCATCCCCGGCCCGATTTTTTCCACCTTTACTTTTTTCAAAGAATATTCGGAGATACGATGATTTTTTCCTGGGAGCAGGGACTGAACGCACCAGATATCCACAGCTACGCTTCCCGTTACAGTTCAGGCCACACCGGTATGGTGATAGCGAATACCGGCGGGTTTCCCAGGATTGTGGAAGTCGACCTGATTGATGCCGACCCGGGTGAGCGATACTACTGGTATACAATCACAGGAGGTGAGGGCGGCGATTTTTCGCGTCAGGTCGAAATAAATAATATCGGGCCGGAATACGCATCCGGTGGTCCCCTGAATTATGAAGAGATGGAGGCGTTTTCAGCAGAAACAGATGGCGGAATCAAGCTTCGGGTGCCGGGCCGTTCGGTTTCCTATCTGCTGATTGAGTGATGAGTATATCATTCCACAAGGATGTCGCACAGAGCATCGATAAACACCGGAGAAGAATTTCTATAACTGATCCCCATTGATTTTTGTGAACTCCACATCACGGGCACGCCCGGTTGATACGACAAACCCCGTTATTTGCCCTTCATCGCTGCGTTCGAATACAAAATCCCATGAACCGGCGCGCCAGATATCTTCTGCGTCTTCCGTCATCGCTCCGTTGGGTGAGTTTCTTCTGATCAGATTTAGATTCCCTTCTTCCACAGTAAGTTCATACTCAATGGGCAGCTCATCATTTCGGTAGGTTCCGCCATAAGGAGCCAGGTAGGCCTCAAAATCATCTTGCAGAAAAAGATCTGCGAGCCGGTCGTTGAAATCGCGCGGTTCGGCATCGCCGCGGTTGCAAAGGGTTAAGAACGAATATCCATGATCCGGATAACGACGGTAGTCGGTACGGAAACCCATAAAAGAACCGCCGTGCCCGATCATGAGCTGTCCTTTTCTCTTTTCGATGTGGAGGCCCCAGCCATAGTCAAGCTCTTCGCCATCCGCAATTGCAGGAGTGACCATCAAAGATTTCAATTCCGAAGCCTCTTCAACCGTAATTCCGCCATCCCAATCAAGACTGCCGTACCAGAATGCTTCCCACTTTGCCCAATCATTCAATGTGGAATAGAGCCCGCCCGGACCCACGCCCTGGAACATCCCGAGATAGGTGCGCCGAAACTGCTCTTCTCCGGGGCGATAGCTGATTACCCGGTTGGGAATCACCCTGAGGCGGTCACTGTGAAAATGAGTCGAACTCATACCTAATGGTTTAAAAAACTCATCTTCAACAAACTGAAAAAACGGTTTTTCAGAGATTATCTCCACAAGGTGAGCCAGAGTTGTGTATCCGCTGTTGGTATAGGCGTAGTCAGTTCCCGGCGAAAATTTCAGTGACTCCCCATGGCGGATCAGCTCCATATAATCTTCAATATCCATCGGATTGTTGACCGGCACACCGGCAATCTCCATCAAACCGTAGATATCGGGCAGACCGGAAGTGTGACTGAATAGATGGTGAACCTGAACATCGGAGGCGTAATCCGGCCACTCTTCAATATAATCGGAGACCGGGGCAGTGTCATCAAGTTCACCGCGGATCACAAGCAGGCCTGCCGCTGCTGCAGTCACTTGCTTGGATACCGAAGCCATGTAAAACGCAGAGGAGTCACTAAGCGCAATTCCATAATCGAGATTGGAGAGGCCGAACGTATTTTTGTAGATTTCGTTTCCTTCACTGTAAACCGAAACGGCGCATCCCGGCGCATCTGAGCTTTCATAGATCGCAAAAATCTCTTCAATTTTTTCGGTGGATACACCCTGAACTGTTTCCGGATTGTCGTTGCTGGCAGCGTTCATGTTTGCTGTCCAGAAAAAAGCGGAGATGAGAATCAGAAGTGTGATAAAAATGGTTCGGTTCATTGGATTCGGTCTGTTTAAGATAGAGATACAGCTTTTGATGGACTTACAGCCTGTTAAAAGTGATTTTACCGGTACGGGAAGTTTCAACGGTGAACCCGGTGATGGATTCATCTTCACGTGTGAATTCGAGTGTCCAACCGCCGGCGCTGAAAAGGTCGCCGTTTTGCCAGATCAGGCGCTCTTTATCGCGGGATGATTTCTTCAGGTAGAGATCACCATCTTCAATCAGCAGATCATATTCACGGGCAAATCCCTCGTTTCGGTATCGGCCGGCAAACTCGCTGAATGTTTCCTCGAAAAACTCCATCAGGTAGAGATCAGCAAGCTGACGCGCATGCGCTGCAGGGTTTATATCACTCATGTTGCAAAAAACCATGATTCCCAGTTCATACTCAGGGAATCGCATGTAGCTGGATCGAAACCCCATATAGTTTCCGCCATGACCAACGGTTTCAAGACCGCGATACGTGCCGATTCTCAGCCCGGCGGCGTAACTGTGCGATCTTCCGTTATTGTGCACTCCTTTTTCGGTCATTCGTTCGGTGAACTGATCCAGGTTTGTGCGATTATCGATGAAGTTGGCATCCCAAAGCGCAAAATCCTCAATAGTGGTAAACAGGCCGCGCGCACCCACTCTGTCGATATTGTCACGATAAAAACGTCCGGGCCCATTATCCGTCGGCCGATAACTGTCGGTCCGCTTAGGCACGATCATCTCCAGGTCATCATGAAAGTGAGTGGCGTTCATCCCCAGGGGCTTGAAAAAATGTTTGTCTGTATACTCTCTGAGCGTCATCCCCGTGAGGTTTTCAGTCAGAACTGACATCAGTACGTAACCGCTGTTGCTGTAGACGTGATTTGTATTCGGACGAAAATTCAGCCGCTGCTGATTTCTGATCAGCTCAAGAGCGTCTTCGGTGGTTGTGGTGGGATCGAGTCCGAGATCTTTCAGGTGCAGCAGTGAGAAAAGATCGCGCAGGCCGGAAGTGTGATGGATCAGCTGGCGGGCGGTGATCGGCTCGTCAAAATCGGGAATTTCGGGGATGTAGGTTTGAAGGTTTTCATCCAGATCGAGCACTCCTTCCTGCTCCATCATGAGCATTGCAGCTGCGGCAAATTGTTTTGATATTGATGCGATCATCAGTCTCGAATCGGATTCGAGTGGAATTCCATACTCAAGGTTGGCCATTCCGTAGCCATTTGAAAAAATCAGCTCACCATGATCCGCAATACCAATTACACATCCGCCGGTGGTTTCATCGTAATCCATAAAAATGGCGTGCACATCTTTGGAATCCACATGATCGTAGCTGATCTGCTGCGCAAAAGCGGGAAAGGCTGACAGTGAAATTAAAAGAGCAAAAAGGAAGGGGAGAGATCTGTTTTGATGCATATCATTCATTCAATAGGAAAATCCGGCTTCGAAAACGGTGGTTAGAAATCAGGATAAAAATGTAATCAAACTTCTGCTGTTAAACGAAGTGAAATTATGCTCGAACTACCTAACATCTGTCACCTTTTATCTTGTATCTGGTTCTCCCCCCGGCAGCACTCATCCACATTCACGCCGCACGATGCGCACTGACCGTGGCCGTGAACCCACACCATTCCGGCTATCTGACCGCAATAGAGGCAGCGGCGATTGACGGAGCATTCAGTACCTTTTGGTTTTCTGGCGTCAGTTTTATTCGGTGAGTTCACGATAGGCAACATTTAAATTGCGGGGGAGTGAAAGAAAATCGCTTGGACTGATGTAATCTGGAAATTCATCAAACGACTCAATCTGCGTAATCTCTTCGCGGCTGCGTCCGGCTGAAATGCCCTGCTGTGTGTGTTCAAGAACTTTGGAGAGGAAATCGCGCATGTGAAGCAGATCAGCAGAACTGCCCGTGATACCGAATTCCGGGTTTCCGTGTCCAAAGATAAATATCGTGTCGGAATCTGCTTCATCACTTACACGCTCCAGGAGATTGATCCACCCCTCGATCGAAGCACCGCCGTCGCGGTCGATAAATGGATAGAGACGATTAAACACCAGGTCGCCCATATGCGCGATGTTGGAATTTTCGAACCAGGTGACCGAGTCGCCGCCAGTGTGTGCATTCCCGTAATACTTCAGGAGAACGGTTTCGTTGCCGGCATCCAGCTCCAGGTTTTCGCTGTAGGTTTCATCGGCGGCTACAACTTCATCAGGATTATCGGCACCGCGGCGCTGCAGGACCGGAACCTGCTCATGAGCAAAAATTCGGTATCCCGCTTCGCGAAATGTACCATTTCCGGAAGTATGGTCCCCGTGATGGTGCGAATTAATCAGAACGGTTTCAGGGCCGCTATCAAACCGCGAAATTCCTTCAAGAAAATCGGAGGCTGTATCACTGTATTGCGAATCCACTACAACTGTAAAACCGGGACGTGCCATCCAGCCAATCGTGCCGCCCCGCATGCTAAATGTGCCGATTCCGTTTCTTATTTCAGTAAATGGAGAGTTTTGAAAAACCTTCAGCCGTGGCAGAAGTGCAGTACCTGCAGAAAGCAGTGCGAGATGTTTGAGGAAAGAGGATCGGTTCATGGTGATTGGGGTTTGTTTGATAAGTGTAAAAGCTCGTTGAGGGGTCATACCGTCCCGAAGCATCGGGACGGTATCTCCCGTTCATGCAAAACTATGTGTTTTGCCAATGTTCAAATCCCAGGCTGGAGCGAAAATGGGAGATCCCGGGTCAAGCCCGGGATGACTGTATTTCGCGATGACGTGCTACATCATTCCAACTGATGATCATCCCGTATCAGCAATAAAATCGCGGCGTGGGGAATAATCAGAAACTTCTCGTTTTCAAATTCGATTTCATGAGCGCGGCTTTTCAGGAAAATGGCAAGATCGCCCTCTTCAGCCTGCATCCCCATATATTTTGTGTCGCTGGATGAATCTTTCCATGGCTCTTCGATATCCTGCGATGGAATCGGGTAGCCGGGCCCGGTTTTAATAATATAACCGCTCTGAATTTCCTCTTTCTCTTTCACCGTGGCAGGCAGCACCAGTCCGCTTTTGGTGTGCGTTTCCATATCACGCGGTTTGATGAGGACCCGATCCCCGATAATGATAAATTTATCAACAGAGTTTAAATATTCCTGGATCATGAAAAAACGATCTTTAAAATGTTTACAGCTTAAAAGTGAATAAGAAAGATAGTAAGTAAATGGCAGTTCTTTAACCGTCAATCTGCAGGGTACCGTTCAGCAGATATAACGTAAATTATTATGATGAGCAATTAACAGAATCAACAGATTTTGAATAATTCACAGATATAGTCGTTATTTGAGATAACTTCTAATCAATTTCAATTTTTATGCTGCCATGAGTGATCGAACCACGAACAGACTAATTAAAGAGATAGAATCACTACCAGTAGACGAAAGAATCCGGGTTGCCGATTCCGTTTTAAAAACGTTAAACCCGGTGGATCAGGAGATTGAAGATCAGTGGATAGAAGTGGCAGAAAATCGCCTTCTTGATTTAAAATCGGGAAAAACCTCACCCATTCCAGGAGATGATGTATTTGAAAGAATTCAAAAACGCTTTTCTGAATGAACTACAGTTTTCATCCTGAAGCTGAAAACGAATTAACAAAGGCTATCGATTATTTTGAAGATCAACAGAGAGAGCTTGGTTTTGAATTTTCTGTGGAAGTTTATAAAACGGTTCAAAGGGTAAAGGAAAATCCCGTTCGTGGACAAAAGTGAGCGGAGCCATTCGCAGAATTTTAGTACAGCGATTTCCCTTTGGTTTACTCTATCATTATGACCCGGAATCGGCCCATATCTATATTGTTGCGGTAATGCATCTGCGAAGAAACCCAAGATACTGGAAAGATCGATGGGACAAATAGATTATAGGTAAGCTCAGTCTCAACTTTATCATTTCTCTGTTCTTCTGTTCGTCAGTTCATCGGTTCAAAACCGTACAACACTCCTTCCTGACTCTACCAGGAGCTTCACTCCGTTCAGCACTCTGGCAGGTCATGAGATCACTTCACCAAAACCATCTGTCTTGTCTGGACTAACATGCGGAATAGATTTTCTCTATTTATCCTTTTGCTTTACATTAATCTGTATCATCCTCTGCCACGCTCAATTTCAACTTCACTATTTTTGAACTATGAAATCACGTCTAATACTCCCGCTGTTTGCTCTCATTTCACTTCTTGTTTTTACTGACATCCTCCACGCACAAATCGACCGTGAAGCTGGCGAATCGTTTGCAACCCGTTCCGAAGTGATTGGGCATCGTGGAATGGTAGCGACAAGCCAGCCGCTGGCTACACAAGTTGGGCTTGATATACTTCGTCAGGGTGGTAACGCGATAGATGCAGCGATCGCGGCAAATGCAGCGATTGGTTTGATGGAGCCTACAGGCAACGGAATTGGCGGAGATCTATTTGCCATCATCTGGCATGCTGAAAGTGAACAGCTTTATGCAATCAACGCGAGCGGACGATCACCCCGGAACCTTTCGTATGATGAACTGATGGAGATCCTGGATGATAAAGGTGAGGAAAGCATCCCGGCCTATGATTTGCTTTCGGTGTCGGTGCCCGGTGCGGTAGACGGATGGTTTGAGATGCACGACAGGTTTGGTTCGGTCCCTATGAGTACAATTCTCGCCGAGCCGATCTATTATGCCGAAGAGGGGTTCCCGGTCAGTGAAGCCATTTCAATGTACTGGCAGCGCTCTGCCGGTTTTTTGAGCGAACAGCCGGGCGCGTTTGAAGAGACATTTACGATAGATGGGCGCGGACCGGAAAAAGGAGAAATGTTCAGAAATCCCGATCTTGGAAATACGTTTCGCCTTCTCGCCGAACAGGGGCGCGATGCGTTTTACAGGGGTGAGATTGCGGAGAAAATTGATGAGTGGATGATTGAAAACGAAGGCTATCTCCGTTTCGAAGATTTTGAGCAGCACACATCCGAGTGGGTAGACCCGGTTACAGTGAACTACCGCGGGTACGATATCTACCAGATTGGCGGCAATAACCAGGGCACGGCCGTATTGCAGATGCTCAATATTCTGGAGGGATATGATCTTTCAGAAAAAGGGTTTGGTTCTGCCGAGGTCCTGCACCTGATGACTGAAGCCAAAAAACTGGCGTATGAAGATCGCGCAAAACATTACGCAGATTCCGACTTTTATGATCAGCCCACGGATCACCTGCTCTCAAAAGTGTATGCAGAAGATCGGAGGGAACTCATCGGAGATCGGGCGATGAATGATGTGACCACCGGCGTGGATGTGATGGAGGACGGGGATACCATCTACCTAACTACAGCCGACAACAGGGGAAATATGGTTTCGCTGATTCAGAGTAATTTCCGGGGCATGGGTACCGGGTTTGTCGTGCCGGGAACAGGATTCAGTTTTCAGAACCGGGGTGAGCTCTTTTCGCTTGATCCGAATCACCCAAACGTCTATGAGCCGGGCAAACGGCCATTTCACACCATTATTCCGGGTTTTGCGATGAAAGATGGGCGGCCGTGGTTCAGCTTCGGGAATATGGGCGGAGCCTATCAGCCGGTTGGTCATGTAAGTATCATCACCAATGTGATCGATTTTGGGATGAATATACAAGAAGCAGGGGATGCGTTTCGATGGATGCATAACGGCTCCACTGAACCGACAGAAGTTGGAGATGCTTCACTGGACGATGGCGGAACTCTGAATGTCGAGTCGGGAATCGATTACGATGTGGTACGTGAACTGCGCCGGCGCGGCCACACTGTGCGCATTGGAGAAAGCTTCTTTGGCCGCTACCAGGGAATTATGTATGACCACGAAAAAGGCGTCTATTACGGGGCAAGTGAATCCCGGTTTGATGGACAGGCTGCGGGGTATTGACAAGGGGCAGGATGCAAGGTTCAAGGTTCAGGATGCAACACCGGAGGTTATTAAATTAATAAACTGATAAGCAAACAGTACGAATTATGATCCAGTCTTTAAATTATTGGTATAAATTCACAGTCGGTTTGACGCTGTTAGCAGTCTTCATTTTTTTCTTGCCGGAAAAGCATTTTGCGCAGGATACGAGCTCACCGCCTGATGAATGGGGCCCGGTAAGCATATCACTTGAGGATATTCCATACCCCCATCCCGTTGAATATTTCGAATTTTCCATTCTTGGAGAAGATGTCAGGATGGCGTATATGGATGTGGCGCCAACAGGCGAAGAGAACGGCAGAACCGTGGTTTTACTTCACGGCCTCAATTTTTTTGGGGAATACTGGGATGAGACGATTGCAGTGTTATCTGATGCAGGCTTTCGCGTGGTAGTGCCCGATCAAATTGGGTTTGGGCGTTCATCAAAACCGATTATTCCATACAGTTTTCAAAAAAAAGCGGCGAACACATATACGCTTTTAAATGAAATCGGCGTAGATCATGCCGTAATCATTGGCCATTCTATGGGCGGGATGCTTGCCACACGTTTCGCATTCTCCTACCCAAATTTTACCGAGCAACTGGTTCTCGTGAATATGATCGGTAAACAGGATTTCAGAAAACTCAGGGAATGGGAAAGCACTGAAGAATTATACAGAGGAGAAATGAATCGGACGTATGAGGACATCAGGCAACAACAGGAAAATTACTATGTGAATTGGGATCAGGAATATGAAAAATATATCCGCATTCATTATGGATGGCAGCTTA
The DNA here is from genome assembly GCF_003390325.1 of Rhodohalobacter sp. SW132. NCBI lineage: Bacteria > Pseudomonadati > Balneolota > Balneolia > Balneolales > Balneolaceae > Rhodohalobacter > Rhodohalobacter sp. SW132. The sequence goes on along the minus strand of NZ_QUOK01000001.1, from coordinate 874,901 downwards.
GCCCCGAATGGCCGCGCCTGGCAAAAGTAAGGGCAATCAACCGGCAGATGGTATATTCCCAGCCGGTAGTGTATGAGTTTCCGCATATCGAAGTGCCTGCATTAATTCTCTCCGGTGAAAAAGACGGGACTGATTTCCCTGAACACGCGCAAACTACATGTAATGCTATTCCTGACTGCCGGCTCAGGCTCCTGGAAAATATAGGCCACAATCCGCACCTGGAAGCCCCTGAAGAATTTCATTCTGAATTGCTGAAGTTTTTAAATGAATAGCAGGCATAGGATATACACTAACAGTTGCATGTGCAATTCACTTAATCAATGTCATCCTTCGCACGTGCTGGCCGCCATTTGATTCCAATCGGTATAAATACAACCCGCTCGACAGCCCTGATGCATTAAAGTATGCCTGGTGAATCCCTTCCTTAAGGCGCTGGTCAACCAGTACTGCAATTTGCCTTCCCAAAGCATCAAAAACTTCCAGTCGGACATCCATAGTTTGATGGGTTGTAAATTCTATAGTTGTACCAGGGTTAAACGGATTCGGATAGTTTTGTTTGAGCTCAAAACCACCCGGATTTTCAGAACGTTCTGTGGAAAGCCCGTAAGCCATGGTGGAGATATTATTGAGGCGTATTTTGTCGCGTTGTCCGGATTCTTCTGACAACCGAGTACCTGTGTAGTAATATTTCCAGCGAACCTGAACATAAGGCTGGCCCGTTATTTCATTCGGGAAATTATGCTGGAAATAGCTTGTTTCGGAAGTGTTTTCATTTCTTTCGTACTCTACAGGTTCTCCGTTTTCGTAAAAGTTTGTCCATTCACCGCTCAGTCCAATTCTGTACTGAGGACGCACGTGATATACCCGGCTGTTGGCTTCGAGTGTCTGCGCTTCCCATTCGATTTGATGTATGATGGAGGATGAATTTTCAATCTCACGTGTATCTAATGCGAGCACAATGGCGCCAAGATCACGCCCCCTGCCTGTGTTGATCATCGAAATGCCATCATTCCCCAGGCCATTAATCCGCGTGCGGCCGGTAAGTTTGTAGGGGAACCCGAATTTATCCTGATCATCTGCATGATAGTCGTTGTCGTTTTCATCAGCGAAAGGGATGAAATAGGGCGCTGTCATCTCTTCATCCAGACCGGGATCGTCAACTGAACTTTGCTGGAAAACCATGTGTGGCGGAAAACTTCCTTCCGGTTCATCTTCACTCCAGTGATCAAAAATGTACGCCTGGTTGGTGATTCGGTATGGCGATGGGTTCATTTCATCCCCATCAAACGGTTCGCCTTCAGTAAAATGTGCGGTAAGTTCCATCGCCGATGACAGGATTATCTCAACGGTATCTGCAGCTGAGCTGAGATCACCCTGCCAGCCATAAAACGAATAACCCGCCTCCGGAATAGCGATCAGCCGGATCAATTGATTGCTGAAATAGCTGCCGCTCCAGGGAAAAAGCTCATCCGTTGTGCCGTGAAGGTCGTGTTCAATCCGAAGTGAATTTACCTTAACGGTTCCCATTCCCGGATGATTGACGGAAAGAGTGATCTGATTTGATTCACCCAGAGAAAATTTGTCATCCAGAATGGACCGGACGGCATTTTCGCGTTCTTTTGCGAAGTTACGCATGGTTTCAATATCATTTTCCCAGTGATCTCTGGTCGGTTCCCGCCAGCGACTTATATGCTCATCGATTTCAACCAGGTATGTTGATTTCATGGTATTGAGAAGAGACTCAGCCCGTTCAGATTTTAAAGAGCTGTTCAGCAGATCTGTAAAACGGGTGATGAATTTATTTTTAAATTCATCATTCTCCATGAGATTTCGAAATAATGCTGTACTCCAACCCGGGTTTGGCCATGCCAGCCTGCTGGATTCAAGAGCAAAATCAAGAGTATTGTGTTGCGGATCATTTCCGCCATACAAAGCGCCACGGTCTTCGACATAATCGAAATCGAGACCGAACCCGAAATCGAGATCAAAAATCATCCACCGCCACCGCCCATCTTCTGCTGGAGATTGATTGTTGTCAGGGGTACCATCAAGATATCGCCAGAACCGCACATTATTACCGGGCCAGTCTGTATTTCTTACATAGATCTGCAAAATTTGGTAATCGATGAAATTCTCCATATCCATCAGGAGGGAGGCATGTTCAAAATTTGCATCCACAGACATTGAGTTGTCCGTAACATAATTATAGAGCTCATGATAGCTTTCAATCCCATCCTCGTTTCCATCATCAAATTCTGAATCGTTCTCCATTATAATCACCCGGTCATTATCAAGGCCGTAATTTGCTTGTAAATAACGGCTATCATAGCGGTCGCGAATATTGTGGATTCCCCAGTATTCACCGTTAATAAACAGAATTGCAGGGCGCGAGTGCTGAAGGTCAACGTCTGTATTTCCCTGGATGAGCCTCTGCAGGTAGGCGTCGCGAAACAGGGACTCACTCCAGTCATTCCCTGAATTACGCAGCAGAAATCTTTTATATCGCATTACAGGTTTATCGGGCAAAAGTTGATGGTTGAACCAACTCGTTCCGTAATCCGACCGGGCATAGAACCGCAGGGATTTTCGAGGGCGGTTTCGGCTTGACCCGCCATGAATACGAACACCCGCTTCCTGTGCTATTACCCGGCTTCCATCATTCTCAAAAAACTCCAGGTGAATTTCACGCTCCCAGTCCCGTCCGCGTTCATAATAATTTCCACCGGTATTACCGGGCACATAAATTCCTTCGTTTTCACTAAATAAATGATCCGGATCGGTAATGATTGAGAAAACCGGCATAGAAAAGCGATCCAATCCATCCGGATCTATGATGTATGATGCAGTACTCACAGAACCTGAATCACCATTTGGTAAAAAAGCCTTTGCCCGAAGCGCATGAATTTTAAAAACCTCGCCATCAGGAGATTGCCAGTTTTCACGGTAGTGATGACCACTGGCTAAATTATTGGTAGGTATTACCGAAATAACATTCGGATCCCCGTCTCTCTGTCCCAGAAGCAGCGGCTCGTTGTATGGCTGGGAGAGAAGAGTCGGTACAGACCCGTCTGTTGTATAGTAAATCATAGCATCCGGATGATCTGCTTCGATGTGAAGTATAATCTCTGAACTGTAAAAGCCGGGCTCATGGGAAAAATTCGGAGTGAGGCTTTGTCCCGATACAAAAACCGGAAACAGAAGAAAAATCAGGACACGCGGAATAGGTGATAGCAGAGATTTGATAGTTGCGGGATTGATTTTTGGGTGAAAACAACAATTTCAAAAATAAGGGAGAATGGCTTATTCACCCAAAGATCACATCAGGTATCGGTCTGTATGAACTGCAGGAATGATTAAAATTTCGAACCCTTCACTTCATTATTCAGCGTTTGGCGTTCAATATTCGATATTCAATATTTGTCAATCCTACCCTTCCGCTACTTTTTCGCGTGCATTTCTCATGAAGCGCGTAATTTCACTTACCCCCAGGTACCCTCTTCGCCGGTCGATTACATTACCCTCGGCATCCAGAATCACGGTAAACGGGAATGCGGTGAGGCCAAGGCTGTTTGCAAACTGACTTTCGGTCATTTCTTCACCCATGAATGTGATCATATCATCGGAATTTCCGTTGATTTTAACAGGATGAAAATCACGGTCGATCACAGCGCGTGTAGATGGTGCGGGGTAAACATCCCGGTTCATGGCGCGGCAAAACTGGCATCCCACCTCAAAAATATCAATAACGATTAGGCGGCCATCATCCTGCGCTTTTTCCATCGCTTCTTCAATGGTGAGCCAGTCGGGTGCATTTTCAATCTCTTCGGGTGTAATCTGTGAAAATGCGAAATAGAGAAATACTCCAAGAAAAGATGCTATAAATACTGTAATAACAAGTGAACGCTTCATATCAATAAAGTAAAAGTATTTGGATAGAAATATTCGGGTTCAGTAATCAACGAGTAAAAATACGAATTTATTTGCCCCAAATGCGATGCCAGAACGCCTTAAGATTTCGTGACCTCACATCAAAAGAAGGCAGGTACGCTTCAAACATTTCAGCATCTCCGGTTTCATCGAGAATAATTCTGTTTCCCCACACATAATCCCCGGTATCATTCAGCCATAAATCATCCCTTCCGAACCGCAAATCGTAGAGTATGAGATCTCCTTCATCGGTTTCTTCCATAGAATAATATCCTCGCGAAAACCACATCAGTGCTTCATAGGCGCGGTCGCCTTCAAACGGTTGAATCAGGTGTGAGTTGCGGGGAATTTTTTCGAACTGCAGATCGGTTGACTCATCAAATATTGAATAGAGAGAATGGTAGAGAGTATCCTGCTTGATGATATACCCGTTCCAGAGAAAAGTGGTGGGGCCGTTGGGTGTAGATTTTATCTGTTCGAAATATCCGTACTGGTTCTTAAAGGATTCCTGGAAAACCGAATGAACGTGCGATTTTATCCCGAGTCCCCAAAGCATATAAAGCGTGGCAATTGCTAACCCGGCCTGGTTGAGAAGCGAGGCAGTATCGGGCCTTGAACGCCGAAGCACGAGAGCCCCGACCAGGCCGGTGAGCAGCGGAAGTGTAAACAGCGGATCGATAATAAATATAGAATCGAGGGCATACGGGTGATTTGTGAACGGTTGCAGAATTTGCGTTCCATATGTTGTTGGGAGATCAATCAGTATATGTGTAAAAATCACCCAGAACGATAAGTTTGCCCAGCGGAGCCACCCAACTTCAAGTTTTATGTGAAACCGGTCGATGAGCCATCCAAATACCGGAGCAGTGGCTAAAGCAAAAATTATCGAATGGGTAAAATTGCGGTGAAAATAAAGTTCGTTCACCGCATCAACAAAAGGGTCGATCAGGATATCCAGGTCGGGCAAGGTTCCCAATACGGCTCCCCACGCTGCTGCACGGTACCCTGCTTTTTTTCCAAGCAAAGCTTCTCCAACGGCAGCGCCCAGGGTAGCCTGAGTAATAGAGTCCATCGATTTATTATCTATTTACAAAGTGTCGAGAACAGAATCATGTTCGGGGTTGTCCGATATGAACATTCTGTTTTCAAAGTTTTGACGTCGTTTTAAAAGCTTTAACAAGGGCTGAGCGTTACGCTGCCGATAAACTCGTTATCTTGATGATCAAATGACACTTATTTTATTATGAAAAAAATACTCGCTACAGCTACAGTTATTACCACTCTTATTATCGCAGGTTGCTCAGGAGAGAACGAAGCCGATTCAAGGGATAATCTTTCAATTCCATCTGTGGAAGCGGTTCAGGCACAGTTTGGCTCGCTGCCGCTTGAAGAACGGCTGAGTGGTTCTGTTCGGGCGCAGCAGCAGGTTGAAATTTATCCCCGAATATCAGCACCTGTAGAAGAGGTTTATGTGCAAAATGGTGACCAGGTTAACCGCGGAGATCCTCTTGTGCGCCTGCGTGATAACGAATACAATGAGCGCCTTCGGCAGGCTGAAGCCGAATTGAGGATCAACCGGGCACGTGAACGGCAAGCGCTTGCAGAGTTAAATGAAGCGGAATCTCAGCTTCGGCGACAGACTATTCTGGCTGAGCGGGAACTGAGCAGTGAGATCGAAATGGAACGGCTGGAGGCGCAAAAACAGTCTGCCGAAGCCAATCATGAATTGGTTCGGGCACAGGTTGAGCAGGCTGAATCGAATGTAGAAGAACAAAAAGATTTACTGGCCCAAACGATAATCCGGTCTCCAATTGATGGGACCGTAGGTCAGCGAAATGCGGATATCGGCATGCAGGTAAGTAACACTACGCGAATGTTTATTGTAGGAAACCTGAACGATGCAAAAATAACGGTGAACCTCACCGAGCGAATGCTTACCTATATCAACCAGGGGCAGACCGTACGTGTGCAGTCAGAATATATGGGCGATCGCATGCTGGAAGGGACGGTTTCCCGAATCTCTCCTTTTTTGGGTGCCGGATCATTCAGCACCGAAGCTGAAATTGATATCTCAAATACGCGAGATCTGCTTATGCCGGGGATGTTCGTTACCGTTGATATTTTTTACGGAGAAAGTGAGCAGGCAACGATTATTCCCTTGAGTGCGATTTACAGGCATCCAAGAACCGGGGAAACCGGTGTTTATATCGTTCCGCAATTTGGGGCAGAGTCGGAGCCGGTGGAGCAGGTTGACAGCGCAAACCCACCTCCCTTAAGTGAGCCAATGCCTGTTGAGTTTGTGCCGATAGATGTGATTGCGCAGGGCCGGGAATCGGCAGGAGTGGCCGGGATACAAAGCGGCGACTGGGTCGTTACGGTTGGGCAGAACATGCTGATCAATAATGAAAGTGAAAGCGCACGAATCCGGGCTGTATCATGGAATCGAATCATGCACATGCAGCAAATGCAGCCCCAGGATTTACTGCGGGATATTATGAATGATCGCGCAGCAAACCGGTCATCCGAAGATCTGTCAACACAATCGTAAGGAAATAAAATGGGAATAACAGAAACCTCCGTAAAACGTCCCATCGCTACGGCGATGGTCTACCTGATTGTAATTGTGCTTGGAATTACCGGCTTCAGATATCTGCCGGTTGATCTTCTGCCGCCAATTGAATACCCCCGGCTTTCCGTCTCAGTAGACTACCCGAATGTAGGTCCCGAAGAGATCGAAACCATCATTACCGATCAGCTCGAAAATGCGCTGTCTGGTGTTGCAAACCTCGAAGAAGTAACCTCAACGTCATCTGAAGGGCAGGGGCGCGTAAATCTTAATTTTTCAAGAAACACCAACCTCGATGAGGCCGCCAATGATGTTCGGGCGGCGCTGGATCGGGTCAGGCGAAGTTTACCCGAAGAGGCCGATCCGCCCAGGGTGCGGAAATTTGATCCGAACGACTCCCCGATTGTCATTGTGGGAGCACAATCCACCCGCCAGCTGGATGAACTTACACGGATCCTGGAGCGTGATATATCAAAACGTCTCGAACAAATTCCGGGCGTGGGCGCGATTGATGTCTGGGGCGGCGTCTACCGTGAAATACGTGTGGATCTAAAACGGGATCGCCTGACCGCAAGCGGTTTGACTGCGCAGGATGTGCGTAATGCGATCGTTGCCGAAAACAATACACTTCCGGGCGGGAATGTTCGTGACGGATTTAGCGAACTCTATGTGAGAACGCTGGGCGAGTATACCAACGTGGGACAGATTGCCGAGACCATCATAACCGTGATGGATGGAAAGCCGGTTCGTGTTCGTGATGTCGCCGATGTTGTGGATGATTATCAGGATATCGGGCGATTGGTGAGTATCAACGATGAACCGATGATCCGGATGGGAATCCGGAAACAGACCGGGGCAAATACGGTAGAGGTATCTGCCGGGATTGAACGTGAACTGGAACGGATCAACTCCGAACGGGAAGATCTGAACCTGATGATCGTAATCAATCAAAGCGATTTTATTCAGAACTCTATAGATAATGTGCAGCAATCGGCCATCTGGGGTGGGCTGCTCGCAATCTTTGTGCTATACCTGTTTCTTAGAAACGGCTCCACTACGTTTATCATCTCCCTCGCAATTCCCATATCGATCATCGCCACGTTCGGCCTGCTCTATTTTTCAGGTCTTACGCTGAACCAGATGAGTTTTGGCGGACTGGCTCTCGGGGTGGGTCTGATTGTTGACAACGCCATTGTGGTTCTCGAAAATATTGTACGGATCAGGGGCAATGGAAAATCTTTGAAAGAGAGCGCATTACAGGGAACAAGTGAAGTGTCCGGCGCGATTATCGCTTCCACATTAACAACATCGGTCATTTTTCTGCCGGTTGTGTTTATGCAAACCATTACGGGAGCACTGTTCCAGGAACTGGCACTTGTTGTGGTGTTTGCGCTGATATGTTCACTCTTCGTGGCTCTTACGCTTGTACCGATGCTTGCCAGTAAATTTATGTCGATTAAACCGGACAGTGAGATCACTGAAAAAGAGAAGGGTCGGTTTCAGCGAATGTTCGCAAAAGTGGAGAATCGTTATAGTGATGTTCTGAAAACCGCAATCCGGCGAAAAGCGATTGTTTTTGGTGTTACAGCCCTGCTTTTGGGTGGTGCCGTGTATGGATGGGGATTTATTTCCGCTGAACTCGCACCTCAAACGGAAGCAGATGAGGTCCGGATCGATTTCTACCTTTCGGACGGCATGAATATCGCCGTGGCAAATCAATACCTGGAAGAGCTGAAAACGCGAGTTAAAGCAATTGCCCCGATGGACCAGGTGAAATATATGACGACCGAAGTACGGAATGGCCGTGCGCAGGTGGAGCTCACCATGGTTGATCAAAGTGAACGGAACGTCAGCACATACGCTCTTGCTGATGAGATTCGTGATAAAATTGAAGGTACTATTCCGGGTGGATCGTTTCGGGTCAGAGCTCAGACCGGCTTGTGGATTCTGAGAAGAATTTTTGGTTCCGGAGGGGAAGAAGCGGTTCAGGTTCAATTGCGGGGTCACGACCTTGAACGAGCTGAGGAAATCGCAGACGAAATTGTAACCCGAATGGAGCGTGTTCCTGCTGTCCGTGGTGCACGATCCGATCGGCAGGAAGGCCGTCCGGAGCAGAATATTGTTTTCGACCGTGAAAAAATCGCTGAACTTGGATTAACCGGCCGGGATATCGCGCAGGCCATTCAGGCAAATGTTGGCGGAACACGAGCGGGTGTATATCGTGATGGCGGTGATGAGTTCGATATCATGGTGCGGCTTCGCGAAAGTGATCGTATGAGTACTCTTGATCTTGATAACATATCCGTTCGAACGGCGACCGGGGCCACAGTTCCGGTTTCAACCGTCATCAAGCAGGAGTCGGCACGCGGACCGGTGAGCATCAACAAAATAAACGGTCAGCGTGTAACCTACATCACCGCGAACCTGGAAAGCGGAGCTACGCTTGGGGAGGCTGTAAGTGCAATCCAGTCTGAACTCGCAACGCTCTCACTGCCAACAGGTTTCTCTATTGTATACGGCGGGGAGTATGAGGAGCAACAGCGCGCCCAGATGGATTACCTGATCTCAATCATCATGGCATTTATTTTGATTTACATGGTGATGGCCGCACAATTCGAACGGTTCCTCGATCCGCTGATTGTGATGTTTTCCGTGCCTGTGGCTATTATTGGTGTGATTCCAACGATGCTTCTCACCGGTACCACCATGAATATGCAGAGTGTAATGGGGCTGATTATGCTGATCGGTATTGTGGTGAATAACGCCATTGTGCTGGTGGATTACATCAATCTGATGAGAAGGGATCGAAATCTGAGTGTGTACGAGGCGGTTGTTCAGTCTGGTAAACTGAGGCTGAGGCCAATTTTAATGACCACGCTCACTACCATCCTCGGTCTGCTTCCGTTATCGTTTGGATGGGGTGCCGGCGCGGAGATCCAGGCATCATTAGCACGGGTTGTAATCGGTGGCCTCGCGGCATCCACACTTATCACACTGGTGCTCATACCGGTTGTCTATATCACAGCAGATAATATAAAAGTATATATCACCGAGAAAAAAGCGGCATTCATCGCTTCGCGGGATACTGTACCAGAACCTGCATCGGCACAGTAATTCCGCTTGATAAACTTACGTTTTGAGTAAAAAAGAGTCGCTTTGGAATCCAAACCCAAAGCGGCTTTTCTCTTATCAGAGAGAATGGAAATGGCCAGGAAACGATTGTATTGGTGAAGGTTCATTCATACCGCATGCCATGAAGCAAATTATCTACAACCGGTTAATTATCATCCCTATTCTTCTGTTGATAAGTATTTCGGTTATATCCGTGGGAAATGCGCAGATTCTTGAAATGGATAGTGAACGGAGCATGCTTATGTTCGAGGGCACATCAACGCTGCACAGCTGGGATGTAGAGGTTACTGATTTTCATGTCGAGTTTCAGGTACCGGACCACTGGCTTGAAGGAGTTGAGAGATGGGAGGCGTCTGAAATTGAAGGACTATATGTTGAAGTGCCTGCAGGTCAGCTTGATGGGGGCAGAAGCCGTATGAATCGCGATTTGAGAGATGCGCTGAATGCAGAAGAAAATCCTGAGATAACCTTCAGCAAAAACTCCATGAAGTTTACGGGCGAATTGGAGGACGGAAAGCTCGCGGATGTAGCCGGAATGCTAACGGTTGCAGGTGAAGAACGGGAAGTTACATTTCAAACTGAGATTACCCATCTAAATGAGAATGAGATTGAGTCGATGGGGAGCCTGGATATTGATATGACAAATTTTGGCATCGATCCGCCAAGAGCGCTTTTAGGAACTATCCGGACCGGTGAAATAATCGAGTTATCATTCCATATTATTTTTATCCATCGGGAATAACGATTTCGTAAAGAAGATGAGAGTAGAAAAACGATTGAGGGAGGAGAGCGGTTTGTTTGAATCAATTGTTACCAAGATAGGGGTGTTGGGCACACATATCCAAAACCAATTTTAGATGTATAACTAATAATAAATTAATAATAACTTATATGCATTTTTTATGTTATTAATAGAGTTTTAAATGTATACTGATCGAGGGTAGTTTGTGCAGCGAACGCGTACATCAAACAAGAGAATTACAGAAAAGTGAGATTAAGTGATGCTACGATTTGATAATCGTGAACCGTTGTATAAGTATTCGATAAATGATAGCTTGGAAATGAATTTATAACTGATAACTGCAGTACTATGCCGAAGAAAATTGGTTCTTTAACACTCTACTCGGTTGATGACCTCCATGAGCTGCTTGGAATGAGTAAAATGACCATCCGGGCTTATCTGCGCGAAGGAAAGCTCAAAGGGAAGAAACTGGGGGTGCAGTGGTATGTTACGGAAGAAGCTATTCGAAACTATTTTGAAGAACCTGAAGATGAGCCGAAACCGAAAAAAAGGAAATTTAAGTACATCGTGCAGGGAGTAAACGACCTGGTTAGCGAAACCGACGAGTGTTTTACAGTTGATGAAGCCCTGGAATCACTTGAAAGTCAGGCAATTATCAGCTTGTTTCAGGTTAAAATTGTGGATACAGATTCAGACGAAATCGTGGAAATTATCAAAGGCCGTGATTTTGTAGAGCGGCACACCTAAGTCAAAATATTTTACGGAGAATGAATAATACTATACTTGAAGTTATAGAATTTGGCGATGAGCCCGAAGATATTTTCTATTGTCTTGTGGATACAACAGTGAGCCCGGACGGCCTTGATGTATCATCATTAAAACTCAGCGATCCCCGGAATTTCGACCAGGTATTGAAAGAGAACGGCTGCCTGATGATGTTTACCGGTGATGAAATAGAGTCCCTCATCAGCCGCGGGGATGTTGATCGCGATCAAATACACGAGTCGCTGGTCCGGCTCGCAGCAGCCGAAGGAATAATCAGGAAAAACTGACCGGAAACGGCTGGTTTTGCTCCCACCAGATTTTTGCCTTTAAAATAGAGCAGATGGTTTTGGCGTCTGTGATTTCCCCCGTTGCGATCATTTCCAACGCTTTGGCAAAAGAAATCCTGTGATTAAGCACAAACTCATCGTCATCCTCTTTTTTGTTCTCCAGAGTAAGGTTCCAGGCTACAAATACGAAAATTTCTTCATCAGCATAACCGATGGCAGGATAAAACGATCCGGCATCAGAAATCGAAGAACAGCGGATACCGGTTTCCTCAAGCAGTTCGCGTTTTGCGGTCTCTACAGGCGGCTCGCCTTCATCAAGTTTTCCTGCCGGCACTTCAATAAACACTTTTCGCGGGGGATATCTGAATTGTTTCAGAAGCATAATTGTGCCATCTTCAAATACGGGAACAACGGCACTTGCGCCGGGATGTTTAATCCAGTCTCTGGTTGAGGTTGTGTTATCAGGAAGCTGAACTTCATCAACATATACCTGGAGCAGCCGTCCGTTGAACACTTGTTGAGATGAGATCTTTTTTTCTGCCAGTTTTTCGTAAGCGTCTGTGGTAGGGTGGGTTTTGCCTGTATTCATCTATAGATTACGAGTGTAAAAAGTGTATTTTTAAATAAATTTTAAATAATCGGTTCACTCCATGAAGGAAGTGATGAACGTTGATGGGAAAAAAGTCTTGGTCAGGAATGATGTTTTTACCTGGTCAAACCTGATTTCTTTATCGCGTGTACTTGTAACGATACCAATAATTTATCTTCATTACGAAAATAACAGAGAAATTTCGTTAATCGTAACGTTGTTGATTTTTTACGGTGCAATATCGGATTACCTTGACGGACTTGTTGCCCGGCTGAGAAATGAAATTAGTGAGCTTGGTAAAATCCTTGATCCCGTTGCAGATAAAGTGATGGCATTTTTTCTGTTTTTCTATACGGTCTGGCTCGGCTGGATTCCGCTCTGGTTTTTTGCAATAGGCGTGGTGCGGGATGTGCTGATTATGATAGGTTCCGGATACATTAAATCGAAACGTGGGAAAGTGGCAATGTCTACGATGTCCGGTAAAATATCCGTAAACGTTCTGGCTCTCTACTGGATTGCTGTATTCTTCTTCCGGGAGGCGACAACAATTCATAGTATATTAATGATCGTTTCATTAATTATGATGGCTATATCGTTTGTTCACTATTTTTACCGATATAAATTGATTTTGGACGGTGCTGATTTTAACTAATCATTTGTAAATAATTATGGGAATTTTTGAAAAATTAGGGCTCAAAAAAGAGGAAAAACTCGAACAGGGGGTTGAAAAAAGCAGGGATGGTTTGCTTGGGAAGCTGGGGAAAGCATTTGTAGGCAAAGATAAAGTAGATGCCGCCACGCTTGATGAACTCGAGGATATTTTGATTACATCCGATGTTGGGGTGAAAACTACTATCGAAATCATCAACCGTATCGAGGATCGTGTAGCGCGCGATAAATTCATTACCCAGGGAGATCTGCAAAAAATTCTGAGAGAAGAAATTGCAAATTTGCTGATTGAAAATAGTTCCGACAGGCCTGCGGAGTTCAATGCAGAATTTGAACAGAAACCTCACATTGTATTGGTAGTGGGCGTGAACGGCGTTGGGAAAACCACCAGCATCGGCAAACTGGCTTATCTCTATAAGCGGGCAGGAAAAAACGTAATGCTTGGAGCCGCTGATACCTTCAGGGCTGCTGCTGTGGATCAGCTTGAGATCTGGAGTGAAAGGGCAGGAGTTCCGCTTATCCACCAGGGACAAAATGCCGATCCTGCCGCAGTCGCTTTCGATACGGTTTCTTCAGCAGTTGCAAAAAATGCGGATATCGCGTTTATAGATACCGCCGGCCGCCTGCACAACAAAAAATCCCTGATGAACGAGCTTGGTAAAATCAAACGGGTAATGGGTAAGGTAGTGGACGGCGCTCCGCACGAAATTCTGCTTGTGCTGGATGCATCAACTGGTCAGAATGCTATGCAGCAGGCAAACGCATTTACGGAAGTTGTGGATGTAACCGGCCTGATATTAACCAAGCTCGATGGCACTGCCAAGGGTGGGATCGTAATCGGGATTTCTAATGAACTGAAAGTCCCGGTGAAGTATATCGGTGTGGGAGAAGGAATTGAAGACTTGCAGATATTCGAAAAAACCACATTTGTAAACGCCCTTTTTGGAAAATAATTTAATTTAATTTTTCAAATTGGCACCTGTTCGTTAAAATACGCTTCAATTAAAGGATTGAAACGTGGTTAATATAATCTATTCGGCACTTCGGCTCTGGAGTGTAACCCTATTTGGTGTAATTCTTTCGGGTTCGTTGCTTTTTGCTCAAAATCAGAGCAGCGTACATGAAAGGTTCAATGCTGCGGTCGCAGCATATGATCTGCAGGAGTATGCGGATGCCCAAACTAAATTTTCAGCACTGATCGATGATTACTGTAGCCTGGCTGAATACAAAGAAATCTGCTTTGAGTCACATATATTCTTATCAATTGTAGAGCGCAGTAAAGGAAATTATGACACAGCTTCCACTCTTTTATCAGAATTGAACGCATCTGTCGAAGAGACCTTTGATGATGCGTGGGATAAAAAAGTTTTGGTGATCAGACAAAAAGTTTTTCTCTTCGTACAGATGTCAGACCTTCAGGAGGCGGAGAAGTGGGCGAAGGAACTGCAGAGTATGATAAACGATCACACACTCGGTCTGCTTGGAGAGGCCCGGGCTTACTCTGGTATTGCACGCTTTGAATCAACAGCCGGAAATTACAATAAGTCGGTTGAGTATTATACTAAGAGCTTATCGTTAGCCGAAAAAATAGATGATATTGAAGAATCCGGCAGGCTGCTGATTAATGCGCATAATAATGTGGGAATTTCATATCGACGCATAGGGGATTATAATCTTGCGATGGAGCATTACAGGCTATCCATCGATCTTATCAAAGAGCTGCATGGAGATGATCACCTGGAAATGGGCAAAGCCTATAATAACATCGGGACGATCTACTATATGATGCAGGATTTCGGGCAGGCGGCGGAATATTTTGGGCGTTCGGCCGGTATTATTGAGTCGATTTTTGGGCCGAATGACGGAGAGATGGGGGCAATATTGAATAACGCGGCACTTTGTTACTATTCTATTGGAAATTATGAGCTTGCAGCTGAATATCTCGAACGGGCTCAGCGGGTAAAAGAGGAGAATTTCGGACCGGATCACATGGAAACGGCAATCGGCTATTCAAACCTGGCTTCAATTCATATTCAAAATGAAGATTACAAGTCTGCAGAAGAGAATTACCTGAGGTCGATTTCCGTGCGAAAGAATATTTACGGTGATGATCACCCCCACCTGATCTCTCCGAAGCTATTTCTTGGTCGTTTATATGCCTATCACACCAATGAAAATGAACGTGCCAGGGAACAGTATACGCGGGCGATAGCTATTGGTGAAGCTCGCCTGGGGGAGAACAATCCCACCATGGCAGATGCACATTATCTGAAGGGAGAGACATACCAAATCAGCGGAAATTATGACAGGGCGCTGGAGCTGTATCAAAAAGCAGTGAACATGTTATATGGGGATTACACTCTTACCGGCCTGCCTGATACTGAACGCCCGATGGGAGATCCGGTTAAAATTGTGGAAGTGCTTCAAAGTAAATCCTTGCTCTACAGGACTCGGTCTGATGAATTTAAACGAGACGATTACGAAATGTCTCTTCGGGCCCTGGAATGGGCTTCAGCGCTGGTTGACATGCTTCAGCAATCCTACAAAAATGAAGCCTCAAAACTCAGGCTTGTTGATCATAATTACTCAATCTATACTGGAGCAATTGAAACACTTGCAGAACTATATTTTGAACTTGGTGATCCTGAGTACAAAAACGAGATATTCAATTATATAGAAAAAAGCCGGGCTCGTGTTGCTTTAGAACTTATACAGGATATTTCTGCCATGACGATTGGCGGAGTTCCGGATGAAATTATTAAACTGGAGTCTGAGTTAAACCGCGATATTACATCGGTTCAGCAGCAAATTTTCAATGAAAGGGAGGCGGAAGGAAATGCCGGTTCAGAGTTTATTAATGCTCTTCAGGATTCATTGTTTACCAAAAAAAGGGAGCTCGAAAAGTTTACCCGCCAGCTCGAACAGGATTATCCCGAATACTACAGGTTAAAATATGATCAGTCGGTTTTGTCTGTAGATCAGCTTCAGGGGCTGCTGCAAGATGGAGAAACTGTAGTCAGTTACGTACTCGGATTATCAAACATGTACGCCATGGTGATTTCGGAATCAGAGATCCATGTGGTTGACCTGGGGATGACAGAAGATGCTGCCCCATATATCGAAGGGGCAAGAGATATTATCACTAAAGGAACTACCGAGGAGTATATTTATACATCCCACACCTTGTATAAAAAACTTATTGAACCGGTAGAGCCGTATTTGAACGGTACGAATGTGATGATTATGGCCGACCAGGAATTGCATTATCTGCCGTTTGAAGTGCTGCTTACCGATCTGCCGGATCACCAGGAATATCATAACATGCCGTACCTGCTGAAAGATTACACAATCAGTTACATTCCGTCGGGCACTATGTTAGATATTATGCAGCAGAGAAGGCCGGAAAATCCGCGAAATCTGCTGGCTGTTGCGCCATTTAACAGCGAAATCATCCGGCCTGAGAGCGATGAGGTTGAGGTACAGTATGCAAGCACCCTGGAGCCGTTGCTTTTGACAAACTACGAAACAAGTACAATTTCCGGGCTTTTCAGTGAGCGCAGAACGTGGATGGAGTATCTTCGTCCTCAGCAAACAAAAATTTTAGCCGGCGAGGAGGCTACCTTAAACCGATTCAGCCAGGTGAATCTGAAAAATTATAACTTTGTACACTTTGCCACTCATGCGTTTGTAAATGAAGATTATCCTGAATTTTCCGGGATCATGATGTATCCCGAAGCGGAAGGGGCGGGAATTGCGTACGTCGGCGATATCTACAATATGGAATTTAATGCTGATCTTGTTGTTCTGGGAGCGTGCGAAACCGGGCTCGGCACTACATTTCGGGGAGAAGGGCTGATCGGCTTTACAAGGGCTTTTATCTACGCGGGCGCTTCCAATCTTATGGTATCCATGTGGAAAGTAAATGATCAGCCGACCGCCTACCTGATGATCGATTTTTATGATCATATCCGCAACGGATACAGCTACAATGAAGCACTCAGGCAGGCAAAACTGAACCTGATCAGCAGGCCGCATATGGCCGATCCGGTGAACTGGGCAGCGTTTATTCTGCAGGGAAGATAGCTAAAAGGGAAGAAGTATGATTGAGGCTGGTGATAAATCAGACCCCAGTTCCATGAAAAAAGTCGGGATTCGAATAAGGAGAGCAGATTAACTGTGTTGCTGCCATTTGTTTATTCACGCAGAGATTCGCTGATGAATCCGCTGTTTTCGCAGATAATATTCTATCCATTCAGGGCGTGTCAATATTTATCCACGATATGTAAGCGATAATCTGTGAAAAACAGAGCTACTGTCGTGTCATTGATGAATCGACGGGCATGTTTGGTGCAAATTTTCAACGGATGAATTCGCTCCATCCGGTGAATTGTCCGGCCTTTACATTATCCATTTGCATAAGCTGACAGAGTAATATCTTGCCCTATCTACTCATCCAATGACGGGAAGTCAGCGGATGAGGCTATTTGCTTAACCCAATAATATACTCCCGGCTTTTCGGAACACGGTTCACTACATCTTCCGTCTCATCTTCGATGTAGAAATGCTCGATGGCAGAGTTTTCGGCGGCAATCAGGAAGGAATGAAAGTCAATCTGTCCGGTTCCCAGAGGTACATCATAATGCGAAGGAGCACGGCCGGAATAGTCATGCTCTGCATCTTTCGCCAGATCTTTGAGATGTACAAGATTGAATCGATCCGGGTAGGTTTTTAAAAGTTCCACAGGATCGTGGCCGGGGTGGGCAACCCAAAATGTATCGAGTTCAAAATTCAGGTAATCGGGATTGCTGTTCTGAACCATATAATCGAAAAGAGTACCGTCTTCGTATGGGCGAAATTCATACCCATGATTGTGATAATTGAGCCGGATTCCTTTTTCGCGCAATATTTTTCCGGCTGACTCAAATTCACTTATAGCCCGTTTAGCATCATCGATATCGAAAGGGGCGCTGTGGGGGATCCAGGCAACCCGGACAAATTCAGCGCCAAGAATTTCGGCTTCAGCAGCAACTTCTTCGGGTTCATCCATTAGCCGGTCGTACCCTACACCGTACGAGGTGCATATCATATCGCGTGCATCCAGCAGCATCCGGATCTCCTCAGCAGATTTGCCAAACAGCGCTGAGAATTCGATGTTAGTAAACCCCATTTCCTGAATCATATCCAGGGTTCCGGGCACATCTTCAGAGAATTGATTTCTGAAGGTGTAGGATACCACACCGGGATCTGGCAGAAGGGAGCTCCCTTCCTGGCTCGTTTGAGCTGACGACCGCTCCGGGATAGAGAGCGGTGCCAGGATAGCAATCAAACAAAAGAGAAGTAGCTGTTTCATTAAACCGGATTTGCGTTATCGCGGCATTTGCCGCGTAATGTTTAAAAACTCTTCATTGTCCACTTCGGGACGCTTTTCATAATTGGCAACATTTACCGTTGAAGCATAGATAAGCTGCACAATTCGGGAATATTTATCAAATTCAATTTTGTCTACCTCGTCACCGGGGGCATGGTAATCCTCATGTACGCCGGTAAAGAAAAAGACAAACGGCACATTCAGGCGGCCGAAGTTCCAGTGGTCGCTTCTTCGGTAGAACTGATTTGAGTCTGTCAGGTCGTTATACTTTCGGTCCAGCCGCATATTGGTTGACTTTTCATTCGAAACCGTCACCAGGCTGTCCAGTTCAGAGGAGATGATCTCGCCGCCTATCAGATAGACGTAATCGGTTGTGCCGGCTTCAATATTCTCCGGGTCGCTTCTGCCGATCATATCAGCGTTAAATGCCGTAACGGTCTGATCAATGGGAATCACCGGGTGATCAGAGTAGTATCGTGAGCCGAGAAGTCCTTTCTCTTCGGCACTTACATGCAGAAACAGCACGCTTCTGTCGAGCCCGAACCCGTCATTTTTAGCATTTTGCAGAGCTTCGGCAACCGCAAGCAGTGCAACAGTTCCGCTGCCGTTATCATCAGCTCCGTTGTTGATAATATCCCCCCGGGCATCCGGCATGGAAAGGCCGATATGGTCGTAATGCGCCAGCAAAACTATAGCTTCATCTTTCAGGGAGGGGTCGCTCCCTTCGATGTAGGCGATTACATTATTTGACTTAATTTCAACGGTTCCGTCGTAGGGAATATACTCCAGGTGGTAGCCGGTGGCTTCAGGTTCAAATTCCGTGATGTTATCAGCAATCTGTTTGCGCAAAGTGAACAGCTCCCTGGTTGAGTTCAACCCCAGTATTTCAACTGCAAGTTCAGGACTTACCTGGGTGTAAGATTTTGGAAAGCCTCCCTGCGCAGATGAGTCGTCGAGATACTGAAGGCGCATGTTGTTAGGCTGATCGATCAGACGTGAATTTAAATCAGCAGCTTCCTTGAACTGGCTGCTTTCACTCGCAGAAACCACAAGAACACCGCCTGCATCGACTTCTCCGAAAAGATTGCCAACTCTTTGATTATTGGTTATAGCGGGATTGATGAGCGTGTCGCCAGCTACAACGGTTGGGAAATCGGCAAAAATCAGCACCCATTTATCCATCATAAGTTCCGGGTTCAGGTGATTTACGCCTCTTAAAGTATCGTCTACGCCAAAGCCGCCAAAAATAATTTCACCTTTCAAGGGACTTGCTCCGCCAAACAACCGTATAAAATCCCCCGGAGAGTTGTTGGCAACCACGGATCGGGTGTGAACCAGCGTATCCGAATTTTCTACCTGAAAAACTTCGTAGACCAGGCTGTCTGTTCGTTCAGCATTCAGCATAAATGGCTGAAGGTAGGTTCCATTGGTTCCTTTGGTCGCTATTCCAAGCCGTTCATACTGATCTATGATGTACCGGGCAGCTGCTCGCTCACCTTCTGTTCCTGTATCCCTGCCCTGGAGGGAATCGTGTGCAATAACTTCGAGGTGGGATCGCAGGTAATCCGGTGTGATGGTTTCTGAATACGAAATAAAATCGTCTAAGGTATGTTCATCCGCCTCCTGAAGCTCACCGGTGCCGGCACATCCATGTAAGATGAATAAGATAATGAGTATTGATAGTGTGAACCGCTTATTATTCATATGATACATTTTCATTTTGGGTGTCAGAGCCAATAATCTCTTCCACAGGTTTCAGGTCTATATAAAAATCAGTTGGATCATCTTCAACAAACAGGTTAATCTGCTGCTCTTTGAGAAGTTCTAAAACGGCCAGAAAAATAACAACAATCAGGATACGCTTGCCCACTTCTGTACAAATCGTGCGAAAGGATGTTTTGCCACGTTCCCGCAACAGGTCCTGAACATATTCGCTCTGCTCTTCTATAGTGGTTTCTACCTTTTCAACCCGGTGGTAAACGTTCTGTTTTTTGATGTCGCTGAGGACGTTCCGAAAGGCGCTCATCAGATCAAAAATGGTTACATCCTTCAACGCTTCGCCGGATGCCTGTGCTTCAACAGTGTCACCGTCTTTATAACCGCGAAAATATTTTTGACGGGTCTCCTCATCAATAATGGTGAGTTTTTCGGCCATCTCCTTATACCGCTTGTATTCAAGCAGTTTTTGAACCAGTTCATACCTGGGGTCGTGTTCATCCAGCTCTTCATCCTCCTCATTTTCCTGGGGAAGCATCATCCTTGCTTTGATGGACATAAGCAGGCTGGCCATATAGATAAACTCGCTGGCAACTTCGAGGTCGAGCTCTTCCATGATCCGGATGTATTCGAGAAATTCCCGGGTGATGTGTGAGATAGGGATGTCGTAGATGTTAAGCTCGTCCCGCTTGATAAAAAAGAGCAGGAGGTCGAGCGGTCCCTCGAAATTTTTAAGCTGAACTTTATACATAGTTACAAATAGGTTTCATGAAGATCGGGATTTGAATCCCCAAATGGA
The DNA here is from genome assembly GCF_003390325.1 of Rhodohalobacter sp. SW132. Taxonomy (NCBI): domain Bacteria; kingdom Pseudomonadati; phylum Balneolota; class Balneolia; order Balneolales; family Balneolaceae; genus Rhodohalobacter; species Rhodohalobacter sp. SW132. The sequence continues at coordinate 854,341 of NZ_QUOK01000001.1, read as the reverse complement.
AACAGAATTGACTAATTCCCATTTCTTTTGCTTATTAAACTTGTATATACAATAACCTATTGTAACTCTCATGAATACTTTCCACAGTGAAGCCAACACATTTTCGAGAAATCTGACCGCATATTTTGATGAAAAACTGAGTGAGTTCGGGATGGCAACATCGTATGTTGAGCTGATTCTACTGCTGAAGAGAGGAGGCGGACAGACTCAAAAGCAACTTGCCGAAAATCTTTCTCTTGCTCCATCAACCATCACACGTTTTATTGAAAAACTGGCAAAGCAAAATCTTGTAGAAAAAGAGCGTACCGGCCGGGAAGTAGCCGTAAAGCTAACCGATAAAGGGGTTGAAAGATCAGATAAAATGTCGGTTGTTTACGCTGAAACCGTGAATGAGTTAAAAGAGAGATTTGGCGAAAAATTTATGGATACGGTGGGTAAACTTCTTGAATTTGGTAACAGGGTTCTTACCGAAAAATCATCTGAACAGGCGGATTAAATCTTTTGTACTACGTACCAGATACCGCCAATTCCTGCCACAAAACAGCCCAGACCGAGCGCCATTGACTCGAAAAAGATTTGCCCCATTCCAAATAGCAGTGCAATGATAGAAACGGCACTTACAGCTGCAAAACCGATACCCGGCAATAGCGAGTAGGTGGCTTCGCCGCGAGTCATAAACCGTTTCCAGCCCGGCCCGCCGGGTTTCACCCGATCGAAGAATTTTTGAAGCGTAACTTCATCATCCGGTTTGGTTAAAAATGTGACGGTTATCCAAACCACTGTTGCAAAAATAGTTGTGAAGATCATTTGCTGGGCAAAATCATCATATCCCAGGAGCTTGGTTAAGGCAAACCCTGTAGCGGCAGCAGCCATTGCGGATATTTCACTCCAGGCATTGATCCGCCACCAGAACCACCGGAGCATGTATACAAGGCCGGTTCCCGCACCAATAGAGAGAATGGCCTCCCATCCGCCCCGTACCGTATCAAACAGAAGGGATACACCCACGGCCGCTACCATCATCAGCATGGTGGTCCACCGTGAAACACGAACGTAGTGTTTTTGTGCCTGCTCCTCTGATTCAAATTGCTCTTCCGGTTTCAGAAAGGGTTTATAAAAATCGTTCACTACGTAGGACGCTCCCCAGTTAAGGTGTGTGGAAACGGTGGATACAAATGCCGCCAGAAAAGCAACGGCCAAAAGTCCAAGAAGGCCGGAGGGCAGCAGTTTGAGCATCAGCAGCGGGTAGCCGGTTTCGGGATCATTCAGGTTGGGATATACAACCATTGCAACAAGTGCAACCAAAATCCACGGCCAGGGACGGAGCGCAAAGTGTGCAACATTGAAAAGAAGTGTTCCGCCTACTGCATTTTTTTCATCTTTGGCAGAGAACATCCGCTGGGCAATGTATCCTCCGCCGCCGGGTTCCGAACCCGGATACCATGAAGCCCACCACATCATTCCAACCCAAACCAGAGCTGTTGCAATGGCAATATCGGGACTGGTAAGCGGGTTGATGGAGAGCATGGAGTGATCGCTGCCGAAGAGACTGGTAAGCTCCGCCTGAAGCTGATCGAGTCCGCCGATGTGGCTGACAGCATAATAAGCGAGCAGAATAGAGCCGCCCATGGCAATGATAAACTGGATGAAATCCGTGATAATCACACCCCAAATTCCGGAAAAAGCGATATAAATCCCGATCAGCAGGTACATTCCAAGAATAATTTCCCATTGGCCGGCGCCGGTCAAGACAGTCAGGATTTTGGCCATTCCAACCGTAACCCACCCAAGGATGATGCAGTTGATCGGGAATGCAAGGTAAAGCGATCGAAAGCCACGTAAAATACGGGCCGGTTTTCCGGAGTACCGGATGGAAATAAACTCAACATCGGTAATCACATCGGCACGTTTCCACAACTTTGCATATAGAAAAACCGTGATGAGGCCGGAAAACATGAAGTTCCACCAGATCCAGTTGCCGGCAATTCCGTCGCTGGCAATAATACCGGTAACGGCCAGCGGAGTATCAGCAGCGAATGTGGTGGCAACCATTGATATTCCAATCAGCCACCAGGGCAGGTTTTTCCCGCCGGTAAAATAGTCCTGAAGTGTTTTCTGTCCACGCTTTTGCGAGTAGTAACCCACCACGACCATCAGGAGGATGTAGGCAATAATAACGAGATAATCGAGTGAACTAAAAGGCATTGGTGTACCGGCGAATTTTGTGGATCAGTCCTGAACGGGCGAATGTTATGATCAGATTGTATATTAATCTGAAGCAGCGTGAAATATAGAAGTAGAAATGATGAATACAAACGGATGGTTTTGTATGAAGAGAAAACTTAAATCACAACTGTCCAAAACGATATATGAATTTGAAAGAAGTTTGAAACCCTGAATACGATCTGTTCTTCTTTTCGCAGATTATCGTTGAGTTTACCGCAAAAATGCGCAGATATACACAGAAAATCTTCGGGATTCAGCGAATTCATCCTCATAACTCTGCGATAAAAAAGCAGGGGATCGATTTTCGATCTATAAAAATATCTATTCCGAATGAACATAAACGAAGATATTTGATGAATTTTCTGAATGTTTTGGACGGTATTGAATTTAATTATGTAATTAAATAAAACAGATCTCTTATAAAATGACGGGCAAAATCCCTAAACGAGGCAGATTATGGCAATAACTAAATATCACCTGGGGCTCACACAGTGGGGTTTGAAAGAGTGGAAAGGCACTTTTTATACGGATGATGTCGCCCAGAGCCAGTTTTTAAAACAATATTCCTCTGTTTTTAACAGCGTGGAAGGAAATACAACATTCTATCGGGTGCCCGAAGAAGAAACCGTATTGAAGTGGGCTTCCCAGGTGCCGGATGGCTTTAAATTCTGCTTCAAGTTTCCACAGGGTATCACACACTACAAAAGGCTGAGCGGAGTGGAGCAGGATGTCATGGAATTTCTGGAGCTGTTTGAACCCATTCGGGGCAAACTCGGGCCTTTCCACATCCAGCTGAGTTCGCAATTTTCATTTAAAGAATTTTCGAAACTTGAGGCGTTATGTGAATTTTTACCCCCTCACTTAAAATATGCAGTTGAAGTGAGGCACGAAGATTTTTACGATAAAGGAGATAAAGAGCGGCGGCTGTTTGAACTTCTAAAAGCCAACTCAATAGATCGTGTTACATTCGATACTCGAAAACTGCACTCTATTCAGGGAGGTGATGAGAGCATCAGGGAGGCACAGAAGAAAAAACCAAAAACACCGGTTCGGTTTGATGCAAGCAGCTCCCGACCGTTTGTGCGTTATGTTGGCGCAAACGATGTGTTAAATAATGAGACCTGGCTGAAAGAGTGGGCGATAATCACTGCGGACTGGATTAATGACGGGCTTCATCCATATATATTTATTCATGCGCCGGATACTCTGCATGCACCCGCGATTGCTAAGGAATTTCACAGGCTGCTTTCAGGGTTTGTGGAGTTAGAGCCGTTGCAAAAATTTCCGAAGGAACGACAAAACGAGCAACTTGGATTGTTTTGATCCAATAAATCCAGACATAAAAAAAAGCCGCCCCGGAATAGACCGGGAGCGACTTTCTCAAATTTAATGATGAAGGCTATTTAATTCAGCACTTCATTTGTCACATGCACTAATCCATTGGAAGCGGGAATATCACCTTCGATAATCTCCACGCCAAGTGCAGGTTCTACATCCTCTGCAGTGTTTTCACCCTGGAAAAGATGTCCAATCAACATATTTTGAAGCATATCAGGGTCGGCTCTCAACTGGTCCAGTTCTTCTCCCATCGCTTCAAAAGCTTCATCATTGGGTGCAATAATTGTAAAGGGGCCTTGATCTGAAATAGCATCATCAAGGTTTGACTCTTCAAGCAAAGAAGCAAAAATGGTATGATCGTCACTTGAATTAATAACATCAACTACGTTCCCGTCCTGCGCTTGAGCAATATTTGCTGTAAATGCAAAAGCAAACATGAGGGCGAAAATTGAAAATACCGAGGAAGCTTTCTTCAAAGTTTTCATAATGATCTATTCTGTTGGGATTTGTAGTAATTATAATTGCAAAGCGCTGTTCACGCACATTGTTCACTTACTATAAAGGGTTTATTTGAGATATTGTTCCGAAATAATCCAATTTTATTTATATGAAATCAGTTTTGCTATTAAACAGTTATTATATCAAAAAATAATACAGGTTATTTGGCGGGGTTGCCGGACCATTACGCTATTGGTGAAATATCCATGAAAAAAACGTATATTGAAGGCTTAACATTTTTAAGATATTATCATGGCTAAAGCAGAAACAGCAACCATTGCAGATCAGATTGTTGGCGAGGCAAAGCAGCGCAGAACCTTCGCTATTATTTCCCACCCTGATGCCGGTAAAACTACATTAACAGAAAAGCTACTACTATATGGCGGGGCCATACACGAGGCGGGTTCTATCCGTCAGCGTAAAGCAACCCGGCATGCTGCATCTGATTGGATGTCTATCGAGAAAGAGAGGGGGATTTCTGTTACATCTTCCGTATTGCGTTTTGAAAAAGATGGAATCCGGTACAATCTGCTTGATACACCCGGTCACAAAGATTTTTCTGAGGATACATTACGAACACTGGTAGCAGCTGATTCCGGCCTGATGGTGATTGACGTTGCGAAAGGTGTCGAGGACCAGACTGAAAAACTATTTGAGGTCTGCAAATTGCGTCAGGTGCCCGTTATTACGTTTGTGAATAAGTGCGATCGTCCCGGGATGGAGCCGCTCGAAATATTGAGTAATATAGAAAACAAGCTCGGTATTGAGGCAATCCCCGCAAGCTGGCCGGTTGGTTATGGACAGAAATTTCAGGGAATTTATGACCTGATTGGAAAAGAGATGCATCTTTATGTGAAGGAAGAGCATGGAGCAAAGAAAGCAAAAACTGAAATTTATAACCTTGAAGAAGGCCTCGCAAAGTGCACTCTGTCCGAATCAGAAAAGGCAGAGGTAGAAGAAGAAATCTTGCTGATTGAAGATATGTTCAGCAGTATGGATCGGGATGCTTTTAAAATTGGGAAAGCATCGCCGGTATTTTTTGGATCAGCCCTGCACAATTTCGGGCTTGATGTATTTTTGAACTATTTCGAAAAGCTGGCACCTACCCCGCAGCAATATGAAGATGAAACCGGTACTCCGCGGAAGATTGAACAGCCGTTCAGCGGGTTTATCTTCAAGCTTCAGGCTAATATGAATCCCGATCACAGAGACTGCGCTGCTTTTATCAGGGTTACTTCCGGGCGTTTTGAACGCGGACTTGAAGTCACCCACACAGGTACAGGAAAAAAGATTAAGATGTCAACACCCCACACCCTAATGGGGGATGAGCGACATATCATGGACGAAGCCTATCCCGGGGATATTGTTTCCCTGTTCAATCCCGGTTTTTTCAAAATTGGTTCTACGATTCACGCTGATGAACCCGTGAACTTTAACGTCATACCTCTCTTTACTCCGGAACATTTTATGAAGGTATCCACCAAGGATCCGTTCAAAAGAAAACAGCTTCGGGAAGGGTTGAAACAGCTTGCGGAAGAGGGTGTGGTGCACGTTTTTGAAGTACCGAATGGTGTGGGTAACGAACTTTTGCTCGGAACGGTTGGCGCGCTGCAGTTTGAAGTTGTGGAACACAGGATGAGTGCTGAATATGGCGTGGAACTCCATCAGCAGGGTGTATCATATCATGCGGCAAGATGGCTGTCTAACAAAAATGCGGATGAAGTCGCCGCTAAACTGGAAAACAGCTACTCCACCCATATCACGCGGGATATGGATGAAAACCCGATTGTCCTCTTCGAAAGCGCCTACGCCCTCAGCCAGGCCGAGGAGAAAGTAGGGGCAGAGAATCTGCATAAATACAAGCAGGATTAAAAAACTTATACCGGATTATTTAAGCGCATTAATATCCGCTACACAAAATTCATCCAATTCCGGCACGGAACCACCAAAAAGATTCGCAAAGAAATCGGTGGTGTTCACGCTGAAATACATCAGGCACTCTTCTACCGTGCAATGCGCACCGTTATCACTATCATGGTGATCGTGCTGCATATCAGTTCCATTGTTAACCAGCCCCATCAGGTGGCCGTATTCATGATTGAAAACAGTGGATTCAATCGCTGAACGTGACGGCTGCCCTATCCCTCCGCTTATCCTGTGAATTGTTTCAGCAAAATAGGCAGTTGATGTATTATAGTAGGCGATGCCAAGCACATTCCTTGTACTGAATTCCCCGTCAAGAAAAATTGCGTAGGATGCCAGTGTTGATCCATCAGTAAACTGTTCACGATGCTGTTTTTCAAGGTCTCTCACATCTTCGGCCGAATAGGCATCCTGTCCTCCGGATGGAATCTCAACGGGATCGAGGAGAATAACAGATGCTTTATCGAGATGTGTTTCAAGGAACTCTTTCAGGTTATCCAGAGATCCATTTGTTGGTGCTGAACCCGGCATATATTGAACCTCAACGATAAGCTGATCAAAATCAGTGTCGGTAATAAACGCCTCGTTTGAGCTACCCGGCGATAGTGTGTGATTAAACTGCGAAGGGTGGGGGCCATTTCCCGAATCGCCGTTAGTATCCGAATCTGTACCGGTAGTCTGATCATTACAGCTTATGAATACAAAAATGGCAATAAATGTGGAAAGAAAACTGTAACCAATAAATTTCATACTGGATGAATCTGTGATTAACTAAAAAAATCAGGTACCGGAATATGTATCTGTTTGTTCCGTTCTGTAATTTTATGTTGTTTATAAATAGCTGGATTGCCGAACATTAACAATGCCTTATGAAGTGTGTTCTTTCATAGAATACCGCCGCTAATTGAGCACCGGGAAGTTAAGCGCAATACTTTTTTTTCGGCAATTTGACATATTTCTTTAAAAATGGCATTAAAGTACAAGTAACCATGAAAAAACTTACCATTAAAACAGCCGACCTGGATAATGAAACCCACTGCCAGGCGATTTTGATAATCACCGATGAATATGCGAGAGATCCGATGGGGATGGGGCACCCTTTGCCTGATGATGTGAAATCATCTCTGATAAAGAAATTAAAAGAATTCAAGAACTCCATTCATTTCGTCGCGTTTATGGACGATGAGCCGGCTGGTATTGCCAATTGTGTATTTGGATTTTCAACGTTTTATGCGTCCAAAGTACTGAACGTACACGACCTTGTTGTAAGGGCCAAATATCGCGGAAATGGAATCGGTGAGGCCCTGCTGGGAGCAATTGAACGAAGGGCGAAGGAAGAGAAATGCTGTAAGGTCACGCTTGAAGTACGGGAAGATAACAGGGCGAAGAATCTTTACGAGCGATTTGGATTTTCTGAGGGAGATCCCCGGACGTTGTTTATGGAGAAGATGCTGATTAAATGAAAGATCAGCTGATTTATCTCGTTACATGGTTTAATCATCTGATTAATACACATCAAGATTTATGGATGCAGTTATGAAAAACATTGCTTTTTTGCTGATCAGTTTAGCCTTTGGAATAAGTTCTATATCACTGGCATCAGGCCCGTCAGGAGATGAAGCTGCCAAGTCTGCGATATACACGGAGATTTCAATCACGTATACCAAGGCAGATACCGTAGAGTGGGATCGCCCCCGGTTTTCTGAGTATGAAGAGGAGCGGAACAACCTTGTTCAGGCCGGAATCATCGGGCAGGATATTCGGGATGAAGCCGTCATTGAAGCGATGCGTAATGTACCACGCCACCGGTTTGTTGATGAGAGTCAGGAGCGGCAAGCGTATCAAAACAACCCGCTTCCCATTGGCCACGGACAAACCATTTCTCAGCCATATATTGTAGCTTACATGTCGGAGATGCTGGAGATCGAGCCGGGCGATAAAGTATTGGAAATCGGAACGGGCAGCGGTTATCACGCAGCGGTACTGTCAGAACTTACGCCGCACGTTTTCTCAATTGAAATTATCGAACCGCTTGGTGAGCTCTCGGCAAATCGATATGAAGAGCTGGGATATCATACCATCGAAACTAAAGTCGGCGATGGCTATTACGGCTGGGAAGAGCACGCTCCATTCGATAAAATCATTGTAACGGCCGCGCCGGGACATATTCCCTCACCCCTTATGGATCAGCTCAAACCGGGTGGAATTATGGCGATCCCCATCGGGAGTCCCTACCAGACGCAAACTCTTATGAAAGTGACCAAGACAGAAGACGGACAAGTTCGCACGGAACGGATGCTGCCGGTGCGGTTTGTGCCGATGACGGGCGAGGCGCAGGATTGACCCATCCCCCGACCCCTTCCCTGTCACGAAAAGCAGCGTGACAAGGAAGGGGGGATAATTATTTATCTATCAACCCAATAATCAGGTCTGCGGTGCTGATGGGCAATTGCGATAATGAACAGATGATCTTCTTCTATCGAATACAATAGTTTGTAAGGGAATTTGTGCATTAGATATTTTCTGACGTCTCCTTTTTCAACAGACCAAGATGTGGGATACTCAGAAATTCTTTCGGCAGCTTTTTTGATTTCAATTTTAAACCTGTCTCCCAGCCCGGGATACTCTTGATTATAGTAATCTACAGCGTCATAAAGCTCTAATACTGCGAATTTTGAGAACCTAACTTGCTTCACGATTCCTTAAAAATATCATCCATTGGTACTCCCTCGAGTTCCCCTTCTCTATATGCCCGGAGTCTTCTTTCTGATTCATCCGCCCATATTTCATCCAGCTCTTTATCCGGCTGGTCAAGACTTTTAATAAGGTTTTCTACCAGCAAAGCACGTTCCTTTGGCTTTAGCTTCATTGCTTCATTAAATAGCTCTTTTGTACTCATAGCATCATCCGTTAAATCTCAATAAAATTACCTGTCCAACCAAAATTTTCAAAATCGTATTCATAACGTTATATACTGTAGTTGATTCTATTTTACAAGAATGAAAAACAGCCAACCCTTTTACAACTACTGGTCCGCCGCATCGGTCTTCTTTGTATCGGTTGCGATTATTGCGCTGCAGCTGATGATTATGCGGGCGATGTCGGTTACGCATTACTACCATTTTTCCTATTTGATTATCAGCACGGCCCTGCTCGGGTTTGGCGCAAGCGGTACATTCCTGGCGCTGTTTTATGACAAACTGAAATCCCGGTTCGAACTCTGGAACCTACTCTTTTTCCTGGGATTTACCCTCTCCATTCCCATCACTTATTGGATCACCCAATCCCTGCCGCTCGATACGCAGTACCTGCTCCATAGCGGTGAGCAGATCATGCTGCTGGTTACCTATAATGTGCTTCTGTTTATTCCGTTCTTTTTTGGCGGTACCATCGTTGGGTTTATGATCTCCTATTTCAAGCGGGAGGTGCCGGAGCTCTACGCGGCCAACCTGATTGGGAGTGGTGCCGGCGGTGTGTTTGCCATCGGGCTGATGTTTCTCGTGCCCGCGTTTAAACTTCCGGTAATGATCACCCCGGTGGCGTTTTTGTCGATGGTCTGCTTTTGGCTCTCCGTTCGATTCGAACCCGGAAAAAATCACGCGCGGGATGTCATCATCGGATCGATTGGCGCGGTTGCAACGCTTGCAGCCGTTTTGATTGCGCCTCCGCACTCGATCGATCAATACAAAGCTCTTGCCCATTTCCAACAGCTTGAACGGCAGGGTGATGCCGAGCAGATTCAGGAACGTTTTGGACCGCGCGGACAGATCAATGTTTACGCCTCACCTACATTTCATCATACCCTGTTTGCCGGCGCAATGGCAACAACTACGCCGCCTGATCAGCTTGCTCTGATGCTGGACGGTCAGCTTACCGGCGCGATTTTCTCAATTGATGATCCCGAAGAAGCCGCTATCATGGATTTCACCCCGCAGTCGCTTCCCTATCGCCTGCTGGATGATCCGCATGTACTGCTGCTCGGTGAAACTGGCGGAGTGAACGTCTGGATGGCAAAACGGATGGGAGCCGAAAGAATCACGGTGGTTCAGAACAATCCGCAGCTTGTGGATCTAATCGAAAACGATCTTGCTGATCTGGGAGGCTCGATCTACCGGGATGAACAGGTAGAGGTGATCGCACAAAACCCGAGGCTTTTTCTGGAACAGACCGATCAAACTTTTGATCTGATCCAGCTTGTGCAGGGCGAAGTGCTGACCACAGGCAGCGGCGGGCTCCAGGGGCTCAGCGAGGATTACCTGCTCACCGTTGAATCGATCGCCCGGGCGCGCGACCGGCTGAGTCCGGATGGAATGATCAGCATCACACGCGAGATTCAGTCCCCTCCGAGAGACAACCTCAAGATCTTTTCTATATTCCGCGATGCCGTTCTGAATTTCAGCAGTGACCGGCCTGAAGAGCATCTTTTTATCAGCCGCAACTACCTGGCGGCAAACACGCTGCTCACCAAAAGCCCAATCACGCCGGAACGCGTGGAGCGTTTTGTTGAGGAAGCGCGTCAACTACAGCTCGATCGTGAGTTTTATCCCGGAATTGTCAGCGAAGAGATCGATCAAATCAACATCATTGATGGCCCCGACGAAACGAACTACTCGTACATTCATCACGCCATTAACCGGATACTGTTTGATGATGCGGATGCATTTTACGACGACTGGGCCTATCAGGTTCGGTCCTCCACAGACGACAGCCCCTATTTCCAGGATTTCTTCAAATGGAGCTCGCTCGACCGGTTCCTGGAAACCTACGGCGATCAGTGGTTTCAGCGGCTGGAGCTCGGGTATGTGATCCTGGTCATTACGTTTCTGCAGCTTTCGATAGTCGGCTTTCTGCTGATTATTGCTCCGTTACTGTTTCGTAGAAAATACTACAAAGGCACAAATAACAAGCTGCCCACACTCATCTACTTTTTTTGCATCGGCACCGGATTTATGTTTATCGAAATGACCTTCATCCAGACCTTCACCCTCTTCCTGGGTGATCCGATTTTCAGTGTGGCCGCGATCTTGTCGTCGATCCTGGTCTTTTCGGGTATCGGGAGCGGTGTGCAGAAAAAGCTGGGGATGGAGCCGGGCCGGAGAATGCGGATCGCCGCGGGTTCCATCATCGGTATTACGCTGATCTACCTGCTGACCGTCGATCCGCTGCTTCAGCTTTTTATCGGGGCGGGTACGGCCTGGAGGTTTCTCATTACCATACTGCTGCTGATGCCGGTCTCATTCTTTTTTGGGTGGATGTTTCCCAGCGGCGTACACATTCTCGAAAAATCGGACGGCAGCCTGATTCCCTGGGCGTGGGGGGTGGATGGCTTCGCTTCTGTAGCCGCCGCCCCGCTGGCGATCATCCTCTCGATGTCATTCGGGTTCACCAACGTCATTCTGCTGGGACTGCTGTTTTATGGTATGGCGGGTGTGACGAGTTATTTTTGGAAGTTGGAAAGTTGATTTAATAAGACCTCCAAGGTTTTAAAAACCTTGGAGGTCTCTCGGGGCATCGCCCCGGGTTTGGAAGGACAATAAATACACCCTCGGTGATGATCTCATTGAAGTTTTGAAATAGGTTCCGATGGGTGTGCAGATCGTCAAATCAAAGGATTCTTCACTATGGTTTATTTTGATAGTTGTTAATCCATTGTTTGCAACAAATTACCCAACCATCTCCTCACTCATCTTCCACAATCTCTTACACGCCTCATCATCCAAGGCAACATCTTTTTGCGGTTTTGCGGGCTTTGAGTTGTTGAAATATCGGCCCGAAAGATTCTCAATTCCCGGCTCCGTGCAGAGGTATATCGTCGTTTGAGCGCCCTGTTCCGGGGATTTCATGAAAAACCGGCCGAGATTGAATAGCTTTGCGAACCAGGAATCCGATTCAGCAGCGAAGTTGGTGTTCACCACGCCGGGATGCAGGCTGTAAGTTGTGATATCCTTACCCTCCAACTTTTTATTCAGGTGATGCGTAAACATAATGTTGAAAAGCTTGGAGTTTCCATACGCTTTTGAGGCGGAGTACCTTTCCGTAAGCTGGATATTTTTCGGATCAAACTCACCATAGCGATGAGCCTCAGAAGCCACATTCATGATTCTCGATTGTGGCGTCTTCTCCAGCAGCGGCATCAGCTCGCGGGTCAGCAGAAAATAGCCGAGGTGGTTTACTGCAACCGTCAGCTCGATGCCGTCCGGACTCTCCTTTCGCTTATCATCCGGCAGAAATCCGGCGTTGTTCACAAGGCGGTCGAGCCTGTCGTACCTTTGCCTGATTTTGGCTGCAGTTTCACGAATCTGGCTCATCTCACTCAAATCACAAATCAAAATATCGGCACGGTCATTGCCGGTTTTCTCAATAATTTCTTTTCTGGCCGTCTCCGCTTTATCAAGGTTTCGGCAAATCATTACCACGCGATATCCTTCATTCAGAAGTGCTTGTGATGTGATTTTTCCAATCCCTGAATTTGCACCGGTTACAGCTGCAATTTTATAGCTCATTTGTAAACATGGTTATAATCGTTTCTATGGAAAAACAGGCAGATGGTTAAGATCCTGATATTCTGACCGATAGTTATAGTATAGTAAAGAGAAAAAAACAGGGAGCCATCGTGAAAGGTTCAATCTATATACTTTTTTTATTGATGCTGTTTTCCTCCTGCAGCATTTTTTCAGAGGAACGGGACAGAGTTCAGCTGGTTGATATATTTCCGGAAATTAATCTTTCCGAGGATGAAGGAATCTATATAGATAGTGACGGCAAAAAGATAAACGGTAAACGGTCAAGGAACTATAGAAATGGTAATCTGCGTGCCGACCTGACATTTTCTGACGGTTTGATTACGGATGGAGTGATCCGGCTGAAGGATGGTACTCTGTATGCCGATTATTCTATAGCTGATGGATTGTATTATCATACGCAATACTGGCCGGATGGGAAGCCGCAGATGATGGTTGTGTATGAAGGGAACTACAACAATCAAACGGAATTCCATGTCTGGCATGAAAACGGAACCCCGGTAGTCGCGAGCAATCCTTATTTCACGAGAACCTGGTATGAAGATGGTCAGCTCCGAATGGAAATACTTCTAAAAGATGACGGAGAGCAGGGGATAGCCCGGACGTGGTATATGAACGGCGAATTAAAAGCCGAATCACATTTTGAAAATAATCCGCATGCAGGTCTCTACAGAGAGTGGGATGAAGATGGAGAACTGATCAAAAACAGAGTGTCCTCTGCAGTCAGCGTTGATGAATAAGGTCATCTGCGATTTAATTCATGAAACTGTTCTATCCTATCAATCTAATCTACTGTCTTTAAGAGAGTGAGTATCGATACAAATATTTCATTTTGAATTCCAGTGGGGGAGAAACCCGATTCTCGAATTCAGTGAAGATTATTTCAGAGAATTCATACCCGCCTTAATAAAATATTCACTCTAAAAATTTATCTTGATAGAAACAGGTTAATCAAGAGATTGCCGGTAAAATAGCTGTGCTTGAATAAACGTAAAGGGTTGTACAATTATGAAAACAATAATCTCCCTTAGAACACTTGTATCATTTTTTTCTTTCCGTGGGAAATCCATTCATCTTACTGTTCTCTTAACGGTAATTTTTCTCTCGTGTGCTACTGTTTCAAATCAAACGCCAGCTGATTCTGTACAAACTGATTCTGACGGGATGTCTGATTCAGTTACTTCATCTGAAGAATTCACACCTGTAACGAAGAGCATACCTGGGGAGTCAGAATCTATTGAGCTGGTACCGGTTCCCGGCGGTACATTTTTGATGGGGGCTGGCGAGCAAGAAGATGGGTATTCCGTACAGGTTGATCCATTCTGGATGAGCAAATACGAAATTACATGGAATCAGTACAATCTGTTTGCAAACGAATCAATTGAGAATATCCGAAGAGAGCTCTATCAGGTTTTTTATGGTGTGGATATAGATGCTGATGCTATTTCCTCTCCAACATTGACAGACGATGTACTTGAAGTGCTGAGAGAAGCGGATATTCCCGCAGACGTGATCTCCACTCCATCACCTGCTTACGGGGATTTAACGCTTGGAATGGGAGCTGACGGATATCCTGCAATCAACATGACGCACTATGCGGCAGTAATGTTCACAAAATGGCTTACCGTAAAAACGGGAGAATTCTACAGGCTGCCAACGGAAGCTGAATGGGAGTATGCCTGCCGTGCAGGAGATAATGAAGCGTATCAGCCACCCGAGAATCTCGATAATTACGCCATACACAGGGGGAACAGCAACAGGAGTTACGGCAAAGTTGACAGTAAAGAGCCAAATGCATTTGGTATCTATAATATGTTGGGCAACGTGGCTGAATGGACAACAGATCAATACCATGATGATTATTTTGACCGGCTTGAGGGAGACCCCGCAATCAACCCATTGTTTATTCCTGATGAACTCTATCCGCGGGCTGCAAGAGGCGGATCGTGGACAGATGGCGCTGAAGCGGCGAGCTGTCTGAACCGGCGTGCATCCAACCCGAGGTGGAAAATGAATGATCCACAGCTCCCTAAAAGTTTGTGGTGGCATACTAATGCTCCTTTCATCGGGTTCAGAGTCGTAAAGCCAAAAGACCAGCCGGAATCGGTTGAAGAGATGGAGAGATACTGGATTGATGCGATTCAGGATTATTATTAAATATTACAACTAAAAAACAATCAAGCATATGGAAAATAAAAACCTTTGGAGCACCAATATTTCAAGAAAAGACTTTGTAAAAAAGACATCACTGTTTGCTGGCGGCGGGCTTCTGCTCGGCAGTTTACCAGTGGGTGTTTCGGCATACGCAGCCGGTAATGACACGCTTAAAGTTGCGGTTATCGGGTGCGGAGGAAGGGGAACCGGGGCTGCAAATCAGGCACTGAATGCGGATCCAGGAGTGAAAATCGTGGCACTCGCGGATCTGTTCAGAGATCGGATTGACCAATGTTATGATGCACTTTCTCAGCATCACCTTGAAACCGGCCGCCTGGATGTTCCCGAAGAGCATAAATTCACAGGCTTTGATTCCTACAAAGAAGCAACCGCACTGGCTGATGTTGTCATTTTAACTGCCCCTCCAGGGTTCAGGCCGGCACACTTTGAAGAAGCTGTAAAAGCAGGCAAACATATGTTCATCGAAAAGCCGGTGGCAACCGATGCTCCGGGAGTACGGCGCGTTCTTGAGGCGGCAAAAGAGGCGAGGGAAAAGAATCTGAACATGGTGCTTGGTTTGCAGCGCAGATATCAGAACAATTACCGGGAAACGTACAAGCGGCTTCAGGATGGAATCGCGGGTGATATTGTTTCCGGTCAGGTTTACTGGAATGATGGCGGCGTGTGGGTTCGTGAGCGGGAAGCCGACATGGGCGAAGTTGAATACCAGGTCAGAAACTGGTTTTACTTCACATGGCTGGCCGGAGATCATATCCTTGAGCAGAATATCCACAATATTGATGTGGCTAACTGGTATATCGGTGAATATCCCGAAACCGCACAGGGGATGGGCGGCCGCGAAGTAAGAACCGACAAAAAATTTGGCCAGATTTTCGATCACCACTTCGTAGAGTATACATATCCCGGTGGTGCCGTGATTTCAGCACAATGCCGTCATCAGCAGAATACGTTTTCAAGAGTGGCAGAAAACTTTCAGGGAACCCGGTCCAATATCTATGTGGATTTTAACAACCGGGCGGAGATCCGCGGCAGAGACGGAACCGTACACTTCGACCATGACGGAATGAATGATCCGAACCCGTACCAGCAGGAGCATGATGAGCTATTTGCTGCCATTCGCAGCGGAGAGGTTATTGATGATATTGATTACGGGGCGAAAACAACGCTTGCGGCAATCATGGGACGAATGGCCACGTATTCCGGCCAAATGATAACATGGGAGGAGGCGATGAATTCCGATGCGCAGCTGATGCCGGATTATGTAGCATGGGATATGGAACCACCCGTACTTCCGGATGAGAACGGATATTATCCTGTTCCGGTGCCCGGCGTGAGTCGTCCTCATTAGATTAGAGAGTTGTAAAACTAAACACCGGAAATGTGAAAAGAATTGCAAAGGCTCGTGATTGAGTCCCCCTTCGAAGGGGGAGAGCGAACGGAGTGAGCAGGGGGATGATCATCCTAATCGTGCATGGTTCAAAACTTGATGCATAAGCACAAAATATCATCCCCCATTGCCCCCTTCTTCCGAAGGAATCCCTGCGGGGGAAGGGGGGGGGCACTCCTGAATAAACTCCATATTGAAAAAAAGTAATGGGTTTTAAGTTGATACCTCGTCTGCTTGCAGCGAGGTAGTTTATTTCAAAATTTCAGAAATCCCCGATGTGCGCCACTCCCGGATCTCACCATTCTCTTCCATAAAGAGAATCGCTTCTGTTTCTTCAAATTTTTCAATCAGCTCAATTCCATCTTCCGGGGCCATCATGGTAAGTACCGAAGCGAACGCATCAGCATACATTCCGTTGGATGATATAACCGTAGCTTGAATCTGATCAGCAGACCCGATCCCGGTTTTTGGATTGATAATGTGGGAGTAGCGTGTGCCGTCAATTTCCATAAACTGGTACATATCGCCGGACGTGGTGAGGGTTTTGCCTGACAGACTCAGAGTTATGTAATCGGATGTTTCGCTGATCCCGCCCTTTGGGACGGCAACATCCCAGGCGGAGCGTCCGGGCGGTGGATCTCCAGCGCTGATATCTCCGCCGGCATCCACCAATACGGAATGGATTCCATAAGAGTTGATCACACGAACCGCTTCTTCCGCTGCATAACCTTTGGCAATGCCGCCAAAATCGAGCTGCATATTGTCAGCCATCAGACGAGCCGATAAATTTTCTTCATCCAGTTCGATGTGGTGAAACCCAACCCGTTTTTGCATTGATTTGATTTCGTCTTTGTCAGGAAGTTCCGGATCAGGCAGCCTGCGAATGTATCGCCAGGTATGCGTCATCGGGCCGATCGTTACATCAAACAGCCCGTCGGTTTTACGGGATATCCACACCGACATTTTCAATACATCAAAAAAAGAGGGGCTGATTTCCATCCACTCTCCTGAACCCGACAATCGCGATAGCCGGTTTAGCTCACTCTCATCAATATAATCACTCATGCTCTGATTGATCTCTTCAATACGGTCAAACGCAGAATTCGCCGCGTTTTCAGCTTCTTCTTCCGATGCAGAATAGAGCATAATCTGAACCTGAGAACCCATATGGCGGGATTGAAAATCGTATCGCTGCAGATCCTGCGACAGGGTTAATGCAGGAAAGAGAAAAAGAAGGAAAACGGTTGTCGATAAATAAGCTGGAAGCGAATAAAGATTTTTGAACATAGCGATGGTTGCCGCTTTAAATTTGTGAAGCGATCAGCATATCGATTTCGCGGTAGGGGATATCAAAAAGTTTGGCGAGTGATTTTTTGGTGAGATGTTTTTTGTAAATATAAGTGCCGTTACGGAGAGCAGAATGGTGCCAGAGACATTCATGTATGGTGGCCGCGGATCCGAGTTCCAGTACGTACGGCACCAAAACATTGTTTAGTGCGTAGGTTGCGGTTCGCGCTACATTTGATGGTATGTTCGGCACGCAGTAGTGAATTACATCATACTTTGTAAACACGGGGTTTGAATGTGTAGTTGGCTCGCTCGTTGAGATGCATCCGCCCTGGTCTATTACTGCATCGACAACCACGCTTCCCGGTTTCATTTTCTGAACCATTTCTTCCGTAACCCAGCACGGTGCACGGTCTCCTTCGGTCATTGCAGCACCGATCACAACATCGGCAAATCCCATCGCTTTGGTGAGATAGTGGTGATTGGCCGTTGCGGTAACAATCCGTCGATCGAGAGCATTTTCGAGCCGGCGAAGCGCTGCGAGGTCATTGTCCATCACAAAAACCTGTGCACCGTAGCCGAGAGCTGTTCGCGCAGCATATTCGCCCGTAATTCCGGCGCCCAGAATCACAACGGTTGCCGGGGGCACGCCCGATATTCCGCCAAGCATAATTCCCTGCCCGTCGCTGTTGTTTTCCAGGTAGTGAGTGGAAATCTGAACCGCCATCGATCCGGTTATTTCATGCATCATCCGCACGATCGGGAATTCATTATCTTTTCCTTTTATAAATTCGTACCCGATCGCACATACACCTTTTTCGATCAGGTTTTTCAGGAATTCATATCGAGTGTGACCCAGATGCAGGGCAGAAACCAGGATTTGATTTGGTTTCATCCACTCCTGCTCGTTCATTGTGGGAGGAGCCACTTTGGCTATAAGATCAGACTGGCTGAATAGCTCTTCCGCGCTGTACGAAATTTCAGCGCCGGCATCAGCGTATTCCTGGTCGGAGAAGTGGGCGTCAATTCCCGCGTTTTTTTCGATCCATACATCATGACCGTTGGCCACCAAGGTGGATACGCCCCCGGGAGTGAGCGAAACCCGCCGTTCATCATTTGAGATCTCTTTTGGAAGTCCAATTTTCAGCGACCGGCTGGTTGAAGATTTCATGAGGCTTTTTTCAAGCGTCTGAATTCCGATCTGCTCTGTATCAAGTGGATTAAGTTCCATGAGGCTGGGTAATGCGGTCGGTTAGTGAAGATTTTGTTTCTGATAGAAAACAACCCTGTAAACTACATAAAAAGGGTTGAGTTGCAAGTGTGGGGTGGAAAATAGGAGAATTTTAGATCAAAATAAGTGGCAATCACATTCAGAGATAATTTGCAACAAACTCTTTGTGATACTTGCAGACTTCGTACCTTTGAGACAGAACCGGATAAACTATCAAAAAAATAATTCTCTACCTAAACTCAGCTCATGAATCATCAACCCCGTAAAAAGAAGAGCCTTGGTCAGCATTTTTTACGCGATAAACATATGATTTCAAAAATCGCCGGTTCCATTCCTGCAGAGCCGGAAGATCGGGTTGTGGAGATTGGTCCAGGCGACGGCGCGCTTACGGAGCAGCTGGTTGAAGTGTATCCAAATCTGACCGCAATTGAGATCGACCCGGTGATGGTGGAGCATCTGCAGCAAACCCTGCCAGATCTGCATATCATCAAAAATGATATTCTGAAAGTAGACTGGTCGGATGTCTTGTCTGACAATACCCGGCCTGTTCATGTAATTGGGAACCTGCCCTATTACATTACCAGCCAGATTCTCTTTTCACTGCTCCATTATCGTTCGCACCTCGAAACCGCAACACTGATGATGCAGAAAGAAGTGGCCGAGCGAATTGTGGCCGAGCCGAAAAATAAAACGTACGGGATTCTCAGCGTTCAGACACAGCTGATGTGTACACCTGAAATATTGTTTGATGTGCCGCCGCAGGTTTTTTCCCCTCCGCCAAATGTAATGAGCGCCGTTGTTCAGCTTCGGTTCAACAAACCCAGCCTTGCCTGCAGCGACGATCATCTGAAAACAGTGGTTCGGATGGCGTTCAACCAGCGCAGAAAAAAACTGAGCAATGCCCTTAAGCGGCTAAATACAGAACTGCCGGCCGATGAATTTGATTTTAACCTGCGTGCCGAGGCGCTGGCTCCTGCCATGTATGAAAAGTTGACAGCCCGTCTTGAACAACTTGGCACCTTTGAGCCGGGAATGGCATAAAATCAGGCCAAAACGCCCCTCTATTTTGCCATAAAGAGATTTTGATCGCCTCTTTGCCACAAACAATCAGTTTGGTACGGATGTTGCGAAATGACTTACCTAAGCAAGCGCTTTTTGAATTAAATGCGCGCAAGACTTTATAAATAACCATTAACTCAAATCATAAGGAGTCATACCAATGGCGAATATTAAACCTTTAAGCGATCGCGTGCTTGTACGCCCGATAGAAGCTGAAGAAAAAACCAGTTCCGGAATCATTATTCCCGATACAGCAAAAGAGAAACCACAAAGAGGAACTGTAGTTGCTGCGGGACCCGGAAAAGTTGAAAATGGCACCAAAGTTGACATCACCGTAAAAGAAGGAGATGAGATCCTTTACGGAAAGTATTCAGGAACCGAAGTAACACTGGAAGGTGAAGAGTACCTGATTATGAGAGAATCCGACATCCTCGGAATTGTCTCGTAACAAAAAATATCAAGATTCTGAACGACACAATTTTAAACACTAACTAAATCAGTTAAAGATATGAGTAAATTAGTTCATTATGATGCGGATGCACGCGACGCGCTGAAGCGCGGCGTTGATAAGCTTGCAAACGCAGTAAAAGTTACATTAGGCCCACGCGGACGTAATGTTGTTATTGAGAAGTCTTTTGGTGCGCCAACCGTAACCAAAGATGGTGTTACAGTAGCCAAGGAGATTGAACTCTCCGACAGAGTAGAAAATATGGGCGCACAGATGGTGCGTGAAGTGGCTTCCAAAACCAACGATAATGCTGGTGACGGAACAACTACAGCAACCGTACTTGCGCAGTCTATCATCCAGACCGGCCTGAAAAACGTGACTGCCGGTGCCAATCCAATGGACCTCAAAAGAGGCATTGACAAGGCAGTTGTTGAAGTTGTGAAAGAGCTTCAGAACCTCAGCAAGCCTGTAGGCGACAGCCTCGACAGCATCAAGCAGGTTGGAACGATTTCCGCCAATGGCGACGAAGAGATCGGTTCTTTCATTGCACAAGCGATGGAAAAAGTGGGTAAAGATGGTGTGATTACCGTTGAAGAAGCCAAAGGAACCGAAACCTATCTCGAAACTGTAGAAGGTATGCAGTTCGATCGCGGTTACCTGTCACCGTACTTCGTGACAAACAGCGAAACGATGACGACCGAAATGGAAGATCCATACATCCTGATTTTCGACAAGAAGATCACGAACATGAAGGATCTGCTTCCTATTCTTGAGAAAGTGATTCAAACCGGCAAGCCTCTCCTCATTATCGCAGAAGATATTGAAGGCGAAGCGCTGGCAACTCTCGTAGTGAACAAACTGCGCGGATCACTGAAAGTAGCTGCAGTTAAAGCTCCCGGCTTTGGCGACCGCAGAAAAGCGATGCTCGAAGATATCGCAATTCTGACAGGCGGTACCGTAATCAGCGAAGAGCGTGGCTACAAGCTTGAAAACGCAACGCTTGATTTCCTTGGCCAGGCTGACAGACTGAACATCACAAAAGATGATTCTACTATTGTTGGCGGTAAAGGCAAGAATGATGATATCAAAGCACGCATCAACCAGATCAAATCTCAAATTGAGAATACCGATTCTGATTATGATCGTGAAAAACTGCAGGAGCGTCTTGCTAAACTGAGTGGCGGTGTTGCCGTGCTCTATATTGGCGCTGCTTCTGAAGTAGAAATGAAAGAGAAGAAAGCCCGTGTGGAAGATGCATTGAACGCAACACGTGCTGCTGTTGAAGAGGGAATTGTTCCCGGCGGCGGCGTGGCTTACCTCAGAACACTGAAAGTGTTCGACAAGCTGAAGTCTGATATTGCAGATGAGAAAGTAGGCTTCGACATTGTGAAACGTGCACTCGAAGCACCGCTTCGCGCACTCTCTAACAATGCCGGCGTTGAAGGATCGATTGTAGTACAGAAAGTACTCGAAGGCAAAGATGGATTTGGCTACAACGCCAGAACCGGTGTCTACGAAGACCTGATTAAAGCAGGCGTAATCGACCCAACCAAAGTTACACGCTCCGCACTTGAAAATGCGGCATCTGTTGCCAGCCTCATGCTGACAACCGAAGCAGTTGTTGTTGAGAAACCATCAAAGAATGATGATGACGACAACGGTGGCGGCATGCCCGGCGGTGGAATGCCCGGCGGCATGGGCGGAATGGGAGGCATGGGCGGAATGATGTAAATCACCGCTTAAACTGACCCATTTGGCATCAGCCGAATGAAATCAAAAAACCCCGTTCTGTGAAAGCAGGGCGGGGTTTTTTTTGTGTCTTCATCGGATGATTGTCTTTTTCATCCGATGAATTTCCGAGCAAGGAACTGTTTTGGGTTAAACTGTTGAGGGGGCATGCTGCGCATGCTGTTGAGTTTCGCACTACGTGCGAAGTTGAATTGTTGAGTGGAAGTGAATGGTTATTTATTCAGGTCCACAGAAAAATCCCGCAGGGAAAAAACTAACGAACCGAGAAAGTAGAATCTGTTTCATAAATTTCAACAGTTCGACATTCATCTGTTCATCTGTTCATCTATTCATCTGTTTAACTACTCCTCTTCTTCCGCCCAATCATATAATCCACAAATAGAAATTCAATAGCGGCAGCTTCGTAACCTTTCCAGGTTGAAATCATCTCCCGGAACTGTTTTTCTGATGTATTAGCCGGATCACCGCCGTAGCTCATGATGATCCATTTGCGAAGGCCTTTCTCTTCGCCTTTTTTGATGTTGCTCGGAAACACGGCATCGGTCCGTTCGCGGAAGAGCATCAGGTCCTGGGCTGAGGTGGGGCCCACGCCTCTGACTTTCGAGATGGTATCGAAAAACTCCTGTGGGCTCGCCTCTTTATCAAGCCACTCCATACTCACTTCGCCGGCGAGAATATCCTGTGCAAGGCCCACAAGGTATTCGCCTTTTCGCAGCGTAGGACCCATTTTACGAATCTGTGCGGGATCGGCTTTGGCCAGCTGAAACGGGCGCGGCCAGGCGGGAAGGGTTTTGTCGTTGTGGGTCAGGTGTGTGCCGTACGCTTCGCGCATTTTAAACGCCATCTTTTTGGCTGTGGGTTTGTGAGAGAGCTGCATCTGCACAATGCGGTAGATAATATCTTCCAGCAGTGTTCCGCGCGACATCCGTTTCAATCCGTAATACTCCGTCAGTTTTGGTCCGAGTACAGGGTCATTTTCAGCCTTTTCATAAAGCGGACGCAGATCCAGACCGGTGCCTAAAATTCGGGCCAGCGTTTCGTTTGCCTGTGAAACCTCCTCTTTCGACAGATCTTCCGGCGATTCAATATGGAACTCCGGGTTTTCAGGATCACCGTTAAAAAAGATGGTCACTACCACATCACGCTCTTTCAGCGGCAGCGGGCGGGTAAATCCCTCTTCAAAAATCTTCACCGGCTCATGCTCGTGATCAAAATAGGGATCGATATCGAGGCAGATAAACCAGTCGTGCGGCGGTGTGGATTTCAGGGTCCAGGATGACATCAGGTGTTCTCTTAAATGTTAAAATTAGGATCGAAGAAAGGTAAACATAAAGATATCGAAATTATCTCCGGGGTTGTAAGATCTGCATGTATAATTGTTAATGAGATGGGAGTGTGTGCCGATAAGGTGATAAATATCAGCCATTAAAGGTACATAATTTTCAGGTGTCTGTGTGAACAAGTAAGTCGGGGTAACTAAGGATACCTGAGAACATAAGGACATACGTTGTAGTTGAAGCGAAATTACGCGTTATTGGGGAAATGACGGACGATATGTGATCGTTTTCCAATCTGGTTATTAAAAATATGAAAGTCTAAAGGAGCTCTCAGAAATCGAATATGGGAAAAGAAAATCCTTATCTCTCAATATTTCAATCGTTGCCCCAGCCGGCAGTTCTTATCCGTGCGAACAGTCCGGATTTTGAAATAGCGGATGCGAACGAGGCGTTTATCCAACTTTCAGGCAAAAGCCGCGAAGAATTGATCGGGCACCGTCACTTTGACATCTTCCCGGATAATCCGGCTGATGATGAATATAACAGTGCAGAAAATCTCAAAAAACTTCTGGATGAGGTAATCCGGACCGGTGAGCCTAATTCAGTATCGATACAGCGCTACGATCTTTTTGATAAAGAGAGCGGGACCTTCCAAAAGAACTATTATCATCCACATCATACACCGATTTTTGATGAAGAAAACAACGTAGAATTTATTCTGCAAACCGTTCGGGAGATATCCGGACAGACCCAGCAGGATATGCGAAAAAATGAAGCCCGGTTTCGTGCTCTTGTGGAACGCGGAAACGATGTGCTCTTTATTCTTTCGCCGGAAGGAAAACCCAGCTACGTTTCCCCCACAGTAGAAAAAATTCTCGGGTACACGCAGAAGGAGGCGCTCGGCCTCGATATGATGAATTCGATTCATCCAGATGACATGCAGCACGTTGGTGAGGAACTGCAACTATGTATGGAGCATCCCGGCAAACCGATTGAGGTAACTCCCGCCCGAATGAAACACAAAGATGGCAGCTGGCGCTGGTTTACCGGAACCATCACCAATATGCTGCACGATCCCGATATTAACGGGATTGTGGACAATTTCAGGGAAATCACCGAACAAGTTGCGATAAAACAGAGGCTTAACCAGACGGAAGAGCTGTATCAATCGCTTATTCAAACCCTGGACGGAATTTCTTGGGAAGCAGATGCCGAAACCTTTCTCTTCAGCTATGTGAGCCCGCAATCAAAAGAAATTCTTGGTTATTCGCCCGAAGAGTGGCTTGCAGATCCGGAGTTCTGGCAAAATCATATTCATCCCAATGAAGTGGATCATGTGGTGTCGTATTGTAAAAGCGAGTCCAAGGAGGGGAGAAACCACGATTTTGAATACAGGATGAGGTCAGCCTCAGGGGAATATGTTTGGCTGAAAGATGTAGTGACCGTGATTCACGAAGACGGTAAACCGTCGAAATTGCGCGGAATTATGATCGATATAACCGATCGAAAGCGAGAAGAGCTGGCAAAACTTGCAGAGCGGGAAAAATATCGTTCGATCTTTGAAAATTCACTGGTAGCATTTTTCGTTTCACGTCCGGATGGTACCATACTGGAGGCAAATCCAATGGCGTGTACTCTGTTTGGATATACGGTTGATGAATTTCGGGAAATTGGCCGGCAGGGGTTTATCGATCCGAAAAGTCCGGGGCTGAAAGATAAGCTTGAAGAGAGAGATGCTAAGGGCCGTACGAAAGGGGAGTTGTATGGTATCCATAAAAACGGTACGCGTATTCCCTGCGAATTTTCATCTGTCGTTTTCCAGGATAACAGCGGTGATATTTTGAACACCGTAATGATGGTAGATATATCCGACCGTAAATACTTTGAAGAGAGTATGCTCTCGGCAAACGAAAAGCTCAAAAATACGGTCGACCGCTATGAAATTGTATCACGTGCAACCAGTGATACCATCTGGGATTTTGAGCTTTCAGGTGATCAGATGATCTACAATGATAATATCCATTCGATGTTCGGGTATGATATGGCCGAAGTAAGCAATATGGCCTCCTGGTGGCGGGATAAAATTCATCCGGATGATTTAATTCACGTCAGTCAGCAGCTGCGCAGCGCCATCGCCTATCGAAAAAACAGATTCCAGATGGAATACCGGTTTCGCACGGCTGATGGAAGTTTTAAACATATCTACGACCGTGCATTTCTGATTAAAGATGATGAAGGCGAACCGCAGCGGATGATCGGCGCGATGCAGGATGTAACTAGCAGAGTGAAAGAACAGGAACAGCTTAAACTGATGGAATCGGTGATTACCAACACCAATGAGTCTGTTGTGATTACGGAAGCGGAGCCCAATGATCTGCCCGGCCGCAAAGTATTGTATGTTAACCAGGCGTTTACAGAAATGACCGGCTATCCTGAGGATGAAGTTGTGGGCAGCACACTCGGATTTTTGAATGGCCCGAAGACGGATCAGCTAAAAATTGAGGAGCTTCGGGAGTCAATGAGACGGTATGAAACATCAGATATCGAAATTATAAACTATAGAAAAAATGGGGACCCGTTCTGGCTGTTCTCATCCAGTGTACCGGTACAGGATCGGGATGGAAAATATACACACTGGGTATTTATTGGAAGAGACATCAGCGAACAGAAAATACAGGAGAAAAATATTCTTGACTCACTCAAAGAGAAAGAAACTCTACTGGCGGAAGTTCATCACAGGGTGAAAAATAACCTGGCAGTTGTCTCAAGCCTGATGGAAATCCAGGCGATGAACAGCAGTGACCCGGAACTGAATAATCAGCTCATGAGTAATGTGATGCGGATCAAATCGATCGCCGCAATTCATGAACAGCTCTACAAATCGAACAGTTTTTCCCGGCTAAGGTTTGCCGAAGGATTAGAGCGGCTGGTAAACAGTATTGTAAATACCATGCAGTTTGATGTGGATATCTCACTGATATTTCAACTGGAAGAGGTGGAACTGAGTATTAACCAGGGATTACCGTGTTCGCTGATTGTGAATGAAATTATCACAAATATTTTAAAACATGGGTATAAAGGCCGTAAAACCGGTAAAATTACGATTATACTCCAAAAAAACGGCGATAATGTGACTTTACAGATAGAGGACGATGGTATCGGACTTCCGGAAAACTTTGATCGAATCGATGGCGGCTCGATGGGGCTTCAGCTGATTGACCTGCTTACCGAACAACTTAAAGGTAAAAAAACGTACTCATCAAGCAGTGAAGGCACACTCTTTACACTGAAATTTTCGATTACGGACGCCAAAGGAAGCGGAAGTTCTTTTATTCGATAATTGTAAATTGAGAGGTGATGGCTGACTCATCAGATAAAAACATTCAAAAAACGGTAGGTCATTATGATCGGTTATCAAAAAAATATGATAAAGGCTATTCTGCCTACCTGAAGCATACGCATGATAAATTTATGGATCGGCTGAATTTTAGTCCGGGTGATCATATTCTGGACATAAGTGGCGGAACAGGAATACTTGCAGAACAAATACTCCTGAAATTTCCAGATGTGAAAATTACTCTGAATGATCCGTCAGATGGAATGCTGCAGATTGCAAAAAAAAGGCTGAAGAAGTTTAACCATGTTGCATTTACCAGTCACCCGGCTGAAAAATTACCCTTTGAAAAGAACCGTTTTGATCACATCACCTGCCTGAATTCCTTTCATTATTATACAGATCAGCACCTTGTAACAGAATCGATGCGAACCGTCCTAAAGCCTGAAGGCACAGTAAAAATCCTCGATTGGAACCGGGAAGGGTGGTTCCATCTGCCAAACAAGATTATTTCCCTGCTTTCGCCGGAAAACATCAATACCCGGTCGCTGTCTGAATTGAAAACGTTGCTTACGGGGAGTGGTTTTGACATCAGCTCAGAAGCACACTGGTCGTTCCGCTTCTGGAAATTCTTTTACGTTGAGGCCACGTACCGCGGATCGCCGATCCGCCACGTAAACTCAAACTCGAACTCGTGACATAAATCCGACCTGGTATCATTGTTGCCGGCTTTGACGGTTGGAATTGTGGTTGTGCCAGATGCATCGCCCTCCCGGATCAGCGATCCGGGTAACGTACTGCGGATCGCCGATCCGCCACGTAAACCCAAAAACAGAACTCGAAACATAAATCCGCCCCGGTATGATTGCTGCCGGATTTGATGGTTGGGATTGTGGTTTTGCCAGATGCATCGCCCTCCTGGATCAGCGATCCGGGTTACGTACTGCGGACCGCCGATCCGCTACGAAAACTCAAATTCGAACCCGTAACATAAATCCGCCCCGGTATTATTGCTGCTGGCTTTGATGGATGAAATTGTGGTTGTGCCAGATACATTGCCTTCCCGGATCAGCGATCCGGGCTACGTACTGCGGATCGCCGATCCGCGAATGGAGGGTTATCTGCAGAAATGACATAGACACAAAAAAAGCCGCGTGGTCAAACGCGGCTTTCTGTAATCACTGAGGGTATGGATATTGTGTGTTACCGGGCAGTTACTCCAAGTATGAGATAGGTTGTTAAATCAACCGTGCTTATTTCCTGAAGCGGATCATGGACTACAAAAAATCCGTCGTACTCCCGGGTAAGCTGATTGAAGGACATGGGTGACATGTTGCTTCCCATTGCTTCTCCGCCGGTTCCTTCAACTCCGCCGGCAAATACATCACCGTTTGGCGTTTCGTCGTAGGGGGTTCCGTTTGGTGTTTCGTTCGGATCGGCTGCATCATGACTGTGAACAGCGTAGGTTTCGCCATCAACGGTATTAGTGAGTGTTACCATGAACTCCGTGGTTCCGTCAATCTGCTCATTCAGCTCGATTGTTGCAGCCAGGTTTCGCTGATGATCACCTTCATAGGCAGTATCCGAATCATCCAAAAGCTGACCTTCGTTGAAGTCGTACATAAAGGTTGCAGATCTCAGGTTGGGTTCCGCTTCATCGAGGGATTCGGCAAATATTCCAAGCACGAGGTAAGTGGTCAGATCTACAGTGCTCAATTCCTGAGTCGGATCGTGAACGACAAGAAAAGCTTCGTACTCTTCAAGCAGATCGGAATAGCTCATCTCAGTCTCATTTGTCAAGGTTGCCGTGCCGCCATTTCCGCTAATCATTCCGGCAAATACATCACCATTTGGTAATTCGTTATACGGAGTTCCGTTTGGAGTTTCGGACGGATCAGCCATGTCGTGAGCATGTACAGCGTAGTCTGTGCCGTCGATTGTATTCATAAGCGAAACTGTAACGTTCGCATTTCCATCCCCGCGCTCTTCGATCATCAGCTCTGCGGTAAGATTTCTGGCGTGATCTCCGTCCCCATCGCCATCATACGCAGTATCGGGATTGTCAAGCAGCTGGCCTTCATTGAATCCATATGTGAATGACTCCGAACGGAGGCTGGAATCTCCTGCACTGAGACTTTGACCAAACACTCCAAGCACAAGGTAGGTGGTCAGATCTACGGTGCTTAAATCCTGCAGCGGGTCGTGAACTACTAAAAAGCCGTCGTAGCTATTGATCAGCTCGTCATAAGAGATTGAGGTTTCATTAGTAGAGCTTGCCGTGCCGCCATTGCCGTCAATTCCGCCGGCAAACACATCGCCATTTGGCGTTTCATCGTACGGAGTTCCGTTAGGCGTTGTGTTGGGATCTGCAGAATCGTGGGCATGAACAGGATAGGTTTCGCCATCTGCGGTATTGCTCAATCTGACAGTAACATTTGCGTTACCGTCTTCTCTTTCTTCAATGATAAGTTCTGCGGAGAGATTTCTGACATGTTCACCTCTGTAAGCCGTTTCGTTATCACCCAGCGCCTGGCCTTCATTGAAAGCGTAGGTGTAGGTTTCAGTTCGGAGCTCACCATCATCGGGTGCTACGGGCGAATCGTCGCTGCAGGCTGTAAACAGAACGGTGGCAGCAATCGCCAGCAGAAGAGTAGGGGTTGAAAATAATTTTTGAATGGTTAACATAATTACCAGATTTAGTTAGTGATTGATAGAAATTTTGAACCGGTGAAAGTGGTTTGATAACCGGCCGTCAGAAAGAGGTACGAAGTGATTTCCAGATCGGATTGGATTTTTTATTTTTTATTTTTAATTGATGACGGGATCTGAATTGTTCATCAAGAGGATATGCTGATTAATTGTTCATACGTATATTACCGCGCATTCCGGGGTGAAAGGAGCAGATATAATCATTCAGTACTGAAGCAAGATCCGGCGATAGTGTAAATGTGATGGCATTTCCATTCATTTCAAGGTCAATCTCGTCGATATCATCAAAAAGTCCTGAAGAATTGCTTTGACCGAATAGTTTTTCGTCATCATTATTTCTGAAATCGAGAGGATGCCTGGATGCATCAGCCATATTTTCAAATGTAAACCGATCCCCCACACGAAGTTCAATTTCAGCGTTTTCTTTCTGTAGATTTGCATTTGCACCGGACCCGTCAATCCCAATAAAAACAAAAGCCGATGCGCCCATATTTTCCATTGTGATGGTTGTTTCGCGAACGGGTTCAGAAGATTCTGATGAGCTGGTAGTATCAGAACAGGATACGATCATTGCGATGAAAAACAGGCAGGGTAGTTTGAGTTTATTTTGTAATGACATACGTCGTTTGAATTTTTTGCGGTTAAATTAGACTCTGCTCATTCATACGATGTAAATCTCCCCGCGGATTGGATCGGGCGATATTTTTAAAAATTATTCTCTGCCCGATCCACTTCACGTCCGTACTTTGATTAATTGCCACAACTCGTATCTTCCACGAAATCAAATTATAAGACATCGGTTTACATGAACGAACAGTCCGGCTACATCTCCAGAACTTTCGGTGATCCCAAAACCCGCAGAAAAATTTACTTTGGCGGATTTTTAGCTCTCGTGATTGCGGGAATCTACTTTGCCGGAGATTTTCCCCAGCGGGATGATCACTACGGCATCTGGAGTATCATGCCTCCGCTGGTGGCCATTGTGCTTGCATTCTGGACGCGAGAGGTGGTGAGTGCACTCTTTATCGGGATTTGTCTGGGCGGAGTGATTGCCGGCAACGTTAATGTGGTAGAAGCTTTTTTGATCCCCTCGATCGGAACCGAAAGTTTTGCGATGATTTTGCTGGTCTACCTCTGGGCACTCGGCGGGTTGATCGGGATATGGACCCGAACAGGTGGTGCTGAGAAGTTTGCAGCATGGGCCAGTAACCTGATTGTAAGCGGACCGAAATCAGCGAAATTTTTTACCTGGATGATGGGGCTAATCTTTCACCAGGGCGGCACCATCAGTACCGTGCTGACCGGCGCTACCGTTCGCCCGGTTGCAGACAAACACAATGTTTCTCACGAAGAGCTGGCCTACATG
Source organism: Rhodohalobacter sp. SW132 (assembly GCF_003390325.1). Lineage (NCBI taxonomy): Bacteria > Pseudomonadati > Balneolota > Balneolia > Balneolales > Balneolaceae > Rhodohalobacter > Rhodohalobacter sp. SW132. The sequence goes on along the minus strand of NZ_QUOK01000001.1, from coordinate 823,813 downwards.
GTTGACTCCACGGCGTCACCGGCTGCTACGATTATCCCGTTTAACGTATGGCCTTTTTATGTGGGCGGGCTGGTGATCGGCACACTGCCGCTTTTTGAAACGCAACTTGATGGCGTTGCTTTTTTCATTTCCGCCATCCTGTTCAATTTTTACGCGATCTTCGCCATTCTCATCACGCTCTTTTTTGCGTGGGAATGGCTTCCCTGGGTGCCGGGCAAAAAAATGCGGGCAGCCATGAAACGTTCCCGCGAGACCGGTAAGCTCGACCGCGATGGCGCGACACCGATGGCAGCCGACGAGCTGACACAGAACAAAGTGCCAAAAGACTACAATCCCGGGCTCATCGATTTCTTCGGGCCGATCGGCACGCTGCTTGGCGTAGCCATCATCCCGTATGTTTATACCTATGTTATTCTTGGACAGACAGATAGCCCCACACTGCTAATCGCTGAAGCATTTGTTCTTGCCGTTCTTGCAGGGCTGGGAATTGCCATAGCCAAGGGAATGAGGCTCCAGGAGGCGATCGACGGGTTTATTGACGGCTGTAAAGGAGTTACCATCGGGGCGATTATACTGGCTCTTGCCGTATCGCTGAAAGAGGTAGCCGATGCGGTGGGGACGGCCGCTTACGTGGTAGATCTTGTAGGTGATGTGGTAGCTCCGATGGCGCTGCCAGGTATTTTGATGGTTTTATGTATGATTATAGCATTCTCCACCGGGACTTCCTGGGGGACGTACGCCGTGGTCTTTCCCGTAGCTGTTCCGCTGGCCTGGGCCGTGGTTCCCGATCCGTTTTTCCTTACACTCTGCTTCTCAGCCACAATTGGTGGCGCTGTTTTTGGGGATCAGTGCTCGCCCATTTCCGATACCACCATCCTCAGCTCCCTGGCCACCGGCTGCGACCTGATGGATCACGTCACCACCCAGTTTCCCCTTGCCATCCTGGCCGGAGTTCTGGCGATGATCAGTTATGCTTTAATGGTAATTGTTTTTGTATAGAGAATTGTCTGAATGGGAAAATCCAGTGTCAAGTCAATTTTGATTTGTCGGGTTAATGAAATACCCTCATCCGCTGACTTCGCGTCATTGGATGAGTTGATAGGGGTAAGAAATTATTCTATAACCTGAGTTCGATTAAAAAATGGCAAAATCAGTCCAACAAGGGCGTTAGTTAAACTAATTCGTCAACAATTATGTCATGCCGGACTTAGATCCGGCATCTCCTGCCTTTGTTAAGGACAGCAGATCACGCATCAAGTGCGAGATGACGCCCTTGTTGGACTGAATTTATAATATCCGTCATATTTAAGAATCGAACTCAGGTTCTATAAGATTATGCACTGGATAATGTAAAGTCAGGGCAACTCACCGGATGAAGCGAATTCATCCGGTGAGTTTTTTTATAACGTTCAGACTGACATGTAAATCTGTTTTCTTTTCATTTTGCGTGATGTATGTGAGTAATTCTTTTTGATTGATAATGTCAATTGATTCTTCGGGGATCCAAAAATTCTACACAAAAAGCGATAGATGCGATAACGCCAAAGTTGATGTATTCCATTAAGTTAAGGCATAACCTGAAAATCAGAGGATTGAGCCATGGAAAATCACAATCATCACGACCACAGCCACGACGAACATCACAATCATGAGGAGCACTCCGGCCACTCCCATCATGAACATCACAAAATGATGGTAGAAGATTTTAAATGGCGGTTCTGGTGGGTGCTCGGGCTGACGATCCCTATTCTTGCGCTTTCGCCAATGATCCAGGAGTTCCTGAATGTGGAGTGGCGCTTCACCGGCGACACCTGGATCCTTGCCGCCCTCTCCTCCGTTGTCTATTTCTTTGGCGGATGGCCGTTTCTCTCCGGGCTGATTGATGAGCTGAAAAAGAAGCAGCCGGGCATGATGACACTGATCGCCCTGGCCATTACCGTTGCTTATGTATACAGCACGGCTGTGGTGTTCGGGTTCGACGGACACCTGCTCTACTGGGAGCTCTCCACACTGGTCGGCATTATGCTGCTGGGCCACTGGGTGGAGATGCGTTCGGTGATGAGCGCCTCCGCCGCATTGGAAAAATTGGCTGAACTGCTGCCCGGCAAGGCGCACAGGGTTAATGAGGACGGCTCAACGGAAGAAGTTCCGCTTGAAGACCTTCAAAAAGGGGACAAAGTGCTCATCAAACCGGGGGAGAAAATTCCGGCTGATGGGGTGGTCGTCAAAGGCGAATCAAGCGTAAACGAGGCGATGCTGACCGGTGAATCGAAACCGGTGTCCAAATCCACAGATGATGAAGTGATCGGCGGGGCGGTGAATGGCGAGGGATCACTCACGATCGAGATCAATAAGACCGGGGATGACTCCTTCCTCTCACAGGTGATGAATCTTGTCCGTCAGGCGCAGGATAGCAAATCGAAAACCCAGGATCTGGCCAACCGCGCCGCATTCTGGCTCACGATCGTTGCCCTGACAGCCGGTGCCCTTACGTTTATGGCCTGGTCTCTGTTCACCGGGCAGGATCTCAGCTTCACCATGAACCGGACGGTAACGGTGATGATCATCGCCTGTCCACACGCCCTCGGGCTGGCTATTCCACTCGTGGTGTCGGTCTCCACCAGCCTGGCTGCAACCAATGGCTTTTTGATCCGCAACCGCGTGGCCTTTGAGCAGGCCCGCAAACTGCAGGCGGTTATTTTTGATAAGACCGGAACCCTCACCGAAGGAACGTTCACCGTAACCGATATTCTGAACTTTAACGATAAGTTTAGTGATGATGAAATCTTGAAGTACGCTGCCTCACTCGAAACCAACTCCGAGCACCCGATCGCGAAAGGCATTCTGGAGAAAGCAGGAGAAGGCGTTCAGGAGCCGGATGAATTCAACTCCATTACCGGGAAAGGAATCGAAGGAAAAGTGGATGGCAAAGCGGTGAAGGTGGTTAGCCCCGGATTTGTACGCGAAAACGACTTCGACTATCCGAAAGAGCAAGTAGAGGATATCTCCTCTCAGGGAAAAACCGTGGTGTTTGTGGTGGTTGATGATGAACTATGCGGTGCGATTGCACTGGGAGATAAAATTCGTGAAACCTCCAGAAACGCCATCAAGAAACTTCACGAGATGGGACTCGAGGTGGTGATGCTGACAGGCGACAATCAGCAGACCGCCGAATATGTAGCCAAAGAACTGGATATCGATCAGGTGTTTGCCGAAGTGCTGCCCGATGAAAAGGCCGACAAAGTGAAAGAGGTGCAGGGCCAGGGCAAACTGGTTGCAATGACTGGCGACGGCGTAAATGACGCCCCCGCACTGGCACAGGCTGATATTGGAATCGCCATCGGCGCGGGATCGGATGTAGCCGTCGAAACCGGTGATGTAGTGTTGGTAAAAAACAATCCGGAAGATGTGGTGAACCTGATCAAGCTCTCCAAAGCCACTTACAGCAAGATGGTGCAGAACCTCGCCTGGGCAACCGGCTACAACGTGATAGCGATTCCGCTGGCTGCCGGTGTGTTGTACACCTGGGGCGTAATTCTGAGTCCGGCCGTTGGAGCGGTACTGATGTCGGCCAGTACGGTGATAGTGGCGATTAACGCACGGCTGTTGAAGATGGGGGATTGAACAACCTCCTCGTCCGGAGCACGGCCTGTGCCGACCGGATCTGTAGGGTGAGAAATATTATTAGAATAAACTGAATCAGGCCGAATCAGTGATATGTGTAATATTTTAAAGTAAATGTGTTCCTCATCTTTTCAAAAGAAAGGGCACCTTTATTAGCTGCGCAGTACCCGCAATAGATTCTCAACCCGTGTTCAATTCTTAATTATAACGGGTATAACCAAGTAAAAAAACGAAATTATGAATTACTACATTTCAACCATTTATCAAGGTACTTTCGATGAAGCGATCGAAAAAGCAACTGCTGAACTGAAAAAAGAAGGGTTCGGAATTCTGACTGAAATCGACGTAAAAGAAACTCTGAAGAAAAAACTGGATGTCGATTTTAAAAAGTACAGAATTCTCGGAGCGTGTAATCCCGGCATGGCCTATCAGGCGCTGCAAAAAGAGGACAAAATCGGAGCAATGCTGCCGTGCAACGTTATCGTGGAAGAGCATGATGATGGTACGGTTGAAGTTTCTGCGGTTGATCCCAGCGCCTCCATGCAGGCCGTTGACAATAAGGAATTGACAGAGATTGCGACTCAGGTTCGCGACCTGCTTAAAAAAGTGATTAATAACATCTGAAAATTCTGTTCATGTGAAAAAGTCTTTTCACTATTCTTTTACACAGTCTGCGCGAAGTGGACTTTAATGAATTTATTATACCATTACATCAATCAATAACAGGAGAAATACTATGAAAAAGACAGTGCTGTTTATGCTACTACTGAGCCTCCCTTTTATTCTTGCACAGTGTAATCACTCGCAGGATGAAGAACGCGACCACATGATGGATAATCAACAAGTGGGTCAGATGATGAATAATCCGGAGCAGCGTCAGGCAATGACGACTCAAATGATGCAGAATCGTGAACACCGGCAGGAGATGATGAGGCAAATGGCGGAAGATACAGAAATGCGTCACGAGTTTATGAACCAAATGCACTCATCCATGATGAACGAGAATCACGACATGATGCTCGACCGGGTGGAGACGATGATGAATGATCCGGAACAAAGAGAACAGATGAAAACTCATATGCAGCAAATGCTGGCCATGATGGAAAACGAAGAATTTGACCGCGAACAGATGCGTGTAATGATGGAACAATCCCCTGTGATGGGAAAGCAAATGAATTGCATGCAGATGATGCGTGACATGTAGATTAAATCTAAAACCTGACTGTGTTTTTAGTTACTTGCTCTGCATAAATCAATCTTCAGCCCTCTGAAATTTGTATATACACCATGGTTAAATCATCATGCTGAGGTTCACTGCCGGCAAATTGATTAACCTTTGAACGGATGAATGCTATCGCTTCTTCAGCAGATTTAATCTCTTCTGTTTCAGAAAAGGTATCACGAAGACGGGGATCGCCAAATTGCTCCCGGTGTTGGTTCATCGCTTCGTTAATGCCGTCGGTGTAAATCAAGAGACGGTCTCCCGGCTTCAACTGAATGGATTCGCTGGTGTAATTTACCTGACTCGTAATCCCAACCGGCAGGCGGGGACCCTCCGCTTTCAGTTCAGTGATTGTACCGTCACGCAAAAGAAGCGGGGGTAATTGACCGGCATTTGTGAAGGTGAACTGCATTTTCTTCATATTCAGAATCCCGAAGAGAAGGGCTGTAAACATTCTGCGATCGCTTTTTTTGTAGAGAGGCACATTAATCCGGGTGAGCATTTCGTCCGACTTAAGTCCCCGTGCCGCCTCGGCATGCAGCATCCCGCTGACCATGACCGCCGTCATAGCCGCTTTCATCCCCTTTCCGCTTACATCCGCTACAGTGAAGCCGAGTTCGTGATGACTTCCGTTTTCAGGAAAATAGTCGAAGTAATCACCGCCAACCTCAGTGGCCGGCAGGCAGATCCCTGCGATGTCAATTCCGGAAATGATAGGTGCTATTGATGGCATGATTCCCATCTGCATTTCACGGGCAGTTTCCAGCTCTCCGCGCAGCCGCTCCCGCTCGAGGTGTATTCGGTAACTCTCTTTCAGGTTTAAACGCATTGTGTAATATGAGACTGCGAAAATGCCAATAATCCCGATGGCGACAAAAGTTCCCAGCCAATAGATCAAAGAGTCGGAAACAGTAAACTGGATGCTTTGATCGGGAAACAGTAAGCTATGTGCATAATCCGCGAACCACTGCATATTAAACAAGCCTAACGAAAATCCAATGAATGCGAAAACAAGGCCGGTTGCTTCCTGTATGATTCGGTTTGCTGATTTGATGCGCTTCCAAAACAACATTCGGAAAACGGCTATCAGGACAAGAATATGTAAAAAGACAAAATAGCTGTAGGCAAGATGAACGATCAGAAGGTTGAGGCTGCTGCCCGGCTCTTCAGGATAAGGCTGTTGGTAAAAAAACCAGTTGATCAGCGCAAGACCGGTGGCGATCAGCAGCCATATCATCAGCTCTTTGAAAAGTGGTGTTTCTTTTTTTGGAAACGGTTGGCTCATGTGCCGTTTTTTGGTGGTGAATTAGGTCTTAGCAGATTAAAAATGGAGCTTGAGTTACATGCCTGCGAAATAATAACCCGAACTTACACAAATCGACATGGATAACACAGATATTTGATTCTCTCCTGAGCTGAATACAGTTCTAATTTTTTTAAAACCGACTTCTATTGGTATCATCCGTCTGTTCTTTATAATAAGGTTATACAGGCAATCAGATGCTACTCTCTATTTTCCTGATATTCATTTAATCAACATCGTCAATATCTGCATTCATGGACCCACTTGCGCATACACTTTTTGGTGCTACGATGGCCGAAGCCGGACTCAAGCGAAAAACTGCGCTTGCAACGGCCACATTAATTATTGGGGCGAACATTCCTGATATCGATGCCTTAGCGATGTTTGTCAGTGAAGATTATGCTCTGTGGTTTCGCAGGGGATGGACCCACGGAATCCTGGCCCTGATGATCTGGCCCTTTCTATTGACCGGTATCATGATTGGTATTGATCGCTTAATCGGAATGCGAATGCGACGAAAAAACCGCATGCGAGAAGGTCCGCAAATGCGCCCTTTAAAGCTTCTGGGTATTGCATTTCTCGGCGTTTGGAGTCACCCGCTTCTGGATTTGCTAAACACGTATGGCGTACGCCTGCTCATGCCTTTCAGTGGTACATGGTTCTACGGTGATACCCTCTTTATCATTGACCCGTGGTTCTGGCTGCTTGCGGGTGCAGGTGTGGTTCTGGCGAGATCAGAATCGTGGTTTGGCATCAGCGGATGGATTCTGCTTGGCACGGCTGTTACGGCCCTGATTACCACAGCTGAAGTGGTTCCATTTTTCCTGAAAGGGATCTGGCTGATTGGCCTCTCCGCAATTATCATTCTCCGCTGGTCGGGCCGGCATCGGGGAGCCACACAGCCCATTGCATTTACGCTTCTGGCGCTATTGTTGTTTTACATTGCTTTCATGATTGCCGGGTCGAAAATGACCGCCTCACACGCCCGTGCCCAGCTAAACGAAGACGGGGCAGACATCAAACAGGTGATGGCAAACCCGCTTCCGGCACGCGCCCTTCTCCGGACAGGAGTTGCGGCTTCGGATACCCATTATTTCAGGTTTAGAATGAACTGGCTGCGTCCGGAGAGTTTTGAACGTATCGGTGATCCGATTTCCATTGAGGCACCTGACTCAATTGTGGAAGCGGCCCTGAACTCACCTGATGTCCGCGGGTTTCGCAACTGGATGCGTTTTCCGGCCTATGAGGTGGAGCAGTTAGATGACGGATGGAAAGTAATTGTCCGCGATCTTCGCTATGTTCAACCCGATCAGGAAATGGCGGTGGGCATTGGTATGACTGTTGTTGAACTGGATGATGAGTTAGTTGTGCGAACTGTACGATAGGGATCATTCCAATTACGGAAAGTAGTTTCTTTTTTATTGCGAAGCCGTTGTTCCATATGCCGATTGTTGTCATTTCACTAAGGCCGTGTCATTGATGTATCGACGGGAATATTTGGCGCAAATCTTCACCGGATGAATTCACTTCATCCGGTGAATTGTCCGGCCCTTACATTATCCATTACATAAGCTGACAGAGTAATATTTTGCCCAATCCACTCAGCCGATGACGTGAAGTCAGCGGATGAGACTATTTCCTTCACCCGACAAATCAAAATTGACTTGACACTAATTATTTCTCTTTATTTGGATAATCCTTCACCAAACACATTCGTTTATGCCTCAAATTCATGTAACCAAAGCATCCGGCGAACAGGAACTGTTTGATGAATCCAAACTTCGTAAATCTCTTAAAGGCGCCGGTGCATCCGATGATCTGATTGATATGATCACAAAATCGGTAAGTAATCATTTGTTTGAAGGTATCAGTACACGGAAAATCTACCGTGAAGCATTCCGGCAACTCAGAGCCGAATCACAGCGCGTAGCAGGCCGCTATAAACTAAAAGAGGCCATCCTGGAACTGGGCCCGACCGGCTTCCCTTTTGAATGCTTTGTGGCTGAAATACTCAACAGGATTGGGTATAAAACAGAAGTGGGCGTAAAAGTTCAGGGCGATTGTGTTACCCACGAAATTGATGTGATAGCTATAAAGGACGATCACTACTACATGGTGGAGTGCAAATTCCACAACAAGAAGGAGAACAGCTGTAACGTTCAAGTTCCATTGTATATACAATCGAGATTTCTTGATGTAAAAAATAACTGGACCCGGCAGCCGGGTCACGCCGGGAAAAAGCATACAGGTTATGTGGTCACAAACACTCGGTTCACACAAGACGCCCTCGATTATGGAAAATGCATCGGGTTAAATCTTTTAAGTTGGGATTATCCAAAAGATAATGGACTCAAGGATGTTATTGGCCGGCTAAATCTGCACCCGATCACATGCCTCTCTACGCTCACCAAAACTGATAAAGAACAGCTAACGGAAAAAGGGATTGTACTTACAGTACAGCTTTATGAAAACAAGAATGCACTGAAAGAGATCGGTATCGACCAGCGTAAGGCAAATCGGGTCATAAAAGAAGCCCGGGCAATCTGCAAATCCCATTCCAACAATTCATGAGTTTTTCAGCAAACATCCATTTCCTCGGTGCTTCCGGAACGGTTACCGGTTCCAAATACCTGCTTGAACTGCCTAACAAAAAAATCCTGATCGACTGCGGTATGTTTCAGGGCATTAAAGAGCTTCGCGAGCTGAACTGGCAGCAGCTTCCGGTGAATGCTGCCGACATCGACATCGTGCTGCTGACACACGGGCACGCAGATCACATCGGCTTTCTTCCACGTCTGGTAAACATGGGTTTCAGAGGACCGGTTTGGGTTACTGCGCCTACGCTGAACATTGCTGAAATCATCCTGCACGACAGCGCCAAAATTCAGGAGGAGGATGCTGAACGGGCCAACAAAGATGGCTTTACAAAACACAAACCGGCCAAACCTCTGTATAATCTTCTTGATGTGGAGAAGACACTTCCCCTGTTCCGGCCAAAACCGGAAGGTGAATGGATTACAATTGATGACCAAATCAACATCAGGTTTCAATATAGCGGCCACATAATTGGTGCCACATTTATTGAGCTTGAGATATCAGGTAAGCGAATTGTTTTTTCGGGTGATGTGGGCAGATCTGCTGACCCGCTGCTGTTTGATCCCAAAAAACCGGACAAAGCAGATGTTCTTGTCTTGGAAAGCACCTACGGTGATCGGCTCCATTCAGAAAACAGTGTTTCTGAAAAACTACTGAGTATCATTGAAGAAACGGTTCGAAAAAACGGCACACTAATCATTCCAAGCTTTGCTGTGGAGCGGGCCCAGCTGTTGATTTACCTGATATGGCGGCTACACAAAGAAGGAAAGCTTCCCGGTTCACTTCCCGTTATACTAGATAGTCCGATGGGGATTGATGCCTATTCTGTGTTCAGAAAATATCACGACTGGCATAAACTGGATGAAGATACCTGCATGGAGATCTCCCGCAGGATTCATATGGTACAATCCTACCGCGAAACCTGGGAGATCATTGAAAACCCGGAGCCGAAAATCATCATCGCCGGAAGCGGTATGGTAACCGGCGGACGTGTACTCAGCTATCTGAAAGTCTATCTCAAAAAACAGGAGACCACAGTGCTGCTTGCGGGTTACCAGGCAGAGGGAACACGGGGACGACAACTTCTGGATGGAGCTAAAGAGATTAAATTTTTTGGAAAGATGCATCGTGTGAATGCGAAGATTGAAATGCTTCAGGGCCTCTCGGGCCACGCTGATCAGCAGGAGTTGACAGAATGGGTATCAGGGCTCAAAAACAGACCGCAGGCCGTCTACCTGGTACACGGTGAACAGGAAGCTCGCCGTGCTTTAAAAACCATACTCACGAATACGTACGGCTGGGATGTAAAGACTCCCAACCTTTTTGAAATTGAAGAATTAGAAGTCTGATTATTGGAGGTTCGGGATTTGTGACGATAATTAACATCTTTTTTTTATTACATTTACTACGTTTATCTGGCAACAAAGAACAACCCAACCAAAGTTCTAAACTTTTATGAAACTTACTCAACCAGATTCTGCCACAACTCTTGACCGCCGAATGGGATTTGCCATCCTCCGTTTTGTTCTCGGTATTAATATGCTGGGACGAAGCCTGGTTCGGCTCCCCGAAATCAATGAATTTGCTTCCGGAATGGCAGACGGTTTTGCCGACACCTTTCTGCCCGGTCCGTTCGTCTACATCTTCGGGTTTGTGGTTGTACTGACTGAACTGGTTATTGGCGTTCTCCTTGTCCTCGGCTGGAAAACCCGCTGGGCGCTGCTTACGATGGGAATTTTGCTGGCATCCCTTACCTTTGGTCAGCTTCTTCAGCAGAGTTACGGCACCGTTGCCAATATCCTTCTCTACGTGATCGCCGTAGGCTTTTTGCTCTTTAACACCCGTTACGACTACTTCGGTATCGACAGGGGATTTTCCGTGAAATAGAGAGGCTGCTTTTTAGTGTATGTAATAGGCGGGAAAATACCCGGGACTTGCTTTTTATCAAATCTCATGTAGATTTTATAGAGAACAAAGGCTGCTGTCGTGTCAACCGATTATTCCGGATAAATGTTTGATTTCCCGGATCCCAGGGGGCAGAATGATAAAGCCTTTAATGAGTAAAGGGGCCGCGTGGCTATGAATCACATTAGAACTTCATTTCCACAAGGCACGCCGCCCATCCATAATAAAAGACAATTGAGCGCTGACTCAACACAGTTTCTATGGAAAAGATTAAATCAACACTGGTATTTTCTATTCTCTTTATGGCAGTTATAAACATCTCATGCAGTAAGGATGATGAGATGACTGCTTTTACTGATGAAAGAGATGGTAAAACATACCAACTTTTCGAATATGGGAATCAGGTCTGGATGGGAGAAAATCTGAATTTCGCATCCGATGGTAGCTGGAGCTATGAAAACAGCTCTGCACATGCGGATGAATTTGGCAGGTTGTACAACTGGAATTCAGCAGTTAATTCTTGTCCCAATGGCTGGCGCTTACCTACTCACCAGGAAAACTCTACGATGGTTGATAACCTTGGTGGAATTGAACATGCAGGGGCTGCACTTAAATCAAGCGAACATTTAGGACTGGCATTAGGCGGTTACAGATCAACAGAAGAATCCTTTGAGGAGGTGGGGAACGTGGGTGTGTATTGGTCAGGGACAGAAACAGAAATGGATGAAACTGCAGGTCCGGCGGAATCAGCCTGGAACCTGGCTATTTATAACATGAGTGATGAAACCCGGCAGCGGCGGGTCCAAAAAGATTATGGTTTTAACGTACGGTGTATTCAAGATTAGATTTGGAAGCTGATTCTTACCTCACTAAAACTCAAGAACGTTTCCGTTTTCACATATAAAGAGATTTTGATTTAAAATGTACCCCTCTTCCTGCGCAATTGTGGCGTGCTCAGCAAGCTTCTGGATATCTCCGTGAGCAGGTATCATGATCTCCGGCTTAAGTGTCTGTATTAGAAGACGCAGATCCTCACGGTGCCCGTGGCCTGATGCGTGAATATCCATGTGCAGCGTTACCTTTTTGTTTTTCAAGTTACGTTCCAGCCTGTACCGATCAGCCATGTTAATCAGCGTTGGAATGGTTGAGGTAGAGAACACAACATGGTCTCCGGCCTGAAGACGAAACTCATAACGATCATTTGAAAGTTTTTCGAGAACAGACCGGCTTTCTCCCTGATTGCCGGTACACACAATCAGCCAATTTTCCCTGTTTTCGGTAATTTTCTCAAACAGATCATTCACCTCATCGCGATAGCTGGCCATTTTAACATTCTTTAAATCTATATACCCGAGATCGCGGGCGGGCAGAGTGTAATCTTTTAATGACCGGCCAATAAAGGCAACCTTCCGCCGTCCGGCATTTGCCTCCAGAATACTTTTAAGCCGTTCGATGTGAGATGAAAACGTAGTAACCACAACGGCTGACTGCTCCCCATAGATTTGATCGAGTGTATAGGACAGCTGCTCTTTTACAGCCGATTCGGTGGAGCTTGTCCCCTGATCACCTGCACGGGTGGAATCTCCAATCAAAACTTTTACACCCTCGCTGCCAAGTTCATTCAGACGGTCAAAGTCAACTGTCTCGCCCAAAACAGGTTTTCTGTCGATCCGGAAATCGAGACCGTATGCAACTCGTCCCTCCGGTGTATGGAGAATAGTTAGCATGGTATCGGGAATTGAATGGGTTACTTTCACAAACTCAATGGCAAAGTTCGAGGTAAGATTGTGAATGTTTCCCGGCATCAGCACAACTCTTTCGTTTTTTACACCCTTGTCGTCCTGCCTGATCTGTTCTTCCACGATCTTCATTGTATAGGGTGAGGCAAAAATCGGGCAATTATACGAGCCGGCCATTTTAGCTACGGCGCCAACATGATCGAGGTGGCCATGGCCAATAATAATCCCTTTTACTTTCTCGCGCTGTTGGTAAATCTCTTTATCATTGGGTATTACTCCGGAGTGGATCAAATTTTTCGTAGCGGATGATTCAGCCTCGCTTTCCATGTCAATCAGCTCTTCCATATCGTATCCCATATCGAGGATGACGATTTCATCCCTGACCTCAATGGCGGTCATGTTTTTTCCAACTTCGTTGTACCCTCCAATTGTATATATCTTCATAAAATCTCTTTTTAAATTAAAAAGCCCGGTGAGAACTCACCGAGCCTGGAAATTTTAAAGCTTTCTATTTAGATGAAGAACACAAATCATTTGCTCACTTTAAATGAAACTTTTGCATTCACACCATACGATACGATTTTGTTATTTTCTACATTTGCATTCATCTCTTTAATGTAGATCGATTCGATATTATTTACCGATTTTGACGCCTCTTTAAGGACATTATTTGTCGCATCGTCAAAACTTTTCTCTGAACTTGCTATCACTTCTATTACTTTTGTAATTGCCATTTTAGCTCCCGTTTGATTATTAATGATTAGTTTAGTTTACCTTAACGGTTCTGTCTTGTTTTTCATTCAACAACCTTTTATATAGGAATGATTATAAATTGTTTCTTTAATTGAAGAGGGCTTTGCAAAACTGTGCTTTCGTCAAATTTCGGCGTTATCGTGGAATCGAAATCCTCACGTATTGTACATACGCTCCGGTTCCGATTCCACTCTGGTCTTGAACTATGATAAAATCCCTGGTTTTGCAAAGCCCTTTTGAATCTTGTATAGGATTGTCGAAAATTTCTCTGAAATAGATAAAAGTGGGATACTCCAAAACCTAACATACACTCCTCATAAGCCAAAAAGTTATGGGGGTATGAAAACAGAATCAGCACCCATTTCTTTTCACGTACACTGTATTTTAAGCTTCACTTCTAATGAGTACTATGTTGAAATACAATTTTCAGTTTTAAGATGTATATGATGTATACGAAGAATTGATTCTAAAGCGTTTCGTTGTTTTAAAAGACATTTCTTTTTTCAGGAATTCACATAAATCTAACGAATTCCCCTTATTTTGATGAATTAACCCAATTCAATGAGATTATGAAAAACAAGTCATTTTATATATTTGCCGCTGCATTAATTTTGGTCAGCTTTGTATTCTGGAGCTACATGTTTTCCGGTGATACGAATAGTTCGCAGGATACGGAAACAATTGAAACGGAATTATATGACGGTGAAATTACACTCACCATGTACCATGGGGAGGGATGCATGTGCTGCGTGCGCTGGGCAGATTACCTTGAGAAAAACGGGGTGACTGTGAAAGATGAACTGCTTGATGACCCGCACAGCATAAAAAACGAGATGAATATTCCCCCGAGGCTCCGATCATGCCACACTGCAATTGTTGACGGCTACGTGGTTGAAGGCCACGTTCCGGTGGAAGATATCCGGCGAATGCTCGCTGAACGGCCAGATGCGATCGGTATTTCAGCGCCAGGGATGCCGGCAAATGCTCCCGGAATGGATCAGCCCGTGGATCGCGAATACCAGGTGATTTTATTTGATGATGCGGAAAATATGAGTGTTTATGCCGTTCACAACTGATACAATCCGCATTCCTGGATTACATGAAATGGGTTATTTGTTTGATTTGATATAAACCGTCTTCTTATTCACAAACTCGTGAATGCCTTCGCGGGAGAGTTCCCGGCCATATCCCGATTTGCCGGTGCCTCCGAACGGCAGTCGCGGATCGGATTTGACCAGTTCATTGATAAAAAATGCGCCGTCAGGTGCCCTTCCGATATGCCTGCGGGCGTTTTCGATATCTGATGTAAAGAGGGATACCCCCAGGCCGTACTGGGAATTCGCCGCCAGTTCCAATGCTTCATCCTCATCTTCGGCGCGGATAATAGCGGCGACCGGGCCGAAGGTTTCTTCATCAAACGCCGGCATACCCGGCTTTACACCGGTCAGTACCGTAGGCTCATAGAAAGCATTCTCCTGATTTCCGCCGGTTTCAATTTTTGCTCCCTGGTCAACTGACTTTTGAACCTGTTTATGAACCTCATCCGCCAGGTCTTTCCGTGCAAGCGGTCCGATTTCTGTGGAATCATCTGTCGGTTCTCCTTTTTTGATATCCTTCACGCCATCAATAAAAGCGGGCAGAAATTTGTCGTACGCATCACCCACCAGGATGAATCTTTTAGCCGCGATGCAGCTCTGTCCGCTGTTCATCATCCGGGCTTTGATGCCGGTTTTTACGGCCTGATCCATATCTGCATCTTCCAGAACGATAAAAGCGTTGCTGCCGCCAAGTTCCAGAACTGATTTCTTCAGGTACTTCCCGGCAAGCGCACCCACTGATTTACCGGCCCGCTCACTTCCGGTGAGTGTCAACGCTTTTACAATATCGTTTGAAATAATGCTCTCTGATTTATCGTGATGGATAAACAGGTTTTGAAAAACGCCATCCGGAAAACCGGCTTCCAGGAGTATCTCTTCAATATGCGTGGCGCATCCAAATACGTTAGAGGCATGTTTCAGCAGAGCAGTATTTCCTGCGGCAAGAGTTGGCGCGGCGAAACGGAACACCTGCCAGTAAGGGAAATTCCACGGCATTATAGCCAGTACGGTTCCAATAGGATCGTGACTGACAAAACTCTCCGAAGCATCCGTTTTAATAATCTCATCGGCCAAAAAACGTTCAGCGTTTTCAGCATAAAACTCGCACACCCAAGCACATTTCTCTATCTCTCCTTTTGCCTCGCTGATCGGTTTGCCCATTTCCAGGGTCATGGTTTCAGCATATGTATCCACATTGTTTCTGAGTACGCCCGCGGCATTAACCAGCAGCTTGCATCGCTCTTTAATCGGGACTTCTCTCCAGGTTTCAAACGCTACCTTCGACTTCTCAAGAATCGCATTTACTTCCTTTTCAGTATGCTCTTTGTAGGTTGCTATTTCTTTGCCGTTGTGGGGATTGGTGCTTTTGAATTCCATGGCGTGTATTTGGGTTTAAATGGTTGAGTTAGTTTTCTTGGTCTTTCGCTGCTTTCTGAGGGATTCAAAGGATGGACTCTTTTGTATGAGCCAAGTCCAAAGATTTTAGTCGCTGCTGATGGACATCCCCCTCATTCTCGCCCCAATAGTCGGGACTGGAAAAACATCAGCTGGTGCGGGATAAAAGAGATGCCCTTTTCTAAAGGCTGTGAGAAAATAAATCAACAAGTATTTAAAAAACTCCTTCTATTTGGCCACGAAGTCACGATGACACGAAGAATCACGAAGGTTAGTAATTTGATCTTTTTATACTTCGTGTACCCTCGTGGCTTTGCGTCTTCGTGGTAAAAATAAATGGCCGATATCTTTGATTAAGTATTTCCTCACACCCTCTCGAGAGGGGACTTTTATCATCAAATTTACATTTTCAACTTCAAGCAAAAATAGTAACCGAAATATCAATAAATCAAAGATTCGGCCTGTTTGGTTATTTGAACAGTAATCTGCTGTTCGTTAAACTCTTCAAATTTTTGATTGAGCTCTTTTCCTTTCCAAAACAGTTTCGCTTCGCCAGTCTCAGGAAACCAGGCTGCACTGTATAACGTACCGAACGATTTTTTAACATCAAACTGGTGCAGTGGCGGCTGTAAAAACTTTCTGCAAATGGAGTCCAGGTCCATCTTTTTATCATTCAAATACTCTTCCGCAGCCTTTTGCCGTTCAATGGTTTGGGTTTGCCTGGCATATTCGGGCCACTCAATATCTTCCTGGTGATTGGTGCACGCCTGCTTTGTGATCAGGCCTGGTTTACGGTCGGGACCCAGGAAAAGAGTTGCATATTCACCATTACGGTCCATAAGCATAACATTATAGGCCATATGAACCGGGATTCGTTCCAATACTCTTATTGCGTCTTCAACATTTTCACAAGTTTCGAGCAGGTAGCGAATCACCAGCGGAATACCAAAACCCTCACCGACTACATTTCGCCCGCCAAAGTTCAATGATGCGCACAGTCCGCTGCCGTTCATTCCATCCAGCAGACCCCAGTTGCAATCACCGACGCCCATCACCGGCTGCAGCCAGTTGCTTTTCAGCATCACGCCTTCAAACCATTTTGGGTTGTAGTCGTAATTTCGGATTAGCGCCGGCGTGTTTTTGGTCCATGCTACTTGTGTGCAGCCGCTCATAAAAGCGGGAGGATTCCACATAGAGAGATACCGGGAGGTCACGTCGCCGCCACCTGCAAGCTCACAGATCTGATCGTACATCAGCGACAATTCCGGCATATACTCGTCCAGCGCATTTTTGCAGCTCAGATATCCCGGCCTGGAGGTAAATCCCTCCTGAAGATACCATGCCCGGTAATAGGGCCAGGTTCTGTTAAACACCTTCGCCCACTTTTTGCCGGGTTTATCTTCGTCAATACATTTGATCTTAATTAACATAGTACTGCTGTATGATTTGATCGTAATCTACAAACAATTGATGGATATCTATTTAATAAAAACCCTCCAAGGGTTTCAGACCCTTGGAGGATTAGGGAAGAACCTACATCATTTTAAACCCGGCAATCTCAGCGATTTTCTCCTTTTCAGCTTCTGTACTCGCCGGTTCCGTGGTTTTATATTGATCCTGTATGGCCGTGATCCAGCTCTTGGCCCGTTTGGTGAGTTTGAAATCATCGGTCATCAGACGGCCTCTCATTACCAGGATTCCCACATCAGCTCCTTCGTAGAGATAATCTCCTTCCCCTGTAATTCGAAGAAAAAATGCCTCATTTTCTTTTTCAACGGCGCGGCGGTGAGTGTCCATTCGGTCATATTTAATTGTGCCGTCTTTCTGCTTCTTCCAGATACCGGATGGCGGTGCTTCCGTAATATATTCCACCGTATCTTCGGTGTGCTTAATTACAAGCTGGCTCCAGTCATCGATATTTTCAGGCTGTGCCCATCTTTTGTTGATTGATTTTACATTCAGCTCGTACGGGGTATCCATCCATTCCAGGAGGTGAAAGAGGAAAAGAGGGGCATCTGCCAGAGCAAAAACAGCGTGGTTGGTTATGGAGCTGGCCCCGGTTATCCTTGGGTTCAGCTCTCCGAGATAGACCTCCCCGTTATCCTGATCAATCAAAAAGTCGAGCTCAAAATATCCTTTGTAGCCTTCTTCGCGGAGTTGGTTGCCAAAAAGCCGTGTATATTCACGGGCTTTCTGGCGAATCTCGCGGGTAAAAACGTTAGCGTGAATTTCGTTGCCGCACCAGCCGCCTTTGTAGGGAGTCAGTTCCGGAAAGCCTACCAGCTCTGTCATTAATGGTGCCACAATCGTACCGTGCCGTGTAACGCAAGCCTCAATTGCGGCTCCCCGGCAGTTAATCCGCTTCATGATTTTCACCTCTTTTTCCCTGATGATCTCATCTTCGTGTTTCTTAAACTCTTCTTCATTGGAGATAAAAAAGGTGGTGTGTCCGGAATCGCCAAATGGAGTTTGAATAACGAGGTCATTCCCCAGTTTTTTTGAAACTTCCCGCATGTGATCGTAATTCTTGACACTCGATAGCACATACGGTACACAGGCAACACCGGCTCTTTCGGCAATCCGGTTGGTGTTCACTTTGTTGTCCATAAATGTCCGCATTTTTGCAGGTGGAAAGCAGACTTCCAGGCCGTTCTTTTTGGCCAGCTTTTCCGTTTTTTCATCAAACATCAAAAACATTGCCTTTCCCGCTTTTCCATTCTGCTTTCGGCTTTTGATATAAT
This sequence comes from Rhodohalobacter sp. SW132, assembly GCF_003390325.1. Lineage (NCBI taxonomy): Bacteria > Pseudomonadati > Balneolota > Balneolia > Balneolales > Balneolaceae > Rhodohalobacter > Rhodohalobacter sp. SW132. The sequence goes on along the minus strand of NZ_QUOK01000001.1, from coordinate 805,439 downwards.
CCACAACCTCCTTATGCTCAAGAAGGTAATTGTTGATATCCTCAATACTTTCGAACTCTTCGTGAGGTACCTCTTCATCCGGAGAAAACACATTGGGATGCTGCCCGTCGAAACACTCAATGTAGCAGATGAACTTGAAACTCTTAATCCACTCATCAGCGCCGAGCAGATTGAAATTTGTGGCGCTGATAAAATAGACGGGCATTTCGTTTCGGTGAAAAAATCGTCGAATATCTGATAAGCCTTTTAGTGTCTTTATTTCTTTTTTTGAGTCTTTCATGGTCACGTCTTTATTGAGTTGAGAGTTTTACCGGCGGTTTGCTACTCACCTCCTGTCGCCCTCTCTATTGGGATAGAGAGGGGGGACTCTTTAAAGAGTTCAGGAGATATTGGCTGGTATATCAATTTTTAAAAATTGGGGTTAAAGTCCCCCTTCAAAGGGGGACACTCTTTAAAAATATTCATGCCTTTTCACCCGACATTCTTTCAGCGCGGGCAGGAATTTCTTCCTGATAATTAAGAATTTTTTCAGTGAACACTTTCAATCCGAGTTCCGGACGGTATCCGTGAATCTCTTTTACATCCAGGGCAAGCAGGAATTTGATAATCTCCTTACTGATCACCTGGCCGGGAACCAGAACCGGGAATCCCGGGGGATAGGGAATCACAAAAGTTGTTGAAACCAGTTCCCTGCCACCTTCTATAACATTTAAACACTCTTTGAGGGGAATATATTCACAATTGTCAGATTTATATGAAAGAAAATAGGCCTGGCGGATATCTCCACCCGGCACGCCCGGGACGGCCTGGAATGAGGAATGAAACCAGCTGAAATCGGGAAGCGGCGGCACATCTTCCATAAGCGATTTAATCCGTTTTTGCAGAATCTCCGTCTCTTTCTTATTCAGGGCCGGGTACTCCTCATCCAGTTTTTCAGCAATCTGCAGCAGGGTATTCACCAGGTAGGCCACGCTTCCGCGCGTGGTACCGATACTGGTCATAAACAAAATGGAGTTCCGGGACGTTTTATTAATCTGAATATTATACTGGTCCATCAGATATTCATTCTTGAAAGTATCTCCGTCTATTCCGGAGAGGCCAACCGCAAGCGTGATTTTTGTGGGATCCAGCACAAATTCATCGTGCTCCCACGCATCCTCCATTCGGTTCCAGCCGTGATCATCCGTGTAATATTCATCCAGACCCGACTTCCGATACTGATCGGGGATAAAATCCCGGACGGTCAGCACGCGAAAATATTTATGAAGCAGCGGATGATCATGTATTTTGGCGCGTATCGACATTGCCAGCTCAATACTTTTTTCAACCATCTCGTATCCTTCAAACTGTACCTGCCGCCTTCCTGCATCCATCGATGCCAGGATCTGGTAGTTGGGTGAGGTGGATGTGTGGGTCATGTAGGCTTCCTGGAAGCTGTCGGACACCAGACGCCTGTATTCTTCGTCCCAGATATGGATCATGGAACCCTGGCGAAAGCTCGACAGTGTTTTATGAGTACTTTGAGTGGAATATACACGAATCTTTACCTTGTCCGGATCGGGTATCGAAGGCAGCTCACCATCAGACAGAGATTCAATATGATTATTATACTTTTCGCGATATCCCTTTGACTGGTATTTTTGATACAGTTTGTTGGCAACAAACATCCCGGTGCGCTGCTTATAAGTATAGGTAAATCCGGCAAAAGCAAACCACGCTTCATCCCATAAAAAGATAATATCCGGTTTGATGGCAAGAACTTCCTCCATCACTCTTTCCACATTATAGACAAGGCCGTCAAATGTGCAGTTGGTCAGCAGCAGCATTTTTACTTTATCCAGCCTGCCGGCCTTTTTCAGTTCGAGCAGAGTATGTTTAATCTCTTCCAGCGGAACAGCGCCGTACATGCTGTATTTTTCAATGGGATAGGAATCCAGGTAGACCGGAAGAGCCCCGGCAAGTACCAGCCCGTAATGGTGTGATTTATGGCAGTCGCGGTCAATCAGCACCAGGTCTCCCGGTTCAACCAGCGCCTGCTGTACAATTTTGTTGGAGGTCGATGTGCCATTGGTTACAAAAAAGGTGCATTTGGATCCGTATGCCTTTGATGCCATCATTTGTGCTTCCTTCAGCGAACCGGTTGGCTGAAGGAGAGAGTCTAGCCCTCCGGTTGTGGAAGACGTTTCGGCCAGGCAGAGATTACGTCCGTAAAACTGACCGAAATCCCGGATCCATCGTGATTTGAAAACTGAATTTCCGCGGGAGATGGGCATCGCGTGGAAAACCCCAACCGGTTTTTGACTGTACTCCTTAAGAGCCGTGAAAAAGGGTGTTTTATATCGCTCACGGATTCCCCGAAGAATGGCCAGGTGCAGCTCCTGGATATCATCCTTTCGATAAAAGATCCTTCGGAAATTTTTCACAGTTGAATCTTTAAGCTGTAAAAGGGCAGTATCTGTCACATAGTAGATATCCAGCTCAGGGCGGAACTGCTTAATTATTTTGCCCAGAATCGGGCCCAGGTCCTCTTCAGAAAAAGTCGAAAAATCGAGGTCGTGAATATATCCCAGGAATGGTTTAAGGAGTGATTCAATATTATTTGAAGCGTATGGTGGAGCATACCGAATAACTACCGCCTGAATGTTGTAGTTTAACAGCAGGGCGATGAGCGCATCCTGAAATGAACGCTGCACAACCACATCGTATGAAAGATGTTCATCATCTTCACTAAGTTCAGCCATTTTGGATCTCATCGCCGTCTCTTCCTGGCGCGACAGATTATCCAGAAAAAGAACTTCAAAGTGATTCTTATTACCGCTTTTGCGCTTCTGATAAGAACTTTCGTTGCCGGAATTCTCATCCTCGGAATCGTCCTTAATCAGCCGGGGATTACTTCGATATGATTCGCTTACAAGCTGACGTACAATTTCGTTGACCCTTGCAGAGGCTGTATAAAATTCCTCGTTTTTAAGAAACTCCTGTAGTTTCACAACCCTTTTTTTCCCTGGAAAAGAGTAATACTGTTCAATAACGGCAAGGTCATCAAGAATTTCAGAAACGCTCTTGTTACTCTCTGAATCAATATCTTTGTTCTCCTCTTTCTGATAAAATTGAAGCTGAGTCCGAAGCTGGTTCCATAAATCAATTCGCAGTTGGATAACATTAAAATGATGAGTACTGCTCAGTTTAGTGGCTGTCATCGGCTTTGGATTTTTTTGGGTGGACGGGTTATAACAAGATGGTTACAGTTTTGTGTGTGGGTTTTAGGCTTTTAAAAAATTGTTGGTTCTTGATGGATTGTTTGAGGATTCGACATTTTGAAGTAAAAGAACATCCCCTCTTGAGAGGGGACAGATTTGAAAAAGAATCCGCCAACTGGCGGACTGTTTTGAGAATCAGGGGTGTTTTCCAGACGTTGTTTTGGCTTTCCAATTAGAGTTAGGCTTTTGGTCCCATCGAACACACCCCTCGTTTGACCCAATCACGACTTCGTCGTATCGAGTCTGTACATTTCCCCTTTCGAGAGGGGATGTCATTCTCCTCAAACAACTCCAAACAATTAACATCTTACACCTCATCACCCAAATTCCGCTTGTATTCCGTTCCGGATTCATGAGACTCCAGATTTTTTTCCTGCATTTTCAATTTTGCCAATTCATCCACGCGGTTCGGTTTAATAAGCGGGCCGAGTGAATCGAGGTAGGAACGATCCGCTCCTTCCTTGTAAATTGTAAAATCTCCTATGTGGTCCCGGAAGCTTTTTAGGGGCTGACCCAACCGCAACAGCCCCAGCTCACGGCTGCGCTTCACTTTTTCCATATTCACTTCAATGGGAATAAACTCCTCAGTGGAATCGGCCTGGTAAAGAATTCTCCCATCCGGTCCGCAAATGATGGAACGCCCGCTGCCTCCTGATTCCAGCCCGTTTATATCAAAAAAGTAACACTGGTTTGTGGCGGCTGATGCCCTGGCAATAGAGAGTTCAATTTCCCGGTCGATGGTGCCTGTAAGCGTGGGATGTAGAATCACCTCCGCGCCCATCACGGTAAGGGTGCGAACGGTTTCCGGAAACCACATATCGTAGCATATGGAAACACCAAATTTTCCTACATCCGGAACTTCGAACACACAAAATTCACTGCCCGGCTTAACACCCACCTCATACGGATAAAATGGAAACATTTTGCTGTACCGTGTGACCACCTCACCTTCAGGATTATAGACGGTAGCCGTGTTGTAAACATCATCTCCTCTTTTTTCAAAGATAGATCCGGGGAGGAGCCAGATACCGTGCTTTTTGGCCATTCTCTTCATTTCGAGCTCGAAAGGGCCATCAATTTCCTGAGCAGTATGAATAAGGGGGCCGTAGGCACAAAGTTCGCTGAATACCACCATCTCCACCCAGGGATAGAGATTCATCAGAATATCCAGCTTCACCTTCATCATTTCCACGTTCGACTGGGTAGCGAACACCTTCATTTGAACACCGGCAATTGCAAATGGTTTCATAATTCTATCCCGCAGGCTTTCAACGTTTCTTCTTCTAAGATGCTAAGTCCCTGATCGAGCTGTTCATCACTAATTACCAGCGGAGACAGAATTCGAAGCACATTTTTGTGTGTTCCCGCGCTTAGTAAAACGAGTCCGCGCTCTGCACAGGCTTTTACGATTTTACCCGTCAGCTCACCATCGGGTTGCCGGGGGTCTCCGTTTTTGACAAACTCAACGGCAAGAAAGGCGCCAAGCCCTCTCACGTCGCCAATCTGCGGACATTTTTCCTGTAGCTTTTTAAGCCTGTTCCGGGTGTATATGCCCACTTTAATGCCTTTTTTATTCAGGTCGATCTCTTCCATATAGGCAATGGTGGCAAGAGCGGCAGCGCAGCATACGGGGTTCCCGATGTAGGTTCCGCCGATGGTTCCGGGCGCAGCAGCATCCATCACGTCAGCTTTCCCCAGAATAGCGGCAATTGGCATCCCTGAACCTAATGATTTTGCATACGTGGAGATATCGGGTGTGACCCTGTAGTTCTGCCAGCTCGCCCAGTTCCCGGTTCGGCCAAATCCGCTCTGAACTTCATCAAAAATCAGCAAAATGCCATGGTCGTCGCAAAATTTTCGCAGTCCTTTCAGATACTTTTCAGGTGCAGGATTGATACCCCCTTCTCCCTGTATGGGCTCCATAATGATGGCAGCTACGTTAGCCGGGTCCACCATATTCCGCATGCTTTCGTGCAGACGCTTCAATTCCCACTCCACAAACTGATCCAAATCCCCTCTTTGGTTGTACCGGTAGTAGTTGGGAAATGGCAGGCGATATACTTCCGGAGCAAACGGGCCGCAATTCAGCTTATAATCAATCTTACTGGTCAGGGTCATCGCCATCATGGTCCGGCCGTGAAACGCACCGGTGTAACACACAACAGCCTGACGTTTCGTAGCCTGGCGCGCAATTTTAATGGCGTTTTCCACCGCCTCTGCACCTGTGCTTACAAGCATTGCTTTGGTCTCTTCCCCGTGCGGTAGAATTTCAGCCAGTTTTTCACAAAGCTCAATGTAGGGCTCATACGTAACCACATTAAAACTGGTGTGGATATACTTTGCCGCCTGATCCTGTATGGCCTTCACTACAGATTTCGGACAGTGACCGGCGTTTACCACCCCAATACCACCGGCAAAATCGATCCACTCCTTCCCGTCTGAATCTATAATTGTAGCCCCTTTGGCCGACTTCACTGTAGCAGTATTAAAAACTCCAACACCGTTGGCTACAATGGCTTTTCTCCGTTCAAGTAGTTTTTCAGATTTGCTTTTAAAAAATTTCATTCTTTATATGTAATAGTAAATTATTTAGTCGTATTGAGTTATATATCTTACATATTTTTGACTGATATGTAAAGAACAAACTAAGTTAAGCGATAATGTACGCTGAAAATCGATATTTATTATCAGGATCAGAATGAATATTTTTTTGGGTAAAGAAATCGTGTGTCACCAGCCCAATAAATAAATCAGCTTTATATCTTCTGCTGCGTAACTTCCTGGCAGCGTTGTATTTCGGGGATACATGTATACCGGTACTGATTAACCAGGAGTGGGCCACTCTTTATGATGAGATGAGTTTGAAAATATGACGGTTTATGCCGTACACAAATATTTGATCTTTTCGGGCAGAGTTCAATTCTGATCTGCCTGGGCAGCTTCCCAGCCAATCATCACTCTCTTTCTGTCGCTTCCCCACCGGTATCCGCTGATATCTCCCGAGGAACGGATCACACGATGGCAGGGGATGATATAGGCAACGGGATTTTTGCCAACGGCGCTACCCACTGCACGTGACGCGCCCGGATTCCCGGCCTGTTTTGCTATATCACCATAGGTGGTCAGAATTCCGGATGGGATGTTCAGCAGTGCCGACCACACTTTTATTTGAAAGTCAGTGCCTCTTAAGTGTAGTTTCAAAGTATCCAGAGAAGAATCCGACCGACGGAATATTGTAAGAGCGCGCTCTTGACAGATATCTGTTTGTTGTGAATATGCTGCTTTTGGAAAGCAGGCTTTCAGTTTTTTTAAGGATGACGATTCATTTTGAGTAAAGGAAAGGTGGCAGATCCCTCGCCCCGTAGATGCCACCAGCACATTCCCAAAACGGGTTGAATTAAAGCTGTAGTTGATTCCGAGGTTTTTTCCGCCATCCCGAAATTCTGCGGGTGTCATACCATCAATCGAAACAAACAGATCGTGCAGGCGGCCGGTTCCTGATAAGCCCGCTTTTCCGGCTGCTTCAAAAAGTGATAGCTGCCGGTTTTCTCTCAATATCTCTTTGGTATAATCGGCTGTTACATATTTTAAAAACTTTTTTGGGCTGGTTCCTGCCCACTCTGTAAAGATTCGCTGGAAATGGTGCGGGCTCAGATGAACACTTGAAGCAATGGCCTCGAGAGTTGGCTGATCCCTGAAATGAGTTCTGATATACCGTATAGCACCTTCTATTCGGTTATAATTCAGTATATTCTGAATATTTCTGCTTTCTTTGTCCATACATTTAAGATCGAACCTTTCCCTTCTTTTTTAAACCCGTTTCTTGCGAAATTTCAATATATCATTCATTCTTAGCATCAGGCTATTTTTTCAAGAATAGTTTTATATTGATTTGATCCACCCTATATTCTTTTATTGCAAAGAGGAAGTCGGCTTTGATATTCTTTAAGGTGCATTTTTTTGTAAAAAATCCGGCAATATTTAATTATACGAGAGGAATTTTATCTATGGATATTTTAAAAATCATTATTGCAATTCTTTTGCCGCCACTTGGAGTTTTTTTAGAAGTGGGCCTTGCCGGAGCGTTCTGGCTGAATATTTTACTAACTATCCTGGGTTATATCCCCGGAATTATTCACGCAGTTTACATCATTGCAAAGAATTAAAGCCGTCTGAAGAAATCATCTCAAAACAGTCGTATTAGTACGATTTTACATGGATTTTTATGACACAACCCGGACAAAACGAAAAATCTTTAACATCGGGTAGTGTAGCTAAATACACACTTGTTGTATTGGCAATACTTGCTGTTACACTTTTCATCTGGCAGATCAAAGATGCACTTCTGATGGCGTTCGCCGGGGTAATTCTGGCAATTATTCTGGGGGGATTATCTGCTATTGTTCAGGACAAAACACCGCTAAGCAGAACATGGTCGCTTGTATCTGTAGGTACAGCACTACTGATCCTGTTTGCTGGTTTCAGCTTTCTGTTCGGAGCACAGATTGTCAGTGAGTTTGATGAACTGACCGAAAAACTTCCGGAGCAGATTTCTGAACTTCGGGAAACCATAAGAGGTTGGCCGATGGGTGAAGAGATTGTCGGCAGTGAAAACGGATCTGATTCCGAATCTGAATCTGATTCCGAAGAGAATGATGAGAACGGAGAGAGTGAAACGGAGCTTCCGGAAGGAGCAGGGGGGATGATTTTCGACTTTGGGACCACATTTTTAGATGTGCTCAGTAAGCTGGGCCTGACTTTAATGATCGGGATATTTTTTGCCATAAACCCTTCGATCTATAAAAAAGGTGTCGCCCTGCTTTTTTCAAAAAGTAAAACCGACAGGGTACTGGAAGCTTTTGATACTGCCGGAAATGCGTTATGGCGGTGGCTGACCGGTCAGTTTATGGCGATGATTTTTGTGGGGATAGCCATCACGATAGGGCTGATGATTATTGGTGTGCCGCTCCCGTTTATTCTTGGTTTTATCGCCGGAGTGTCCGATTTTGTGCCAATTATCGGTCCGATCATTGCATCAATACCGGCTATTCTGCTGGCTTTTTCCGATGGTCCGCAGACGGCTCTATTCACTGTTCTTTTATATCTGGTCGTACAGCAAATTGAAGGGAACCTGCTCACTCCCATCATTCAGAAAAAAATGGTTAAAATACCGCCTGCACTGGTTATTCTTTCTGTAGTTGCATTTGGGCTTGTATTTGGTATCGCAGGCATTATACTTGCCACGCCGCTTGCAGTCGTTGCTATGGTTTTTGTAGGGATTTTTTACGTGCAGGATGTATTAGGCAAGGAAGTAGAGATCCCCGGCCGGGAATAGAACCCGCCTTTAGTGATCGAGATTTTCCTCCAGGTCAGCATCCGAAACCGCACACTGCACACCCTCAGCCGGAATATCAACACCACTCAGCCAAACCAGTGCATTCAGCATGTATGTCCGGAATCCGTCATTGCCCCAATTATTGTGAAAATGCCCGCCTGTAAAACCAAAACCACGTCCGCCATCTTTTCTTTCCACTGCCCATGAAAGGACTTCACTTTCGCCTTTCCGTTCCACAATATGATCGTACGGACCGTGCGGCCATACGTAGGGGCCATCTCTTGTCTCGTCTGACGGTTTGGTTACCAGGAGCGGCGTAATACCAACCATATCGTCCCGGAAACGGATATTAAAATACCACTCATCTTCTACCGTAAAAGGCTCCACTCCGCGCATGATGGGATGATTCGGAAGGTTATCAAACTCCGCTTCCCAGATCGGGTTGGCCGAGTAATCCGTTTCATAATATCCGCCGATCCACTCCAGGAAATGATCACCGCCATTTTCAGCCGGCACTTCCACTCCGTAGTGCATCGCACCGATACTTATTCCGTTATCCACATACTGTTGAATCAAATCCAGGCGATCTTCCTGAACGATCGGGTGTCCTCCGCCGCCATCCATAAAAAAGTGCGCCGCATCAGCATTTTCAAAAATCGATTCGTCTTCCGGCCACCCTTCAAAATGTGTGCTAACTTCAAGTCCATCGACATTTGCAAGGCACCGTTCCATCAGCAGTACGCCTGCCCGGTGTTCATGCTGGCCTGTATCGTGACTTGCAGATCCGGCCACAAGCGCCAGGTGCCGGGTTTCCTCTTCATTAGAATTATGATCCCCTGAAGTTTTGTCGGGGCCGGTCAAAGCCGAAGATGCACTGAATACACTAAATAAAAGTACCGTTAAAACCGTTGTGATAGTATGAATTTTCATATCGTTATTCGTTTTATGAATGGCAGATCGATCAGATAAACTTAGCATTTAAATGAGAGCAAAAAGGCATTTGAACGAAATTAACTCAAGTTTTTTTGCTGCCCCCATCAGAATATAGAATTTAAGTCAGTACACAAAAAATTTTTGGTTCTGTATCTGTTCATTAAACTTCTAATTACTTTTTACCGTCTGTCGAGCATTTTTCCATTTTTAAATAATCGCTGTGGAATCCTTATCTTAATAGTCTTGAAAGAAATTAACCAACCCTGTTTATGAGACTTCAAAGCCTGATATTGTTTTTACTTGGAATCCTGGTTATGGCAGCGTGTGGCCCAACGGAGGAGGAACAAACTCAACAGCAGCAGCGCCAGATGGAGCTTCAGCAGCAGCAAGCCTCCGACCTCCCATACAATTTCAGAATGGAGATGGATTCCGTGCTTACCCGCTATTTTGACCTGAAAAATGCACTTGTTGATTCAGATAGTGAACAGGGTGCCGAAAAAGCAGAGCAGCTTTCGGCTGAAACGTATAACGTTATGGATGAAGTTCTTGAAGCTGAAAACCGGGGACTATGGCTGGGAATTGCACAGGTTATTCGCACCGAGACCGCAAATCTCGCAGGGGAGAGTGATGTAGATGATCAGCGATTCTATTTTGAACGCATATCCAACGCGATGATCCAGATGGTGGAGTCGTTTAATCCGGTGGGATATACGATCTACCACCAAAGCTGCCCTATGGTGCGCGACGGATCAGCAGACTGGCTCAGCAGAGAAGAGCAGATCCGGAATCCGTATCACGGTGACCGAATGATGAACTGTGGTGAGATTATTCGTCAGCTGTAACGCTTTTTAAATATCTCTTCTACTTAAATCATGAGTTGAAAGAAAATCACCCTATATTTACCGGCTCCAAATCAATCCAGATTCACAATTTTGTTTCCTGAATGACTTATCTCTCCGTTGAAAACCTCTCCAAAAGTTTTGGTGAAAAATTCCTTTTTGAAAATATTACGTTTGGGCTCTCCAAGGGAGATAAAACCGCGCTGGTTGCCCCGAATGGAACCGGAAAATCGACTCTGCTAAAAATTATTGCGGGAGAAGAAAGCCAGGATTCCGGTGAGGTGATGACCCAGAACGATATCCGGATCGGTTACCTGATGCAGGAGCCGCGGCTTGATCCGGAAATGACCATCCGGGAGTATATCCTTCAGGGAGATTCCGATGTCACAGCGATCATCAAACGGTATGAAGAGGCTGTGGAAAAACAGGCTGAGGATTTTACCGAAGAGACTCAAAACGCATATATGAAGGCAACGGCTGCCATGGATGCGGCTAACGCCTGGGATTTTGAACAGCGAATGGAGCAGATTCTCGGCAAACTGGATATTAACGATCTGAGCCGATCGATCGCCACCCTTTCCGGCGGCGAGAAAAAGCGTGTTGCACTGGCGTTTGTACTTATCGACAATCCCGACCTGATCATCCTCGATGAGCCGACTAACCACCTTGACCTCGATATGATCGAGTGGCTGGAAAGTTATCTCATTAAAAGCAACGTAACGCTGTTGATGGTGACACACGACCGTTATTTTCTCGATCGTGTGTGTAACCATATTCTTGAAATTGATGCCGGGTATCTCTATCACCACAACGGCAACTACGCCTATTATTTGCAGAAGAAAGCGGAACGAGAGGCTCAGGAACAGGCGGAGCTTCACAAAGCGGGTCAGCTCTACAAAAAGGAGCTCGACTGGATGCGGCGGCAGCCCAAAGCGCGGACCAGTAAGTCAAAATCGCGTATCGACGCCTTTTATCAAACCGAAAAGAAAGCCAATTCCGGCGGAGATGATGCCGAGCTGGAACTGGATGTTTCTTCGCGGCGGATCGGCGGGCAGGTTCTGGAGCTTGAAAAAATCTCTAAATCGTATGGGGATCTCACAATTCTGGATGAATTCTCTTATTCGTTCAATAAGGGCGAGCGGATTGGTATTATTGGGAAAAACGGTGTAGGGAAAAGTACATTTCTGAAAATCATTACGGGCGAAGAAGATCCCGATTCTGGTGATATTAACACGGGCGCAACGATTGAATTTGGGCACTACCGCCAGCAGGAAATTAATTTTGATGAAAACCTGCGGCCGATTGAAGTGGTGAAAGAGGTGGCTTCGGTGATTGAGCTTTCCGATGGTAAACAGATTTCTGCCTCGCAGTTTCTGGAACATTTTATGTTTCCCGGCAAACTTCAGTACACACCGGTTCATAAATTAAGCGGCGGTGAAAAACGAAGGCTTGCATTGATGATGGTGCTCATCAAAAATCCGAACTTCCTCATTCTTGATGAGCCTACAAACGATCTGGATCTGATGACACTTCAGAAACTGGAAGAGTTCCTGGTCAATTTTGGCGGCTGTTTGATTGTAGTTTCTCACGACCGGTTTTTTATGGACAAACTGGTGCAGCACTATTTTGTATTTGAAGGTGATGGCGTGATTCACGACCACCATGGCACGTATATGGAGTATCGTGAATTTCGCGAGCAGCGTGAGGCTGAACAGCGTAAAATAGAACGGGAGAAGAAAAAGACGGTTAAGCCAAAAACAAAACCTGCTGCACCCAAAAAAAAGGAGAGCAAACTGAGCTATAAGGAGCAGAAAGAGCTAAAAAAACTGGAGAAACAGCTTCACGCTCTTGAAAAGGACAAATCTGAACTTGAAGAGAAAATGGGCGGTGGTACCCTGGAGGGGGATGAACTTCGTGATGCGTCCATTCGTTACGGAGAGCTATCCGATCAGATTGACGAAAAAACGATGGAGTGGCTCGAACTGGCAGATAAAGACTCTGACTGAACGAAATGTGCGAAAAAGGGGGGGGCGGGACTTCTGAAAAGTACCGGTATCGTATAAGAGAACGATTTTATAAGCACTCTTCCCCGGATAAATTTTCCATCAGGTTTCAGATTTCTCCTGAATCAGGCAAAATAGATCACCGCACCCAGAATAATAATAAGCAAGATCCAGATAAACAGAACGATGCGGTTTACTTTTTTAGCCCGCTTCGTTTCGTACCAGGTACGCGGGCCGACTCCCTGTAGTATAAATGTTGCCACTCCCGCCAGGTTTACGCAGATCACATTCGTTAGAGTGAGGAGCAGTGCATAATAGGCGAGATCAAGCTGCATATCGCCCAGCAGAAGCCCGGCCACTACCAATGGCGGCAGCAGTGCAACAGCAACCATCACGCCGATGACAGCCGTGGACATACCTACTGTATAAGCAAGTACCCCAGCCGCCCCTGATGCGAGGGCCAGTGCAATATCGGACATATGAACTTCTGTACGGCTGGCGATGTGGTAAATCTCAGAATCCACATCCATAAACACGCCAAACGCTACTGAGATAAACAGTGCAACCAATAAACCAGTAATGTTCGATTTTAATGATTCAATACCAAGTTTTAAATCCGCCAGGACAGATGAGAGCGCAAGTCCCACATTTGGTCCAAGCAGCGGCGCAATAACCATCGCGCCAACAACTACAGCCGTGTTGTCGCGTAATACTCCAAAAGTAGCTACGATAGTTGAAAGGATAACAAGCGCCATGTAGACGCGGGTGAGTTCAACTGCTCCAGCTATATCGGAATAAAGCTCCTCACGGCTTACTCGTATACCCTTCTGCAGCGGTTTTTCCCAGGGTTTATCCGATGTTTTATCCTTTTCCTTCTTCTCCTCACTCTCTTCTTCCTCATCTTTCTTAATCCTTGGAATCGTTGCATCCACGGAAACCATCACCAGCCGAAAGTCATCACGGTTGTCGAACATCTGCTCTACCTTATCCAAAAACTGCTCGGCTTTAGTGGCTTCAACAAGAACCTTAAGCATATACCCGGAACCTTCTGATTTCGACCGCCAATAGTGAAGAACCGATTCATCAGACAGAAGCTCGCTGCAGGAGTCTCTTTCATCCTCGGGGATTACAATTTCAATTTGACGGAGGTTCATTCTAATAGATTCGGTTCAGTAAACGCATCAAAATAGTGAAGTTTATGGTGAACTCTTGATTCCTTTTCAGGTTTGTTAACTTCACCAACTCACTAATCTCCGTTTCTAACTGTTTCCCCAGCTGCGGCATTCCTGGCAATTTCCACATCTTCAGCCACCTCGGGGCGAATGTGCTCCCAGTGAAACAGGCGTTCATCATCACGGTCAAAACCGCCGCCCATGTAGTGGGTCAGGTGCATATCTTTATAGATAGGGCGTGTGATACGCACCACCTCATCCCAGTGGCCAAGGGCGTTTTCAAGATGCCCGACAGCTTCCTGCTGATACGATTCACCGCCCTGCTGCCGAAATGTTTCCAATGCAATGGCTCCTTTCAGCTTATCCGCAAAATGCAGCCCGAGGTACGCCCAGGTTTTCACATCCGATACTTCGTACATAAGAGAAGCATTGTCCTCCGTATCGATACCTTCAACAAGTTCCAGTGCACGCCGGCAATCTTCTTCCAGCATGTCGATTAGTCTCGTTGGAGTGATGGCATCATCACCAAATGATTCACCGGACAGGTTCGCTTCCACGTACTCTTTCACCGATACGTAATTTGGATCCAGCGGCGGGCGGCTGATCAATCGGTCTACCGAAATGTAATCCATGGTGGAGGATTCGTAGTCGTCTTCGTTTTCATTCAGTGACAAAAATCCTTCACTATAGAGCGTGAAATCCCAGCGCAAATCCCACGCCGAAGCCAGACGAAGCGGCGTGGATGAAGCCAGTGCAAACGCCTCCTGCAAGTTCTCGCCGCGTTCCCCGTAACGGCGGATGAACTCTCTCTCGAATACATCATCCGGAGTTTTCGGATCATAAAGCAGGCGGCCCCACTGCTTGTAAAACAACCATTGCCGCTGAAATGCATAATCCCAATCAACCGGATCATCAATTTTGGTAAAATAATCTTTAGCCGGAATGTAGGTTTCCGACCCGATGAAATAGCCGCCAATGTATGAGGCGTCATTGGTTTCAATATGAGCGCGGATGAAATCTGGTACTCCCCAGCGCAGGGCAAAGAAATCCTCGTTACGAGCCATCCAGGTGATTTTGTAATTTTCCGGTTCAGGCTCAAAATAGGTATCACCCAGCTCCCCGCCATGCACCTTCACCAGTTCCGGTGTGGAGTGCGCATGCGACCAGTTAAATTTCATTTCTACCCAGATCGGGCCATCAAAATAGTCCAGTTTCTCCATCGCTTCGCGGGTCAGCTTTTCAACATGCTCACTGGTGGAACCTTCAGAACCCGTACCGGCCGAAAACGGCACCCGGTGGATAAATTTTACCGGTCTGTCAGCCAGCCGCATGCCTTCGATCATGGTTTCATCCATCCAGTCTTGCCGCTGCTGCGGAGTCATACCGGCCATTCCTTCACCGTGGGAGATTGCAAAGCCGGATAGATCGGGATATTCATTGAGTACCTGCGTAACACTCTCGCGGGTATACCTTTTCACAATCTCGGTGGTATCTCCTTCCACATAATAATGGGGATAAAAATTATCGTGGGCTACATCGTGCGCTTTAGAGAACTCCTCACTCACAAAAATGCTCCAGTTCACAATGTAGGTGTCGATTCCCCGGGCCTTAGCCATCCCGAAAATTCCGCTGAACAGTTCCCTCCACTCATCCAGCTCCTCCTCACTGAATTGGCTTGCTTCGGGAAAATTCTCGGGCATGATCATATAGGTAAAGGGATGAAGCATCCACAGAGAAAGTGCGTTGAACCGGTTCTCGGCCATCATATCCAGGAAGGCTTCCCAGTAGTCGAGTTCGCGTGCCGTATCGTAGTGCTGATCGAGCGCCATGCTGGGCCGGTAAGTATCCCAGGGCATATTGTGCTTAATTGCCCGGAACGAAAATTTTGGAGATTCTTTGATCCGTTCGATATCCTGAAGCGCCACTCCGTTTCCAAGCCTCTCCACAACAGCAAGACTGCCATACACCATTCCGGCTTCATCCCCGCCGTAAATGGTAAGAAACCGATCCTGTTCAGGGATGATTTCGAACGCTTCCGGATCCAGGTTCACTTCATTCACGCCAATATTTATCAGCAGATCGTACTCCGATCGGTTTGTCGATATTGAGTAGCCCTGATCGGAGAGTGCACTGCCGAGACGATCGGCGGAGTAGGCTGCCTGCGGCACGGATTCATCATACAGCAGGTAAACCTGTTGCGAAAAAACCGTCCCCGGAATCAGCAGTAAGAGCAGAAAAAGTATCAGTGGATTTTTCATAGGATGATGATTTAGTCAGCTGAATTCGATTGTGTGTCCACTGTAATAAACTGAATATCGAAGTCAATGTCATCAGCGTAGCGCAGGTCGCTGACCTGCCAAGATTATGATCTGATTGAGGATCAGAACAAGAGCTTAGATTCGATAAGAGCTGAAATAGAGTAATCAGCGTGAAAGGCTGTCCCAAAAGTATTAACTAAATTTTCAGAACCTAAATACCTTAAGCAGGCTAAGAATGGTTTATTGAGCTCCCCTCCATATGGAGTGTATTTGCGACATAGGGAGGGGCCGGGGGTGGGTCAAAAAGACCGGGTGCTCAAATTCAACTCATAAACTTAAATTAATTAGGCACTGAATAATGGGCGTCCTCTTTTTGGACAGTCTCGCGTCCTGATTGATTGCTGGCAATAGACATTCCGTGTTTTTATAAAATCAGTACGTGGGTCAGCGACGCCGCGCTACGACTATATCCGCGACTCAGCGTCTCAGCGGTTTAATCAGACCGGCCATTGCTCAACTTTGTACGCCGAGTTCCAGAACATCCACTCCATTTTTGTGGAATCAATAAACGCTTGCGTCATCCGCCGGCGAACGGGCTCTGAGCTGGTTTTGGCAGCCCGGTCCGTGATCTCAATTGCGCGATCAACGCTTTCGGAGAAATCCTCGCCTGCGTAAGTATCGATCCACTCCCGGTAGGGATTGTTTTCGGCAGATCGCTCATGAATATGCAGCCCCACCTCGCGGTAGATCCAGAAGCAGGGAAGCAGCGCGGCTACCGCCACCGGATAATCCTCAAGAGATGCGGTTGAGAGAAGAAAATGCGTATAGGAAAAACAGGCGGGTGATTTACCCACATCGATGTGGGTATCGAATTTTTGAAGAAAGCTTTCGTGAAGTGCCCGCTCAACCACCACGGCGCCGGTGGCAAAATCGAGAAAATCTTTCAGCTCCTTAGCATTTTGACTTTTCGCGCCGGCAATCGCCAATGCCTTTGAAAAATCAGCCAGGTAGAGTGCGTCCTGTTTCATGTAAAATGCGAATTTGTCCTCTGAAAGCGTACCCACCGTGAGTTCTTTGTTAAAAGGCAGATTCAGGATTTCTTTGTAGATCGGTGAAATCTTCTCCCAAAGCGAATTGGTAAATGACATTTTAGATAACTGTTGATTAGTTGTTTGTTTGATGAGGATAGGTGGTTAAGCAGTCCGGATTTTTCACCGATTCCACACATTAAAAAAATGATTTAACGGACCGTGAC
Source organism: Rhodohalobacter sp. SW132 (assembly GCF_003390325.1). Lineage (NCBI taxonomy): Bacteria > Pseudomonadati > Balneolota > Balneolia > Balneolales > Balneolaceae > Rhodohalobacter > Rhodohalobacter sp. SW132. The sequence continues at coordinate 788,384 of NZ_QUOK01000001.1, read as the reverse complement.
CCGATCCGGTTTTGTAGGCTGCCCCGTCCTCAATCGCGCCCTTCACGTACTGTTTGGCAAATTTCACAGCACTCTCCAGGTCACAATCGTGCGCAAGATAGGATGCGATGGCCGATGAATAGGTACACCCGGTTCCATGCGTGTTTTTTGTATTGATCCGGGCTGATGCGAAAACATAGGTGTCGGTTTTCCCGCCGTTTTTGCAAAAAAGCATATCTTTGGACTGCTTTCCTTTCAGGTGCCCTCCTTTGATCAGAACGCTCTTGGCGCCGGTATCGAACAGAATTTCGGCGGCATGTTTGATATCGTTGTCCGTCTCGATATTGATTCCCGTCAGTTTTTCCGCTTCCGGTTTATTTGGCGTGATTAGTTTAGCAACCGGAAAAAGTTGTTTCACCATCGTCTCAATGGCGTCTTCTTTAAGCAGCTGAGCCCCGCTTTTTGAAATCATAACGGGATCGAGCACAATGTTTTCTGATTTGTGCGCTTTCAGCCGTTCCGCCACCGCTTCAATAATTTCCGCGGAAAAGAGCATCCCGATTTTGATCGCATCGGTCCCGATATCATCCAGCACCGCATCGATTTGCTGTGCCACAAATTGCGGTTCCGCAGCCTGTATTCCCGCTACCGTTTGCGTATTCTGTGCCGTCATCGCTGTGATTACCGACATCCCGTAACATCCAAGTGCGGAGAAGGTTTTCAGGTCGGCCTGTATTCCCGCTCCGCCGCCGCTGTCTGATCCCGCGATGGTGAGTGCTTTTGTGTACTGTTTTGGGCTCATGGTTAAATTTCTTTATTGTTTTTTGTAATACGTACTCAGGCAGAGTTTCTGATTTCTTTTCCTTTATTCGTCTATTCGTCAGCAGAGCTGACTTGTTCTTCGTTGCGAAGCAGAGCTTCGCAACATGGCATTTTTTTCACTTTTCACTTTTAAAATGATCAAATCCTTTCTTCCCAACATCAACCATCTCACCGTTTTTCATCCATTGTAATTCGGCTGGTCCTTCGGTTACTTCACCGATCGTTATGAAACTGTACCCAAATTTTTGGTGGAATTCCTGCTGAAGATGATCAATTTTTTCTCCACCTGCTGTAAACAGCAGTCCGTAATCTTCACCGGAGGCAACGGCCAGCTCCAGCGGATCCCAGGATCGGGTATCACAAACCCGTTGGAGGGTTGGGGAGATGGGAATCTGATCGACTTTCATTTGCAGCGTGATGCCAGACTTTTGTGCAATATGACGTGCATCTGACTCTATTCCGTCTGAAAGATCAATCATAGAGTTCACACCGCCAAACGATGCCAAAAATTGTGCCTCCTCAACATATAGCTGGGGACGATGATGTGCGCTGATCAATTTCTGTTCATCCTCACCGTCTGCAGGAGCGCCATCCAGAAGCAATTTCAGCCCGGCGCCGGACTCCCCAGGATTGCCCAGTACCGCGATGTGATCACCCGGTTTCGCGCCTGATCGCCAAAGGATTGAATCTGTCTGCATCACCCCGATAATGGTATAGTTTATCACAACCGGACCGGGACTTTTTGTTGTATCGCCCCCCATGAGCTGCACATCGTGCAATTGGGTCAATTCCTGAGTGCCGCGAAAGAACTTTTCAATCCATGAAACAGAGAGGTCATCCGACAACCCGATACTCAGAAATGCGTAAAGCGGTTTGCCGCCCATCGCTGAGATATCGCTCAGATTCACTGCCAGGGATTTATACCCGAGATCCTCCGGTGAAATCCATTCACGCCGGAAATGGCGGTCTTCAATAAGCATATCGGTTGTGACCAGCAGCGACGTTCCTTCGCCATACGGCAATACCGCGCAATCATCCCCGATCCCGGTTTCACCATAGTTGTTCTCCGTGCCGAAAAGAGCCGCAACCTGATCAATAAAACCAAACTCACCGAGTTCGGAAAGGGAATCGAAACCTTTAAAAGGTGATTTATCGCTCACAATAATTGTCTCGTGTATTTATAAAGGTTATTGACTGCATGGAAATGATCTCTTTCATAATGAACTACCCCGAGGCTGTTAAAAAGCATTAACTGAATTCTCAGAACCTAAATACTTTAAACAAGCTATCAATATTTTATTGCGCTCCCCTCCATATGGAGTGTATTTGCGACATAGGGAGGGGCCGGGGGTGGGTCAAAAAGACCAGGTGCTCAAATTTAACTCACAAACTTATATTAATTAGGCGCCGATTTATAGGCATCTCCTTTCTTGACAGTATCAGTCACGAATTAACTCCATCTTAAAATAGAACTCAGGGTTTAGATCAAATTCCATGCGCCTGAGGTTTGATTATCGCATCAATTTGTTTGCGGAGTTCGGCAGTGGCGCAGCCGGGATCTTCAGAAGCGCAAATTGCTGATACAACTGCCAGTCCATCGGCTCCATTTTTCAATATGGACTGTGCATTTCCGATGTTTATTCCGCCGATCGCAACAAGTGGATAACTGGTTCTCTCCGAGATCATTTTCAGTCCGGTGAGTCCCCACTCCCGTTTGGTGTCGGTTTTTGTAGGCGTGCTGTATATAGGGCTCACACCCAGGTAATCCGGCTGGAGTGCATCCACCGTTTCCAGGTCTTCTTCCGTCTCCACCGATAGTCCGATGATTTTATCCCGGCCGAGAAGATTTCGCGCGATGCTCACGGGCATATCGTTCTGACCGAGGTGAACGCCCGCTGCGTCTACCGCTAATGCAACATCCACCCGATCGTTTATAATCAGAGGAATGTGAAGCGGATCAAGTACTTTTTTCAGCTCAAATCCCAGCCGGATAAATTCCCGGGTTGAAGCGTTCTTTTCCCGAAGTTGAACTGTCGTTACTCCATTTTCCGCTGCTATTTGCACCAGTTCGGGCAGACTGTTCTCTTTCATCATTTCCCGGTCGGTTACCAGGTATAAGCTCAGGTCGGCCTTACGCATGGGTTTCCTCCGGTTTCAGTCGCGATTCTATTCCCTGGTTGTCCAATACGTAGAGTGCATCAAGGAAGTGGGTCTGAAATGAGCCTGGGCCGGCCGATTTTTCAGCAGCCATCTCACCGGCAATGCCCATCACACGCATGGCAGAGAGTGACGCTTCTACGGGATCAATTCCCGCACCGGCAAACGCCCCGATGAGCGCCGAAGCTGTACACCCCATTCCGGTCACGCGGCCCATCAGCGAATGCCCGTTATGTACGGTCCGCGTTTCATTTTCTGAAACGATATAGTCTGTTTCGCCGCTTACAACCACCACGCAGCTATATTCCCCGGCCAGGTGGTGAGCGGCGTTAACCGATGAGTGGCTCTCCTGTGTGCTGTCCACACCCTTTGTTTTTACATCAGCAGTGTAAAGTGCGCCGATTTCAGATGCATTTCCCCGAATGATATCCGGCGAAGTAGCACCAATCAATTTCTTGAGCGTATCTGTGCGATACGGTGTTGCGCCTGCACCTACGGGGTCAATAATAATTGGCGCGCCGTTTTCAGCGGCTGATTTCATCGCAATCTCCATTGCCTCCACCCAGTGCGGGCTCAGCGTTCCGATATTGATAACCAGTGCACTGGCGATGGCTGCCATGTCGGCGACTTCTTCTTTGGCATGCGCCATCACAGGGGAAGCACCCAGCGAGAGCAGTGCGTTTGCGGTATTGTTCATCACTACATAGTTGGTAATATTGTGGACCAGCGGCCCGGTCTCTCTCACATTTTGCAGGTGGTTTGATGTACGTTCAGCTTCATTCATGGCTGTGCAGTTTTTTTGATAATTTCAGATCGAGATCGGTCACAACGGGCGGGAAGAGAAAACAGGTTCACTCACTCACTAAAGAATATGAGCGAATCAATCCATTTCCCTCCGCCGGTATGATCCGGATCAGGTGATAAGGGTATTATTTCAGCCCCTGAGAACGGGGCACCCCTAATGGTGTATGGAACATACAAAAAGTGAGCGTCAATGGCAGGGAAATCCCCGTTTTGATGCTCACTTTTTAAATTTTAAAAAGGATTTTTTTGAATAAATGAGCAAATGCTGAGATCACTCCTCAAACACAAGAGCATCGGGATCCGCACCAAGTTCTTTCAGGTAGGTCATCATCGCTTCATTGAATTCTTTAGGTCCACAAACATAAAACGGCTGTTCGAAATCGGTAATCTGTTTTTTGAGAAAATCTTTATCAATATAGCCATCCAGGAACAGGTCATCTTTGGAGAATTCATCGGTTACCAGACTGGTAAATTGGATACCCAGTATCGATTCGAACTCTTCTTTCAGAATTACATCTTTAGGTGATTTATTTGAAAAAATGAGGTGATTATCTCCAATTTCACTTTTTTCGTGCAGATCACGGAGTATGGCGATGAATGGCGTCACGCCGGCACCTCCGGCAAGAAAAACACCTTCACCATCATATTGAATCGTACCCCACGCATCACCGATCATCAGGTTATCCCCGGGTTCCAGTTTTCCAATTTGTTCCGTCACCCCGTCGTGTTCCGGATAGATTTTAATCACAAACTCCAGGTAATCATCTTTGGGAAGGGAAGTAAAAGTAAATGGGCGTTTCTCATCACGCCATCCTTCTTTATCAATCGCCACTTCTGTAGCCTGCCCCGGTGAAAATTCATATCCACCCGGCTTTTCAAACGTTAGCTGTTTTACATCGTGCGTAATATTCTGAATGTCTTTAATTTTGACTGTATAGGACATAATTTATGATTTTGTTTGATTTACCAATAGTACAATTATGCCCCTCTATACATTCATAGTATTTCGAAAACAGACTTTTGTAGATGCAGATAGATTCCTGAGTTAAAGCGCAGTAAATTCAATCAGCCGAATTTTAATATTTCCGGAACCGGTAAATGCAAAGCCAGTTCTTCCTTCTTCCATCTCATCAGCATGGGTATGGACGATGGTATTTCCGTTTTGATACCCGTAAAAATGTTGACCAGAAGCAGTTACCCTAAACGTTGTCCATCCACCGGTTTCAACCCGGCCTGCACCGAGAACATTATCTGATCCATTTACTATTTGGCCTTGCTGAAGTTCAGATCCTGAGATTCGGATATACTGATAACTCTCGCTATCGGTAAAGTGATGGATCAGCAGAAATTCGCCATTGAAATCAGTCAGATTAACTTCAGCACGTCCATCGACAGCACTCAGATCGCCTTCGGTATAAAGAAACGCCTTTTCATCTGTGGCTGATAGTTCGAGGTGAATACGTCCATCATCCCGTCCGGTTGAAGCGTCAACAGTTTCCACACCTTCGGTGCTGAAAGATTCAGTGATTACCTGGTCTGCACCGGCACCGATTCTCCAGATCCATGAGCCGTCATCCCGCATTTCAGGCCCGGCTTCTTCCCGGAATCCGGCAAGTCGCTGCTCAAGCTCTTCAATCTGCTGACCAAGCCGGTCAATTTCGCCCACAGCCACACCGTGCTTATATACCAGTTTGGCTCCCTGTTCACCCGTGTACCATAGCATTCCTGTACCAATCAAAGCAGGCACAATCAGTGCGGGAAGCACCCAGCCTTTTTCCAGTTCCTTCCACCAGGTCCAGAGGCGGATGGCGGTGAATATTCCGAAAAAGATCAGTGTGTAGAGTGCCCAGTCTTCGTGGGAGGTGACAACCGGAACGGCATCACCGGTAACGGAGACGGTCTCCACCGCCTGCCGGCCGGAAAGAAATGCGGCGATCAGACCAACGGTTCCCAGTGTATATAGTGTAATCACTGCATTTTGCAGCCAGCTCTGTTCCCTGAACCAGAGTCGGGCCAGATCAAACAGAACGGCTATGACAAGCAGAGCAATGGGAAAGTGAACAACGAACGGGTGTATGTTGGGTATCCAGTCAGGTAACATGGTTAATAGTGTAATGGTTATTGATTAATTGGATTTTTAGAAGTAATCAGGCCGGATTAAATTTGGACTTAGGCTTGATCAGCAACAGCCTTTCGATTTCTGCACCGGCGGACAAGGAACCGTTCCATAACTGCAAAACACACAGCAGTCGCCTTTTTCAGGTTTCAGAATGGTATGGCATGATTCACATTCATAGAAAAACTGACATGCATCCACTGGCATCACCTCAGTTTTCTTATAACCGCAATTAGGACATGTAATTTCTGATTTATTGATAAGACTCATTCTATATTTGGATCTGATCCAACATTATAAATTGCCGCTACAAGTGCTCCCGTTAACCATCCCAAAATAAATATCTGAACGATTCCCATCACAGCTTCCCACCAGGGGATATCCATCCGGATAATGGCTGATGTATCGAAACCATGCAGGAGTGTATTAAAGAAGGCAACAGTTCCTTCCTGTCCTACGATGATCATTAACAGAACACACCCCAGATACAGGATCGCTGTCGTAGAACCGAAGGCCAATCCGAGTTTTTTAATGTTTAATTTTTTCATGGGTTCTCCTCTATGATTTGTGTTGATTTGGCTTGTTAGTGTCATGTCCGTGATGTTTTTCGCCATCAGCAGATGACAGGCGAACATAGCAATGATAAAAATGAAAATGGCGATATTACTGCTAAGCCCGATAACAGGTGCAAGAAATAGCAGCAACAGCGGAAGCCCGCATCCGATGATCATCCAAAATGTGTGTTTACTCATAATTTTGTTCTCTATACAAACCGTTGCCTGACACCCAGTGACTGATTTGTCCTTTCAATCGATTTTTTGGGATCGGATTCAGCTTCCGTTAATGCACGTATGGCATCGATGGTTTCGGGAATAACGATGGCTTGATTATCTACCAAATAAGCGTAGTACAGCTCATCTCCCTCTACTTTAAGCATGTCTTCCCAGATGGCTACTTCGTACATATCTCCGTGCGGCCGGCCAAGGTCGAGCATCAACTCTTTGACAGCATTATTAGCAGAAAGTTCATCGCTCATTTTTATGAATGCTGTTCGGGTAGAGCTCGCAAACGCTTCCAGAACTTCTTCTTTGGATGCTTCCCTGGTCAATTGCACAGTCCAGTAGTGTAGGTGGGAAAGTGTTTGCGGCACTTTCACAGCTGCGGTTACTACATCCAGATCAGGATCCACACTTTGAGCATCCGGCCCCTGGTGACTGGGAATCTCCGGTTCGGGTACCATTGTATTCATAATTCCGTTTTTGTGACTTTCCCATGGATCGGTGGCTCGTCGCAGAAGCGTACCGCGTGCTTTTTCTAATAAATCTGCACGTTTTAACGTACTTAGCGTACGCACGATGGAAGTCGTATTACAAGAGACAATACGCGTCGACTCCCTGCCTAAAGCCGAGGTGTAGTTAGATTCGGCGGTGAAGGAATGGCCTGTTGTTTGATGCTTTTCTCCACCCTGCACGATAAATTTTACACCTGCTTGCCGATATTTTTCAGCATTTTGTGCGCCGAATTTTTTGGGAGCACAGTCCACAACCACATCGGCGCCATCAAGCAGATCATCAAGATCACCGGCTACCTGAATGTTCTCCTGAGCCATCGCGTTGCGGCCTTCTTCTGTATTGGCAAATACACTATATTTTTGGGCTGCAACTTTTATCCGCCAGTCGGCAGCCACATCCCCAATACCAATCAATTCCATATCGTCTTGCAGATCTAATGCTTCAGCGATCCTTTTTCCAATCACTCCATATCCGTTTACTGCTACGTTGATTTTTTTCATAATCTCAGATTGATTTAGTGTTATGTGTCACCGATTCGAGTTTCATACTCTTTTTTGGAAATCTCTCCATTTCGATACCGACGTTTCAAAATCAGTTTATTCGCCTTATCTATATCCAGCCGGGCTTTCTTTTTGCTTGCCCATGCCCAAACAGTGAGTGCAATCACGGCACTCAGAATGAAAAAAACCGGATACCAGTTGGTTAAGATTTCGTTCAATGATTCCATAGAGTCGGGGGTTAGATTCAGACCTCCAAGGTTTTGCCCCATAGGGATCGCTTTGCGGGAAACCTTGGAGGTCTTTAAAATAATTATCTAATGATGCTCTTCATGATCACCGGCTTCAGTGTCGCCACCGTCCATATCATCTCCGTGCATTATTTGCATGCACATCATATGCATTCTCATCATCTCTGAGTCCTGCATTTTTTCCCTCATCATCGAGTGATCCATCACTTCTCCTTCCATCATGGATTGCATCATTTTCATGTGCTCCTGCATCCGTTCCTTCATCTCCGGGTCATTCATGCGTTGGCGCATTTGGCCCATCATCTCAGAGTGATCCATCTGCTGCATATTTTCCATCATGGCCTTTCTCATATGCTTCATCATTTCCCGGTGCATTTCAGGATTTTCGGCGATACGTTCCATCATCATGGCTCGCATCTCTGAATCTTCCATCATTTGCATCATCTGTTCATGTTTCTCGTGATGTTGATGATCCTGTGCTGTCACCGGATTCGTAAATAGAATCATGGTGAACAGTGCGATTGTTGTTAAGATAAAATTCTTCATTGTGTTACCTCTTGTTTTAGGTTTGTACATTTTGATTTTTTAGTTTTTTTAATACAGTTGAGTTTTCCGATTTTCCCTCTCGAGAGGGGAGTGCTCAATACTCAATACCTTCTACTCAGTACCACTTCCCTCCATCTTCAAAAACCGTGCATTAATCGCAACGATTACTGTACTGAGCGACATCAAAACAGCGCCCATCGCCGGGCTCAGAATAATGCCCCAGACAAATAGCACACCCGCAGCCAGTGGTATGGCAACCACGTTATAACCAGTGGCCCAGAACAGGTTTTGAACCATTTTGCTATACGTTGCTTTGGAAAGCTGAATCACATGAGCTACATCCATCGGATTGTCCCGAACCAGCACGATGTCTCCGGTCTCCACGGCTACATCTGATCCGGCGCCAATAGCAATTCCCACATCCGCGGTGGCAAGTGCAGGTGCATCATTTACACCGTCACCGGTCATCGCCACCTTCATTCCCTGCTCTTGTACCTCTTTCACTTTTTCAGCTTTTTCATCCGGCAGCACCTCGGCAAACACCTGGTCGATGCCAAGTTCTTTGGCCACATATTCGGCAGTCTGACGATTATCTCCGGTTAGCATCACGCATTGAATTCCCATTTCGTGAAGCTGGTCAATCGCGTCTCTTGACTCCGGTCGAATCTTGTCACCGAGTGCAATAGCTCCATGCAGTTCATCATCAAGAACCACAAAAACAACTGTTTTACCCTGCGATGAGATATCCTCTACTTGGTCCTTTGGATATTCCATGTTTTCATCCCGAACATAGCCCGGGCTGACCACCTTCACCGATTTACCTTTCACATTCCCTTCCACACCTTTTCCGGTTATGGAATTGAAGTCCTCCACTTTCCATGTCTCACCGGCTTTTTCAAGGATGCCTCTGGCAATCGGATGTTCAGAGTTGACCTCAACAGCCGCTGCATAATTCAGAAGCTCCTCATCACTAATTTCTTCGTTGAAATTCAGGATATCGGTTACCGTGAACGTACCTTCGGTCAGGGTTCCGGTTTTATCAAAAATGACGGCTCCCAGATTTCGCGCTTCTTCAAATGCCGTACGGTTACGAATCAAAAATCCGTTCGTAGCTGCCAATGTTGTTGAAACGGCAACAACCAGGGGAATGGCCAGGCCAAGTGCGTGTGGACAGGCGATTACCATCACCGTTACGGTTCGGTTAATGGCAAAACTGAGATCCTGTCCTGTAAAGAGTGTCCATGCAAAGAATGTGAGAAGACCACCGCCTATAGCCACGATTGTTAGCCAAAAAGCCGCCCGGTTGGCCAGGTCCTGCGTACGCGATTTGCTCTCCTGCGCCTGTCGAACCAAATCAATCACCTGCGAAAGAAAGGATTCATCGCCGGTTTTGTGAATTTTTACGGTGATGGACCCCTCTTCGTTGATTGCTCCACCTATCACTTCATCATCTACATTTTTCTCTACCGGCAGAGATTCTCCGGTAAGCATCGCCTCATTGACATTGGTTTTACCTTCGATCACGATTCCGTCGGCCGGAATTTTCTCTCCGGGTTTAATCAGGATATGATCATCTACTTTCAGCTCCTCAACCGGAACATCTTCGGTAGAACCGTCCTCTTTAACACGATGTGCTTTACCGGGAAGCAGTTCTGCCAGCTTTTCCAGTGCAGCAGAAGCACTCATCACCGATCGCATCTCAATCCAGTGCCCCAGTAGCATAATGGCTACAAGAGTGGACAATTCCCAAAACAGCAGATGCCCATCAAGGCCAAACACAACGAACACGCTATAGATGTAAGCCACTGAGATTGCCAAACCGATCAGGGTCATCATCCCCGGCTGTTTTTTCTTCAGTTCATCAACCAGCCCTGTTAAAAACGGCCATCCACCAAAGAAAAAGACAACGGTTGAAAGGGCGGTTAATATCCAGGTGTCACCTGCAAACCGCCAATCTACACCCAGGAAATCCTGAATCATTGGGGAGAGGGCCAAAATCGGAATCGTAAGAGCTAATACCCACCAAAAACGGAATTTAAAATCCTGCACCATCTGCTTGTGGTGCTCGTGATGGGAGTGGCCATCATGATCGTGATCACCGTGATCATGATCCTCGTGTGAGTGATTGTCATGATCATGCTCATGACTGTGTTCATCCTGTGAATGATGATTGTGATCTTTCATAATTTGTCTCCGTATTATATGTGAATAGACCTCCGGGCTCATTGCAAAGAGCTTTTTTTACAAGCCTTTAGCGTTATTCCCAGAAATGGTTAATGTGTAATATTTTTGGCAGGATTACAGCACTACTTCTCCTGTTTCACCGGTTCTTATACTCATTGCTGCATCAATCTCTGAACTGTAGATGATCCCGTCTCCTTTATTGTTCGTACAGGCTGCCTGCCGGATGATATTAACAACCTCATCCTGCTGCTCATCAGCTGCAACAATCTCAATTTTCACAATTTTTGAATGAAGAAAGGGAAATTCCAGGGTTGCATTAAGGTTGTCAGGATCTCCATGCCGCCCGATACCCTCACCATGATACACTGTCAAACAGCAGTATCCTGCTGATCTCAGTTCTTGATAAACATTTTCAAACATCTCAGGCCGAATCATCGCTTTGATTTCTTTCATGTTGATCACCTTTTTTTGAATTATGTAGTTTTTACCAACCCTCCAAGGGTTCCAAACCCTTGGAGGGTTTTATCATCTACGACTCAATTCTTTCAATCACCTGTCCACAGCCCGGCATTGTTTCAGGTGAATATGGATTTTGCACCTCTTCCCGGCTACTTAGCCAGACTGCTCCATCATTGTCATTAGCCATCGGGCAATATTGATGATACACCACTCCATTGATTCCAAATGTTTTAACAGCTTCGGTTATCTCTACAGAAAGATGTTGAAAGGCAATTCGGGCCTCATCCATATTATTGGCAGCTGTAAGAGTAGATACATGTCGTTCCAGTTTCGAATAGGATTCCATCCAGGCCATGTGTCCATCACCGGAAAGCCCGTGCTCTCCTATAGCTTCCAGCTTATTGATAAATTCCTCAAAGCTGGTAATTGAAGCTTCTAAATCTGATTCCAGAAGTGCATCCTTCCCGGTAATATAAGCTTCAAATACTTCGGTAAAGCTTGCCTGAAACTCTTCCGGTACATCATTAAACTGTTCCACTTTTTCTGATTCGTCATGATGCCCTGCATGATCTTGTGCTATAGAGGGCTGCATAAATAGTGCCGCTATAACCAAGGTTGATATAGATGTTATGATTAAGTTTTTCATGGGTTTATCTGTTTTATTTTTCAATTAATTTTTTCGGATCAGACCTCCAAGGTTTCAAAAATCCTGGAGGTCTCTTTGTTTGTTATAATTATTCAATTCGTTCAATCACCTCTCCGCAGCTCGGCATTGTATCGGGTGCATATGGATTCTCAATCTGCTCATCACGGCTCAGCCAGTTCGCATCCTCCATCGGGCAGTACTGATGGTAAACCATACCGGGAATACCGTAATTATTGACAGCCTCAATGAGTACATGCGATAGCAAAGCAAAACCTTCACGCCGGACCTCCATATCTTCGGCTTCTAAAATGTGATTCAAATGCCCTTCAATCGCTTCATACTGCTCCATCCAGCGCATATGAGCATCGCCCTGCATACGGTGTAATCCGATCGATTCAAGTTCTTCAGCGGCTTGTTGAAAGGCCGTACTTACTCCATCCATATCAGATTCGAATAATGCCTCTTTTCCATCCAGGTAATGAGTGAGAAGTACCTTGAAATCCTCCCGGAAATCATCAGTAGCCCCATCTATCGCACCTGTATGATCGTGGGCATCTGTCTCCTGCTGCGTCTCCATTTCATCATGGTCATCCATATCATCACCACCCATCTGCCCATGATCATGACCACCGGGTACTGCTCCCGTTCCGGGCTCACGGTTCATCATGCTGAAGCGGTCGGCAAGCTGAAATTCACTATCGATCCGGAATGCGCCATTGAAAACAACTTCCTGGCCGGATTCAAGGCCTTCTTCAATGATATAATAATCTCCGGTTCGGCTGCCAAGCTCAACCTCTTTCACTTCAAATCTCGGGGTGTCGGCTGATGTGTCTTTCACGTAAACAAGGGATCGCGGACCGGTCCAGAGTACAGCCGAAGCTGGAACCAGCAGCTTTTCTTCCTGCATTTCGGATTGAATCACACCCCGAACAATCATCTCCGGACGCAGGGTGTGATCAGCATTTTCCACATCTGCCCGCACCCGGATAGTCCGTTTTTGCGGGTTGAAAGTCGGGTCGATATAATCCACGCTGGCGGTATAACTGCTTCCCGGGTTCGATCGGCTTCTGAATTCGATCTCTGATCCTTCCTGCAGCCAACCCATATCCTCCTCGTAGGCATCAAATGTTACCCAGAGCTGATCGAGGTTCGCCACTTCGTAGATGACGGATCCCTCTGTGACATGCTGCTCATCCACCACATTTCTTTTCATAACAAATCCATCTACCGGAGAGAGAATCTCCATATTCCGCATCACTTCACCGCGGTCAACAATCTCCTGAATCTGCTCATCGGTAAACTCCCACAGCCTGAATTTTCGCACGGCCGATTCATACAGGCCCGGATTTCGATCCTTCACCTTCACCGCTTCCAGCAGCTCACGCTGAGCGGAAACCAGTTCCGGTGAGTAGATGGTGGCCATCACATCACCCTCACGTATCGGTGCACCCGTGAAATTGATCTCCACATCCTGAATTCGTCCAGCAAAGTGGGCCGTCACATAGCTTATTCGCCGCTCATCAATCTCCACACGTCCCGGCAGGTGCAGTTCACGTTTGGGGCGCTCACGAATCACCGGCGTGGCCTGGATATTGGCGAGCTGCATGGAGGCTTCAGTCATCACCATGCTGTAGTCATCCTCACGCTCTTCGGACGATGCCGGAATCAGGTCCATCCCGCAGATCGGGCAGGAGCCGGGACCGTCTTCGCGAACGGATGGGTGCATGGAGCAGGTCCACACCTCTTCGCCGTTTTCTGTGGTCACTTCATGATCGTGGCCGGCATGCGGGTCATGATCATGGGATCCGCCGAAGATCAGCCATCCAAGCAACAGCCCGGTGATGAGGAGTCCGGCGCCTGTAAGTAATTGTGTTTTTGTGATGTTCATAATGCTATTGTTTAACTGTGATAAAAAGTCCCCCTTCGAAGGGGGTGGCGAACGGAGTGAGCCGGGGGATGATCACTGGCCGTTGATCCAATTCAAGATTTTATTTAAGCCTGTTTCCCCCACATCATCCCCCTGCGCCTGTGGCGCTTTCCCCCTTCAAAGGGGGACTATTCCCAATCAAACTTATAATCCGTACAACGGCTTTGTTTTGCCCCACAACGGCTTCAATCCGCTCAATCTCGAAATCGAGCAGTTCGCGCTGAATTTGCAGGAGTTCATCAAACCGTGCACGGCCTACGGTGTACTCATCAGTGAGAATGTCGAGGGCCTGTTGTGCGCGGGGGACGAGCTCTTCATCCAGCAGTCGTAAATTTCGTTCTGATTTTCTCAGCTCTTCCAATGCCGATTCCACTTCGCTTGATAGCCGGTTTTCGGTCTGAAGGAGTTCAGAGTCTAGAGCCCGCTTTCGGCTGGTGATCTGCTGCTGTTGTGAATTTGTACGGGACCGAAAAATGGGCAGACGAACCGTTGCCATGCCGATAAAGCTCTCCCGGGCGTCCGGAAACATCGACATCGGACCGAAATCGCGGCCCATCACTTCCAGGCCCAGCCCGAAGGATGGGCGTCCGCTAAGCTGAGCAACCCGCTGCTGCTGATCGAGCGCGTTACTTCTGGATTCAATCCCGTCAAACCGGGGATTCTCCGCACGCACCATCCGGTGGATTTGATCATCACTGTAGAGCACCTCTTGCGTTTCGGTCTGCTCCGTAGTTTCCACATCGGAATCAGCCGGCCGGTTCAGAAATTCGTTAAAGCCGGCCTTCAGTGGTATAAGCTGATCTTCCAGGTTTTCAATGCGGTTCTGGAGTCGCGCTTCCTCCATCTGGATTCGCAGAATATCCGCCTGTGCAGCACCGCCGGTTTCGTACCGGATCTCCACAAGGGTTTCCAGCTCCCGAACCAGCTCAATCTGATCATTCACGATTCGTATCTGCTGCTCAACATCAGCGATTTCAAACCAGGCGATTTGAAGGTCGCGAAGTATCTCGAGCTGACGAACATCAATCTGCGCCCGGTCAGCTTCCGCCATAGCCCGCTGCGCATCACGCATGGTCCCAAGCGATCCAAACCACGGAAACATCTGCATCGCCGACACCGAAAAGCGTCCCAGCTGTGATTCCGACATCATCGGGTTGAAATCGTACATGATATTCAGCTCCGGATCAGGCAGCACACCCACTTCCCGTGCACGCTCCTTTTCTGCTTCATAAAGATGGTGCAGAGAACGGAGTTCGGGGTTTTCCTCGATTGCGATCTGGATGTAATTTTCGAGTTGGGGGTAAGCAGTCTCCCCTGCCAGTGCTTTCCTGGTCCCGACACCTCGGGGAGGGGAGATGACAGAATCGGTAGTTCCCGATTCTGTCTGAGGGGTGTTCACTGAGTTTGTCGATGATTCTGTACCCTGTGCATAAACCGTGGTCGTGAAAGCTCCCATAAGAATGGCAACCAATATTAAAACGGCCATGAAAAATCCCCTCTTGAGAGGGGATATGCGAAACCGAAAGCGCGACGCGCGATTCGGTGAGCGAGGGGTGTGTTCTGCGGGGGTAAGGCGCCCTGAACGGGCAGTACCGTCACTCAACGCCCCATCAACCCACCCCTGACGATTCCGCTGAACGCTCCATCGTCTGTCCCCTCCCAAGAGGGGAGATTTCTCACTACTCACTACTTGATACTTAATACTCATATTTTCTCCTCCAATTCATTCACATTTCTCATCTCAAACTCTTTCCACATCGCGTAGAGCAGTGGCACAAGCAGCAGGCTCAATACCTGGATCAGCATCCCGCCAAAGATCGGGATCGCCATGGGGATCATGATCTCGGATCCTTTGCCGGGTGAGGTCAGGATTGGCAGCAGGGCCAGCAGGGTGGTGCCGGTGGTCATCAGGCAGGGACGCACCCTGCGCATTCCGGCTTCGATGGCTGTGGCGTAAATACCTTCGCGACCTTGCGGTTTTTTTCGTTCAAATAGCTGATCGAGGTAGGTGGCCATCACCACGCCGTTATCCACCGCGATTCCGAAAAGAGCCAGGAATCCAACCCAGACCGCCACACTCATATTAATCACTCCCATCTGGAAGAAATCGCGGATCTCCACGCCCAGAATCGAGAAGTTGAAGAACCAGTTCTGGCCATAGAGCCAGAGCAGGATAAATCCGCCCGCCCAGACCAGAATTATTCCGGAAAAGACGATCATCGTTGTAGGCGCTGACCGGAACTGGAAGTAGATGATCAGAAAGATGATCAGCAGGGTGATGGGCAGCACAACCGATAACCGCTCGGTTGCCCGCTGCTGGTTTTTGAATTCACCTTCAAACGTGTAACTGATACCATCGGGAACGTTTAGAGATCCTTCACTGATGTTATGATCCAGATACTCACGTACCTGATTCACCAGGTCGACCGGCGAATGGCCGGGCTGTCCGTCGAACGTGACGTAGGCGCTCAGAAATGTATTTTCGCTCCGGATGTTCATCGGGCCTGTTTCGAAACGGATCTCGGCAAGCTGTCCAAGCGGAATCTGGCTGCCGTCCGGCGCCGGCACGAGTACGCGCTCCATCATCTCAGGGGAGTTTCTGTACTCCCGCGCATAGCGAACCCGCAGCGGATATCGCTCGCGGCCTTCGACAGTCATGCCGAGCATTTGTCCGCCGATAGCCGTGCTGATCACCTGCTGCACATCCTGAATGGTGAGTCCATGCCGGCCAATTTCTCGGCGATCAATATCGATTTCGATGTAGGGCTTCCCGACGACGCGGTCGGCAAAAACAGAGGCGGGACGAACCCCATCCACTTCCCGGATCACCGGCTCGAGCGCAGTGGCAAATTCATCGATTACATCAAGGTTGGGCCCGCTGATTCGAACACCCATGTTGGCACGCATTCCGGTCTGAAGCATAATCAACCGCGTTTCAATCGGCTGCAGTTTCGGGGCAGAGGTAACTCCCGGCACATCAGAGGCGTGCAGAATTTCTGTCCAGATATCATCCTGATTCTGAATGTGATCGCGCCACTGACGGTAATACCGGCCACTTCGATCGGGTATCAGATCGCCACTATCATCCCGAACGAACTCCCCGTTTTCTGTTTTGAACCGAACCCGCTGGCCGCGCTCATTCGTTTTATATTCGCTCTTATACTGGATCACAGTCTCAAACATCGAGATCGGAGCCGGATCAAGTGCCGATTCTACACGGCCGATTTTTCCAACCACGGTTTCCACTTCCGGAATGGATGCAATACGCATATCCATCTCACGCATCATCTGCAGGGACTCCTCCATCCCGGCGTGGGGCATGGCGGTGGGCATCAGCAGGAAGGAGCCTTCGTCCAGCGTGGGCATGAACTCCTGACCCAGTCCGGGAAACCGTTCATCAGCGGCAGACCAAAATGATGTCTCCTCAATCTCGAAACCGACTGCATTAAATCCATTAGACACATAACTAAATGTGGCATCAAACCCGCGCCAGCTCATTAGCCCAAAGAGCAGAATAAGAATCGGTAGAGCAAGAAACGCTGCTTTATTTCGGAGCGACCAGTCGAGAATTTGCTCGTAATATTTCATGAATAGCCAGAAGAGGCCGAATATCAGGCCAACCAGCAACAGTATAAAAATCAGGCTGAACGTAACCGGGTTTTCCGGGCCGAGCGGGAGCCACTGTCCCGCCAGCAGCCAGGCAACACCCAGCAGAATAATGATGTTATTCACCCACGGTGACCAGGCCTGATACTCCTCACGATAGACCGACACCAGGTTGTTGATGCCGAGCGCAATCAGAATCAAACCGCCCCAGCCGTAGAGGGTTATGGCGATAATCAGTCCGGCGACGATCATCACACCGTTCCAGAAAATTTTCCACCGACGTTTGCTGATTTTCTGCGAAAAGAGCCAGTGAGAAAATGCAGGAATCAGGGTGATGACGATCACAAGGGCAGCGATCAGAATAAAGGTCTTGGTCCACGCCAGCGGGCCGAACATCCGTCCTTCCTGCGCTTCCAGCATAAATACGGGCAGAAAGCTGACGATGGTGGTCATGAGCGCGGTAATCACGGCAGGACTCACCTCGGCGGTGGCACGGTAGATCGTTTCGAGCAGATCCTCACCCGGATTTTTCTCCTCGATATGTTTGAGCATATTCTCGGTGAGGATAATCCCCATATCCACCACCGTACCTATCGAGATGGCGATCCCGGCCAGGGCCACCACGTTTGCATCCACACCGACATATTTCATCAGGATGAAGCTCATCAGCACAGCGAGTGGGAGCAGTGCCGATATAACAAACGAGGTGCGAAGATGCATCACCATAATGATAATGACGATGATGGTGATCAGAATTTGAAGTGAAAGAGCCTCCTCCAGCGTGCCGAGCGTTTCATAGATCAAACCGGTACGATCGTAAAACGGCACGATTTTAACCTGCGAGGTGGAACCGTCAGCCAGCTCTTTGGTAGGCAGCCCTGTCGCAATATTTTCAATTTCCTCTTTTACATTGTTGATCACCTCAAGCGGATTTTCACCATGACGGGCAACAATCACTCCGCCCACCGCTTCGGCGCCCGCTTTGTCGAGAGCACCACGGCGTTGTGCGGGACCCATCGCAACATGCGCCACATCTTTAATACGGACCGGCGTGTTCTCCATCATGGCAACCACGCTTTCTTCCAGGTCTTCAAGTGATTCCATATACCCGAGTCCGCGAACCACATACTCAGCACGATTCATTTCAATCGTACGGGCCCCCACATCCAGATTCGACTTTCGAACGGCATCGGCAATCTGGTTCACATTTACGCCAAACTCCCGCATCGCCACCGGATCGATATCCACCTGGTACTCTTTTACAAACCCACCGATGCTGGCCACCTCAGCCACGCCATCCACGGCCGAGAGTGCATAGCGCACCTGGAAATCCTGGATCGAACGAAGCTCCTGCGGATCCCATCCGCCGGTTGGGTTACCATCAGAGTCATATCCCTCAAGCGTGTACCAGAAAATCTGCCCCAACGCTGTGGCGTCGGGGCCCAGTGCGGGCTGCACACCTTCAGGCAGCGTACCACCGGGTAGCGCATTCAGTTTTTCAAGAATACGCGACCGACTCCAGTAGAACTCAATATCATCTTCAAAAATGATGTTGATGGATGAGAAGCCAAACATAGAGTTACTTCGAACAGTGCGGACGCCCGGCAATCCAAGCAGTTCGGTGGTCAGCGGATAGGTAATCTGATCCTCAATATCCTGCGGGGATCGCCCTCCCCATTCGGTAAATACGATCTGCTGATTGTCGCCGATATCGGGGATGGCATCCACCGGAACGGGATCACGCGGAATGAAGTCGATATCCCAGTCGAACGGAGCCGTGGCAATTCCCCAGCCTGCAAGTGCTAAAAACAGCAGCAGTGCGATGAGTTTATTTTCGAGAAAAAAGCGTATGAGTTTGTTTGTCATTTTTGACTCACCCTCTGTCTCCCTCTCTACGCGTAGAGAGGGAGGACTCTTTAAAGTGGTTTTGTGTTGGTTATTGGGTTTTGTGGTGTTTGGTGGGGAAGGGTAGAAAACCTCCCCTCCTTGGAGGGGAAATGCGTAAACGAAACGGCAAAGCCGGATGAGTTTAGCGAGGGGGTGGGTTTGTGGGGGCTTAGAGTCACGAAATGATCTTTCGCTAACTCAGGGCTCCGTCAACCCACCTCTGAGCATACGCTGGACGCTTTATGCTCTGTCTCCTCCGGGGAGGAGAGGTATATCCTTCCCAATAAAAAAGAAAGGCTACATCAAAAAGGTGTCGTAGAGGAGCCAAAGGGGTGGGTCGTATTGGCCGATGCGGATTTGCTGATCGGCCAGAATGTGATCGCCGGATGTAAAAAATGGTGGGACATCACCCTGTTGGGTTAGGGCAATTTCTAAATTTTTTGTGGTTGGGATCCACTCTTCATCACCAAGTTGACTCTGCCCGATACTGCAGGCGCAGATAAAGCCCCAGTCGCAATCGTGATGAGTATGGCTGTCCGTTTGTTTCTCTTTCTCTTCAGTTTCTGATTCACAGCAGCTGTGATCGGCGGCCATTTCATCCGAATGATGGGGCATTTCCGTCGCGTTGTGGCTGCCAAGCTCAGTCTTACAGAAATCCACCAGCTGCTTGGCATGAAGCCCCCCCGGAATCAGGAAGGCCATCAAAAGCAGGATAGCCGTGCTTTTTGTGAGAATGCGGTATGTGGATGAAGTGTTTTTCACAATGTTAGGATAGTGACTATCTGACAGAAACTCATTGAATCCAAAAATATTACACAATATGCGGATTTTACTGTTACACTCAACCCATTGTCAGACCAGATTATTTTACGGCGAAATTACGCAGGCATGTCCGGTAGCGTCCAGCCCTCACGGTACTCTGTTTTAATCAGACTGTTGGCAAATTCAGCCGCGTTAATTGGGTCAGTGCGCTGTTGCGAAAAGGACGGGTTTCCATCTTCCATTCGAAATTCATCTTTCAACACAATACTAAGCTCTTCTGTATCGGAAATATTTGTGAACTCCATCTTCTCGCCATCCCACTCCAGCTCTTTATTCAAGTTCTGGAGCCGCACGGCAAGTACGCCCATTACAACCATTTCATTAAACGGGCCGGATTGACCAAATGACGATTTGCATTCCGTTCGGCTTTCCGGGCTCTCCTTGCAGGCTCTTGCCCAGTCTTTTACGTGGGCAGACTCACCTTCTGTTTCACCAACCTGGACTCTTCTTTCCGTCTTTTGAACACTGGGTTCATTGCCTGATAGCAGCCACGGGTCTGATCCGTAACAGCCATGAACAAGTGTATCCTTGGTTCCGTGGAACAGAACTCCACCGCCACGATGATTCATATTTCGACCTTCGGGCCATCCTTCAGGCTTCATCGGCTTGATGCCGCCGTCATACCAATAAATATCCACTTCCGGAAGATGTCCAAAACTACTTTCGCGTTCCGGATAGGTAAGACGAACTTTTTGGGCTGTCGGTGCTGAATCCTTCAAAAGCAGCGTAGAACTGCCCTGAACCTTGGTTGGGTAACCGAGCTCAAGCGCTTTAAACGGAGCGTGCAAAATGTGGCACGCCATATCACCCAGTGCGCCGGTTCCAAAATCCCACCAGCCCCTAAAGTTCCAGGGTGTATAAATCTCGTTATACGGACGCATTTGCGCGGGTCCTACAAACAGATCCCAGTCTAACGTATCCGGAACAGCCTGCTCCCCTTCGGGTGGATTTTGGCCCTGTAGCCAGATGGGTCGATTGGTAAACGACTCAATCTTCGTCACATCTCCGATCAAACCGCTTTGAACCCACTCGGTTATTAAATTGATCCCTTCGCCGGACGCTCCCTGGTCGCCCATTTGCGTAGCAACCTTATACTCTTCAGCCAGTTTTGTGAGCAACCGTGATTCGTACACTGTATGCGTGAGTGGTTTTTCAACGTACACATGCTTGCCCATTGTCATGGCGTGTGCGGCAATCGTGGCGTGGGTGTGATCGGATGTTGCCACAACCACGGCGTCGATATCATCGCCCATCTCATCGAACATTTTCCGCCAGTCCCAGAATTTCTGAGCATCAGGGTAATGATCAAATGCTTCCTGTGAATAACGCCAGTCCACATCACATAAAGCTACAATATTCTCTGTCTCCTCTACCTGGCGAATGACACCAAAACCGCGCCCCCCTACGCCCACACAGGCGATATTCAGTTTATCGCTCGGCATTTTGTGGCCAAGGCCGCTAACCACATAACTCGGCAGAATGGAAATTCCGGCCGCAGCTGCAGCTGTTTTTCCTAAAAAATCTCTTCGGGTGATTCCTTTGATAACCTGGTTTACTTTATCTTTTTTCATAATGGTAGATGGACTGGCTTAAAGTTGTTCGATTTTGCTCTGCTTCTTTTTGGTAAATAGCTGATTTTTCTGAAATATCCCAATAGGATTAATGGCTTTATTCCAGCATCGTACTAAAATAGGATTTCAATTCCTTTGCCCAGATATTGTAGCCCTTTTCATTTGGGTGAAGCATGTCGGGCATGATATCTTCGGGCAGATTTTCATCATCATCGAGAAAATGGCTGTTCAGGTTTACAAATGTTACCTGTTCCCGTTCGCCAAACGGCTCAATTTTTTGGTTGATCTCTTCATTGAGCAGCCGAAGCGGGTCGTTCGCCGATTCACTCCGCGGAAAAATGGCGAGAAGTAAGATGTCGGTTTCGGGAAGGTGTTCGCTCAGTTCATCAAGAATCATTTCAATTCCTTTTGCAGTGCATTCAGGCGGGTCCTGCCGGTGGCCGGTATTGTTTGTTCCGATCATCAGAACGGCAAGGTCAGGATTGATGCCGTCAATCTCCCCATGCTGAAATCTCCATAAAACATTCTCCGTCCGGTCGCCGCTGTAGCCGATATTATAGACGGAATAGTCCGAAAGATGGGCATCCCACGCATCACTGCCGGTGGTTTCCCATCCGTGTGTGATGGAATCGCCGATCAAGAGAAGTTGTGCAGATTCGCGTCCATCTTCAGCAAGTTTCGCTTCATGGCGCGGCATCCACCACTCAATGGCCCACTCCTCTTCAAGCGGTGCAGGATTCAGTGCCGGAGATTCATCGCTGCAATCGGTGAGTTCCGCATTGACCGGCGAACCTATCATCAGAAAAAAAGGAAGTGTAAAAATTAGTACAGAATGGAATATTTTCATGATCATTTGTATTGATTTTGTAACCTGTGGTAAGAGAACAGAATGCCAAATATATCAAAACCAGATTTATGGAGTTTAAAACAGACAGTTGTAACATCAAAAGATTTTATTTAGTCGTATGAACACATCAAGAAATGGGTTGATTTGTATCTTTTTACTGGCACTCTCCATACTGTTACTTGCAGGATTTAACGGTGCAGTTTATGGACAGGATAACGGGGATGATGAAATTGAAGCTGATTTTACCGTAAATATTGAAGCGGGACTTTTTTGGTTTGACCGGAATGATATCCGAATTCCAAATGATGGCGGAACAACGTTTGATATGATCGGGTTGATCAGCACCAATCCAGCCAGATACATCCGCATGAGCGTTAGCGCAACAATTGCCGATCGCCACACATTTCGTGTGCTCTATGCGCCGCTCCAAAAAATCGGTACAGCGATGTTTGATGAACCGGTCTTTTTTGAGGATACTACGTTTGAACCCGATACCCCGACCGACGGGCTCTATCGTTTCAATACCTATCGGCTGACGTACCGGTTTACTTTTCTGGATAACGAGAGCTGGAACCTTGGCGCCGGTGTGGCAGGATTAATACGGGATGCTGAAGTGCGGCTTACGCAGCCGGAACACTCCGCCTCAAATACCGATCTTGGATTTGTGCCGTTGCTGCACCTCTACGCTGAGCGCCGGTTTGGCGAACGCTTTTCATTAGCCGTTGATGCGGAAGGCCTTGCCTCTCCAATGGGGCAGGGACGGGCATTTGATACGGCCATAACAGCAAATATTCGGATGATGGAAAACTTGAAACTAACTGCCGGATACCGTTTTCTTGAAGGCGGCGCGGATGTTGATGAAGTCTACAATTTCTCCTGGATAAACTTCGGCCTGGTAGGTTTATCAATTGATATTTGAGGTGAGTTTAATTTTGAAACTTTTTGGGTAGCCTTATTTAAGAATAAGGATTTATCGAAAGCGATCTTCAGGTAATCACCAATTTTGTACAGTTTCTGTGACTATTAAATCGCAAAAAATCTTTGGACAGTATCAGTCACTTATTTACTCAGTGAAACCGAACTCAGGATTTTTCTTACAGAAAATAAAAAATCCACGAATACACAGCCGAGATGATTGATCATTCAGAAGACCCAAACCCGGATCGTCCCGAACCCGTTAAACCGGGGGAAGAACCGTTTACTGTAACCGGAAGTACATCCCCAGACGCAGTTGCAGAAAAACTGCTGCAGGGTAATTATGTTCTGATTGGGGATAAATTTTCGTCCGGACTGAAATTTCTCTCAGAGTTAAAAAAGCAGGTGTTTGGCGGAGCTGATAAAAAAGATTTTCTTGCATACCGCGAAAAAAGGAGTCAATATCATCTCGCATCAAACCGGCTTCTTGTTCCCATCAGGCAGAACAAAATAGACCTGGAAAAGGCCCCGGGCATCGGCTGGCTTAAAAAACTTTATCCCGATATCGATGATTTTTTGCTTCCATTCCCACAAGTACAGGGCCTCAACAGTTCCTGGCAATGGTATCAGAAAGGCATAAAGTATCCCGTCTTAGAAAACAAGCTTTATCCGTATTACGGCACCTATTTTCCTACGCGGTTCGACCATCTCTACCTGTTTGATTACTGGCTTAAAAAATATGCCGGGTCAAAATCTACAGCCCTCGATATAGGCACGGGATGCGGAGTACTGGCTTTTAAACTCCTGGATCGTGGGTTTGAAACAGTTTACGCCACCGATATCAACCAGAATGCCATCACATCGGTCAGGGACGATGCGAAACGTGTTGGCGTGGAAGACCGTCTGAAGGCCTGGCAGTCGGATCTGTTTCAGCGTATCCGCCAGAAAACGGACCTGATCGTATTTAATCCGCCCTGGCTGCCCGGCCAAAAAGAAACAGGCGGGCTGGATACGGCAATCTATTACAAACCGATACTTTTTGAACGGTTTTTTGACGAAGCCCGGCATCATATCAACGATGATGGGCGAATTGTCTTCCTCTTTTCGAATGTTGCCCGTATTACAGAAATTGAACAAGAGCATCCCGTTGAATCTGAGCTTTCCAAAAACAGTCGATATATCAAAGTTAAACTGATCAAACGAAAAGCCGACCGTCCATCTTCGAAAACGAAACGAAGAGATAACCGAGAAGGTGAGTATGTGGAGCTTTGGGAGTTGAAACTCGTATAATCCGGATATTTGACCAGGATAATTAGATTAGATTCCTTCGACTTTCATCTCCTCAATATAAATCCAGTCGCCAAACGACGAGTCATCGTGGTTTCCGGCGTTTGCAGCCACATTGAAGACCACTGGGTCACTGGTCTCGGGGGCAGTCCAGGTGAATGACCAGCTAACTTCACGTTCATCGGTGGGTTTGGTTCCTTCCTCTGAATGCTGAATGTATTGAACGTTACCGCCAATGTCGGGTGTAAACATCAGACGATCGCCGTTCCATGCAAACGATCCCGCCTGCGTGCCGTCTTCAAACCGGGCTGTTAGTTGAAATCCGCCGATCTCGAGCTGTTCACTCTGAACTGTAACGGTTATAGGAATCTCACCACCGGGTTTGTACGGCTCGTCCAGTCCCTGGATTGAAAGGCTCCCTCCCTCCATATTTAAATCGTAATCAAAGTGGCAGCTCCGGCAGGTCTGTTCACCAAAACCACCAGTAAATGCCCCGTCGAGGTGATCGGGGTTGATTTCTGACATTGGATTGGTCTTTGGAGTCACCTCCATTCCGGCCAACACCATACCGATGACGAACGGCGCAAGAATGATTGGTATGAGTTTGAGAATAGGATTCATTTAGCAGAGATATGAAATTTGAGGGCCGCGTGAATTAAATTTCCACAGCCGTTTATATCAGCATCATCTCAAGTGGTTGCTATCCAAAACGAGGTCATCGCATGAGTTATCCACGAATCACATGTTGAATCATCAATGCTCGATTTTTCAAAAAAAACTCATCCAATTACTTTTAGCAATGGTACTACACCAGAAAAAAATTAGTTTACAACAAGTCGACCAATATGTCCGGTATCTGTACCAAACCAAAGAGAACGGGTTCGTTCGTCATAATCCATGTGGCGGATCGAGCCGCTTGCACTCTCTATTTCACGGGATGCGACAAACTCTTCTGTACGGGTATCGAACGCGACTAATTTGTTGGGTTCCAGGCCGCTTGCTGAAAACCAGATTCGGTCTTTATCATCGGCCAGAACCGCGTAAGGCTGTGAAGATGAACCATCGGGCATATCCCATTCCTGAAACGAACCATCTTCGGGATTGTAGCGGCCAATAATTCCGTCGGCATAATCGCCGTACCATACATTGCCATCAGAAGTTACATCCAGCCGGCGAGGGCGGATTTCATCCCGGGGAAGTTCAATCTCTGTAAGCTCCATGGTTTCGGGATCTACCGTTGCAATTTTGTTCGTTCCGAAAAGTGCAATCCAGGGCCGTTCTTTATCAGGGCTCATACGGATTCCGTATGGACGCGAACGCTCGGTTGGTACAGGAATGATTTGGCTTTCACCTGTCTCTACATTAAAATGGCCCACACCATTACCGCCCTGGGCTGTAAACCAAATATTGCCGTCCTTGTCAAATGCAAAGGTGTGTGGATCACGGGCATAATCATCATCCATCATATATTTTGTAATCTCGCCTGTTTCGGGGTCCATTTTTCCAATATGACGTGCCCGGTTTCCGGCATACCAAACTGTACCGTCATCAGCTACAACTACTGTATGCGGCCCGGCTCCATCTTCAAGTGGAAATTCTCTGAACTCTTCCGTTTCGGGATTAAAATGTCCAACATAATGGGCTCGCTGGCCTGCAAAATACACCGTCCCGTCAGGGGCTACATACGGATCACGGGAGCGGGTGTCATCGAAGGGAACTTTCCATTCATCAACGGAAAGGATCACATCGGACACTAACTCTGTATCTGAAGATTTATCGATGTTATCATGCCCTGTGGTAAAACTATATACAATCACTAAAAAAGTAATAAGTGCACTTACATGTTTCATATCCTGATCTCCAGTTTAATAATTAGACAAACTCAGCTTAAGAATCATAGTCGTTATTTAACTTAAAATTGAGTAAAAAACAATGCAGCGACCATCATTGAATAATAGATTTATCAACTTTTAACCCGGGCAAAAGTTGTAATCTATCTACAAAAACGACCTTTAAACAAGTGTTTCAGCAAACTTACGGAGCTCATTCTGTGTGTTATACACATTTGGCGATACACGAATTGAATCTCCCCTGACCGACACCAGGATATGGTTCGTTTCCAGGGCTTTTTTGATATCCTCCATATTGTGGTGTGATGAAAGTCTTACTCCAAACAGGTGTGCCGACCGGTGATTTTCATCTTCTATGCGGAAACCGGCCTCGCGAAGTTGCTTCACTGGTTTTGAAATCAAGTCACGGCAATAGGCCTGGATATTTTCCACACCCCACTCGTTGAGATGTTTCACGGCGGTCAGCATCATCGGCACAAGAATAAAGTTGCTGTGCTCGCCCACTTCGTATCGCAGGGCTCCGGGCTGATAGCGGTCGCTGTAATTCACCAGTCCCGCAAAATTTTCGCTTTCGTACCTGTTGATCCAGTTCTCCTCCACCGGTTTTCCATCATCCATCGCCGGACCATAATACGCAAGGCCGATGCTGTATGGCCCCATCAGCCATTTGTAGCCTGCACAAATCAGCGCATCCGGCTCAATCTCCTCCACGTCAATTGGCAGCGCGCCGACCGATTGCGTGCCATCGATCACCAGCCATGCACCCACATCCCGGGTTCGTTTTCGGATCTGTTTCAGATCGAACAGCGTGCCGTCCGCCCAATGAACATTCCCGATCGCCACCATTTTTGTTTTTGGGTTGATGGATTCCAGGATCATTTCATTCCAGCGTTTACCGCGCGACGGACCGGCTGGCGGCGTAACGGTAATGATCTCCGCGTTTTTGTCATCAGCTAGTGACCGCCACGGATAGATGTTGCTCGGAAACTGTTCATCCGCCACAATGATATTTTCTCCTCTTGACAACGGAAGATTTCGGGCCACATTTGCCATCCCATACGAAACCGAGGGAATCACCACGATTCGACGAGGTTCTGATGCGTTGATCAGTTTTGCATACTCTTTCCTCAATGTCTCTGTCTCATCAAAAAAGAGTTCCGCCGAAATTTTGAATGGATTGCGTTTCCGGCGAACTCCTTCGATGCCGGCCTTCTCAACAGTGTTGAGCTGTGGAGACATGTAGGCGCAGTTGAGGTAGGTGTAGGAAGTGTCGAGATTGAAATCAGATTTTTTACAGTCCATTTAGGAAATTTGATGTCTCATTCATTAGTTCTTTCGGCATAATTATTTCCAGGTTATAACAACAGAATCTGGAAAAATAATCCTGATAACAAATAGCCTAATTTACCAATAACCTGATTTTACTATCAACGCTGATGCACAAGCGGTTTGATCTGCTCACTGTACACCCGATTTATCTCTTTCATAATCTCATCAGAAACAGGCGGTTTTTCGCCGCTTCGGCATTGGATTTCACATGATCCACAGAAGATGCGCCGGGAATCACGCAGCTAACCTCGTCGCGTAATTATATCCATTACAAAAGTAACTTCCAATTGCGGGGAAGTCTGGCATACGATTTAAGCCCGGAATTAAAAAAAGCGAGCTTCTCTTTGTGAAAAGCCCGCTTTTAGAATTGTGAATCGCTGCTTATTTGACCAGCGTCATTGTTCTTGTAATTGAACGATCAGCGGTTTGCAGGCGGTAGAGATACATACCACTTGATAATCCATCGGCATTAAAATTCACATGATGCTGCCCAGAATTATAGTGCCCGTCTGCAATTGTGGCAATTTCTTTGCCAAGCATATCGTAGACCTTCAGTGTTACCTGGCCAGGGTTATTCAGCTCAAAGGTAATATTTGTTGCGGGGTTAAAGGGGTTTGGATAGTTTTGCTTTAGTGCCATATGAACAGGTATTTCTCCCTGCTCGATACTTGTTGCGAGTGGATCATCGGGAGAATCGCTCAGGATGATGTTATCGATGTAGATAACAATGTTTTCCTCAAGATCTACTGGATCAGAAAAGTCTGGCATAAGAGCAATAACAGGGTATTCACCGGCTGCATCCGGAAAGTGAAAGGTTATGTTTTCCCAGCCATCCGTTATTGTCTGTTCATCCATAGATTCATGTTCAAAATCCTCAGTTTCATCACTCCCTTCAACTTTGAAGCGGAGCGGACTAATGCGAGGTTTCCATACCTGGTAATGGGTGTATTTCATATCATCCATTTGCAATGGTTCAAATACCTCACTCCAGAATCCGCCCCATACGTTACCATTGGCAGCCCGGGTGTATTGTAGTACATATTGACTGTCATTTACTTCATCCGGATCAGGATTTTCAATGACTTCAAATGCCTCTTCATCACTCACATCTCCATCCGTCATGTTATTCAATGGAATGTGTGCTTCGGGATCTTCGAAATCCTCTATAACGATGTAGTTTTGCGCGGTTGCCTGCTGCAAGGTAAATGCAGCTGCTAAAAATAGCGATAGTAGTAGCTTGGTTTTCATAGTACTCCTGTTTTTATTCATGTTAGGTTTAAAACTGCATCGATTTATTCTGGAATTTTTCCAAAAAAACCGGGCAGCTTGTTGCGATACAACTATTGTATGATTTCTAATTCATTCTCCATCGTCTCACTAACATTGGGACCAACAAACACCTTAACAATTCCCGGCTCAAGTACAGGATTGAGTTGTTGATCTAAATAGGTGAGCTGACTTGCATTTAAAGTGAACTCAACCGTTTTAGTTTCACCCGGTTCAAGAAAAATCTTCTCAAAATCGCGAAGCAATCTGACCGGCTGTGTAACACTTGCAACCATTTTCCGGGTATAGAGCTGTACGATCTCATGTCCGGCAAAATCTCCGCTGTTTGTCACATCTACGGATATTGTGAGATGACCATCGCGGGATATTTCAGTTTCACTAAGAGTCAGGTTACTATAATCGAAGGATGTGTAGCTTAATCCATATCCAAATGGAAACAGCGGATCATTCGGTGCATCGATAAACTTTGAGGTATAACGCTGGTCCGGATCAATGGGCCGGCCGGTCTTTTTTTGATAGTATACGTTTGGAATCTGACCCACCGTGTAGGGCCAGCTGAATGTCAGTTTGCCGCTTGGGTTGTGATTTCCATATAGCACCGATGCAATGGCATCTCCTGTTCGAGTTCCAAGATAAAATGCATTCACTATAGCACCGACATTCTCATTTGCCCAGTTGATGTCAAGCGGCCGCCCTGCCATCAGTACCATAACAACCGGAGTGCCTGTAGCGTGAACCGCTTCGAGTAAATCTTGCTGAGCACCGGGTAAATTCAACGTTGTTCTTGAAGCCGCTTCGCCGCTCATGTGCCGGCCTTCACCCAGAGCCAAAATCACAACATCCGATTCGGCAGCGAGATTAACGGCTTCATCTATTCCATCTGCAGAATGGTCATCGAGACTTAAAGGTACACCTTCAGAAAATTGTATATTTGTACCCTCCGGAACTGCGTTTCTCAAACCCGCCAGAAGAGAGACGTTATCTGATGATTCCCCCGCTGCCGACCAGGATCCCATCACATCATATTGGTTATCACCAAGTGGGCCGATGATGGCGATATTTTTAGCAGAATCGGATAGCGGGAGCAGGTTGTTTTCATTTTTCAGAAGCACTATCGATTTTTCAGCAACTTCGAGGGCAAAATCGAGAAAATCCTGCCGCATGATGGTCTCCGCTTCACGATCATAATCTGAATAGCGGTAGGGATCATCAAACAGGCCCAGTTCAAATTTCATATCCAGAATCCGGGACACGGCCATATCAACCTGCTCCTCACTCACCCGTCCGCTTTCAACAAGACCGGGAAGTTCATTCAGGAAAATGTTGCTCATCATGTCCATATCCACATTTGCATTAAGGGCAAGTTCTCCGGCATGAGCTTCATCACGTGCGTATCCGTGAGGGATCATCTCCATAATGGCCGTGTAATCGGTGATAACAAATCCGTCAAATCCCCAATCATCCCGCAATATTTTGTTGAAAAGGTAATCGCTTCCGGTAGCCGGTACTCCATCGTATTCATTAAATGCCGTCATAAATGTTCGTACATCGGCATCAACGGCAGCTTTAAATGCGGGCAGGTGGATCTCCCTTAATGTCCGTTCTGAAATATCTACCGTATTATAATCCCGGCCGGCTTCAGCAGCTCCGTAGGCTGCAAAATGCTTTGCAGTAGCCATAATGGTATCCAGCTCATAAAGGTCATCTCCCTGGAACCCCTCAATTCTCGCAACTCCAAATCGTTTGTTCAGCAGCGGATCTTCGCCTGAGCTTTCAACGATCCGGCCCCATCGCGGATCAGGTGATACGTCCAGCATGGGGGTGAATGTCCAGTGAAGACCGGCAGCGGCTGATTCTTTAGCCGCAATTCGGGATGCTTTTTTGATAAGATCCGGGTCCCACGTGGACGCTTCAGCCAGTGGAACAGGGAAGATTGTACGATGACCATGGATCACATCAAACGCGAAAAGAAGGGGGATACCGAGCCGCGTTTCCTCAACTGCAATGCGCTGAAGATCAAGTGTATGTTCAACAGTATGAGCGTTAAACACGCCGCCCAATTTTGCTTCACCAATCATTTCCCGATACTCTTCGCTAAGAGTAGGGCCTGTTTCAGCAAATCCGCTGCTGAGTAAATTCAGCTGACCCACTTTTTCTTCAAGAGTCATTAAAGCAAGTACTGAGTCCACTTTCTCAGGATGCCGCAGAGGTGTTATGCGTACCGGAGTATTTGTGGTAATCTGTTCTTTTCCCTCATAAACCTCATAGCCAACCGGCTTTTCAGATGTGCTTAAAAGTGTTGAACCTAAAATCAATACAGAGAAAAGTAGTAAACCTGGTAAATTTCTTAATTCCATATACAGAGGTATTTGTAATTAAAGATTCTACAATCTAAACTGAGGAAGGCTATCCAAAAAGGCGTGAAAAACGAACATTTCTTACCCTTCCGTCATGCCGGACTCTGATCCGGCATCTCCCGCAGGAAAGTGCGGGATGACACCCTTTGGATAGCTCAGCTCTCAGTAATACAATGTGCCAATTGCCACAGCTAATTTTTTAATAAAAAGAACGTATCCTTTTTAAACACATCACCTTTTTCACTCTACCAGTTCGGATTCTGCTGAAGCCTCCCGTTACTAAGATCAATTTCATTAGTAGGTATCGGGAAAAGCTCATGTTTACCTGTTTCAAAATTCTTACCAAGAGCCTGCATCACGTCTGCAGCTCTTCCCTGCCTGATGAGATCAAACCAGCGTTTTTGCTCCATTGCCAGTTCAACTCTTCGTTCATGCCAGATGGCATCAAGCAGAGACTGACCTGATGCAGTAACGTCTGGCAGTAATTCTTCTACAGCTACATTCAATGTTATCTCTTCATTAACCTGGCCGTTATCTGTATGCTGGATTCTGATGATCTCAACAGGAATTGTTGAGCCTGACGTTTGTGCATTTAAAGCGTCTAAAAACTCTGTGCGGTTGGTCACTTCTGTTCCATTGATGGATGTGAATAGATCCATCACTTCAACCACCGGCCGGCCCCGTGAAAAGCTATAGGCAAACGGTTCTGCACCGGCAACATCAGCAGGGCTGCCGCTATTTACAAATCTTGCGAATACACGTGAATTTATACCTTCAAGGTCGAGGGAATTTATCACCAGGGGAGCCATATTTTCAGGAATTACACCCATGGTATTTGTATTTCCAACCCTGGCACGATCGCGAACCATATTCAGGTACGTACGCGCATCACCTTCGTTTCCGGTGCGATAGCTCGCTTCTGCTGCTATTAAAAGTACATCAGCGTAACGGATTCTTCGAATATTCACCGGACTGTTTCCACGCGCTCCTGCATGATCGGATGGTGCAAACGCTTTTTTATTATAGCGTTCATCAACCATAGTGGTGTTTTCAACCACGGTAAGTCCCGATCCATCCGGAAGTTCTTCCCATGGTGATAAAATTGTAGCTTGTTGTCTTAAGTCACCGTTTTCATAGGCGGCATCAAGATCGCGCGATGGCCTGTTAAATCCCCAGCCAAGATTTGGCTGTCCGCGCACACCCTGCACTTCGGCATACTGGCTTCCGGTGCCTCCCTCCTCGCTATCGGTTGCCTGCACTTCAAATATGGATTCTGAAGAATTTTCACCCTCATTGGTAAAGATTTGAAAATAATCCGGAAGCAATTGGTACTCATTAGATGTGATCACATCTTCGGCATATTGCAGGGCAAGTTCATAGTTTTCCCGAAACAGGTAGACTCTTGAAAGCAGGGCATCCGCGGCACCTTTTGTAGCTCTACCCAGGTCTGACGCCGGGTAATCCGATTTAACGGGTAAGTCATCAGCGGCCGCTTCGAGATCACTGATTATTTGTGAGTAGATCTCTTCAGCTGATGCCCTGTCCTGCTCATATTCATCGGGCGAAAGTGGTTCTGTTATTAAAGGTACTCCTCCGTACCCGCGAACAAGATTGAAATAATAATACGCCCTCAGAAACCTGTTTTCTGCTACAAGCCTGTCTCTCAACACCGTATTCATATCAATACCGGGGATATTTTTGATGGCTATATTTGTGCGATAAATACCCTGGTAATTGCCTTCCCACCAGGCACTTACATCGCCACTTCCAGCATCAAATGTCAGGTTTTCCAGTTCAAGAAGCTGAGCAGCATCCGTCGGTGTGCTGCCTTTTGTTGCATCATCCGATATCATGTCAGTCAGCCCAATAAATGAAAACACGTGAACATTCCAATCCCTCATTTTCTGATAGCTTGCATTCGTGGCCTGAATCGCGTGTTGCTCGTTCTGAAAGAAATTTTCGCTGGTTTGTTCCACAAGAGGGGTTTTGTTTACCACATCGCTGCAGGACGCAATTGCGAAAACTGCCAGAAGGAATGAAACACCGACAAGTCTTAGCACTGAATTGGAATGAGGTTTTTTTAAATAGTCCATGTGATCGTTATTTGAGGCTTAAACTTTTATTACTATGCAATTAGCCTTTTTAAAATGAGGCACTAATACCAAATGTGATGGTTCTCGCAAACGGATAAAATGCGCTGTCGATACCCGAAGCAATCACAGAACCACTTGTGATCTCCGGTGTATAGCCATCATATCCTGTGAGTGTGAATAAATTATTTCCGTTGGCATACACTCTCAGGTTTCTCAATCCCAACTGGTTTGTTAATGATGCGTCCAGTGTGTATCCGAGAGTGAGGCTTTGAAGCTTTAAAAAACTGCCATCTTCAATAAAAAAATCTGAGACATTGTAATTATGACCGCCATTCGTAATTCTTGGGTATGAATTTGTGGTGCCTTCACCTGTCCATCGGTTCAGAGCAGATTCCTCAAAATTCGGGGTTCCGAAGCGGGCTTGTTTTTTTGCATTGTATATTTCATTTCCATACTGCCCAGTCAATGCAGCGCTGAAATCAAATCCCCTGTAATCGAACTCCATGTTAAAAGAAAACAGGTAATCAGGAATGGGGGAGCCCAGGAATGTTCGGTCATCTGTAGTTATTTGGCCATCGCCCGTAAAATCAGTGAATCGGATATCTCCCGGTTGTTCATTACCCATGGTAGGTCCCGCATCAATTTCTGACTGGTTCTGGAAAATTCCGTCCATTTTGTACCCATAAAAAGAACCGATGGGCTGGCCCACAATGGTGCGTGTAGCAAGCATGCCTCCAACACCCACACCGCCGCCAAAGATATCTTCGTTGCCTCTTCCCAGCGAGAGTACTTCATTATTGATTGTAGTGGCATTTACACCAAAACTGTACATAAAATCCCCGTGGGTATCCCGCCAGTTTAAGGTTAGCTCCAGTCCGTGATTTTTAACCTCAGCAGCATTTACAAATGGCGATGGTGTTGCACCTACATAACTCGGAATAGGCACTCGTACAAGAATGCCATCGGTTACCCGATCGTAATATTCAAATTCACCTCTCAGGCGGCTGTCAATTAAATCCAGCTCCACTCCGATATTAAATTGTGTGGTTTCCTCCCAGCGTATTTGAGGATTTGCCAGATTGATGGGTAATGCTCCGAAATGTACGTCTTCACCGGGCCCGAATATAGCATTCAGATTACCTGAAACGGTAGGTACGCCAGGGTAAAAATCAATTTTATCATTTCCGGTAATACCCCAGCTTCCGCGGATTTTAAGCTGTGTTATCCAGTTTGTCTGTGGCATAAATGGTTCATCGGAAATGATCCACCCCAATGCAAATGATGGAAACCATCCATACCGGTTATCCGCGCCAAAGCGTGAAGATCCATCACGGCGAATGGTGGCAGTAAGCAGGTATCGCTCTAATAAATTATAGTTAATCCTGCCCAGCAGAGATTCCATCCCCCATTCTCCGGCTGTGTTTGTATTCGTTACACCTTCGCTATCATCACCGGAATTGAGATACCAGAGTGAGGGATCATCACCAACAATTCCAATCCGGCTACCGGCAAGATTTTCTGTACTAAACTCTTCAACCGTATACCCAACAAGGGCTTCAACCCGATGATCCTGAAACTGTTGCTGATACTGAAGCGTGTTCTCCCAAAGAATAT
This sequence comes from Rhodohalobacter sp. SW132, assembly GCF_003390325.1. Taxonomy (NCBI): domain Bacteria; kingdom Pseudomonadati; phylum Balneolota; class Balneolia; order Balneolales; family Balneolaceae; genus Rhodohalobacter; species Rhodohalobacter sp. SW132. Next base: position 753,239 of record NZ_QUOK01000001.1, on the reverse strand, counting down.
TCGTTGTGAAATTATTGAATACATTTAAAGAGGTTTGTTCACTATTCTGAATAGCAGACACAAAAAAGATGGGGGAGAAGCTCCGGCCTTCAACGCGGTTTGTATCGAGCCCGAAATTACTTCTGAACTGGAAATTATCCAGGAAGTAGTAGTTCAGGAAGACATTACCCATTATTCTGTTACGGGAATTTTCGTTGTTACTGTCATATTCGAATTGTGCAACCGGGTTTCCCACCGAAGCACGCGCATCGGTCGGTGAATATGCTCCATCTTCAGTAAATACGGGAATGGTTGGGTCCCCTCTGTAGGCCGAACCCACAACTCCCGGTGCATTTTGATACGATTCGTAGACCAGGGCAAGATTATGTCCGATCTGAAAATCATCGGTAATGTAATATTCGTTATTTAGACGCAGGGAGATCCTGTCAAGATAGTTCTCCCTGATGATACCGTCCTGAGAGGAGTAGCTGCCACTAATGTTATACGATGTTGAGGCTGTACCACCCGATGCGGAGATATTCAAATTCTGAATAGGTGCCGTTCTGAAGATCTCATCCTGCCAGTCTGTACCGTCACCAAACTGATCTGGGTCACTGAATGGAGGTGTGCCTCCTTCGTTTAGTGCTACCTCGTTTGCCAGCATGGCATATTCACGGGCATTGGTAACGGGGACAGTTCGCGCCACATTTTGAAATCCCCTGTAGTAATTTATATTAAATTCAGCGGGTCTTTCAAGGTTCGATCGGTTGGTAGTAATCAGAATTACTCCATTGGCACCCCTGGCGCCATAAATAGCTGTAGCTGATGCATCTTTCAGTATATCAACAGATTCAATATCATTTGGATTGAGGTAATTGATGTTATCTGTGGTCATTCCATCAACTACAAAGAGGGGAGATGCATCACCGAGAGTACCGACTCCCCGAATGCGAATGACAGAACCTGCTCCCGGCGCACCGGATGACGGGGTGACCTGCACACCCGCTGCCACTCCCTGCAGCGCCTGGTCTACCGACTGTGTGGCAATTCGACTGATTCTTTCACCGCTCACTCTTGAAACCGATCCGGTTACATCTCTTCTTCGTTGGGTTCCATAGCCAACCACAACTAAATCCTCACCCACAAGCTCAATTTCTGATAGACTTACATTGATTTCAGATCTTCCATCAATAGCAATCTCCTGAGTTTGATACCCAATATAAGAGAAGATCAATACCTGATCGGATGATGGAACATTCAATTGATACTGGCCATCAACACCAGTTGAAGTACCAATGGTAGTGCCTTCAATGACAATATTCACACCGGGAAGCGGCTCTTCTGTAGCATTATCTGTAACCGTACCTCTGACCTGATGCTGTGCGAACACAACAGAAGCGCTTCCAGATAAAAATATGATGAGCACTGCGATACAAGTAAAATCTCTACAAAATCGTATCCTTTTTCTCATAGATTGCCTCTTTGATAATCTTTTAAAAATTGCATTCGTGATGTTGAAAAAGTTGAATCTACATCATCTGTTACACTTAATAGTGCAAAATAGAAATCAGTTTGCATTGTGTTGCATAAATAACAGGTACGTTTTATTATCTACGCTTTTTAACTTAAACACTTATAATTTTAACATTTAAAAGTGAATTTAAAAAGTGTATTTCGAAATTTATGTCTTAGACTTTTATTGGTTTTATGCAAAATTTCATTAACATTTGATAGTTTGCACTTTAGTTTGCATTATCTCTTTTTTAGTGTATCACTTCAACAGGCATCATGAATAAGCAAAGTCCGGACAATTCAAGATTTCCTCCATATTCCAGATTGGAATTGCCTGTTGATAACTCACATAATTGTAGAAAAGATGAATCAGATTACAACCCGAAAAATGTTTCTCCGGCTGCAAGTACATAATGGTGTATGCGTGATCGTTTATTCTGCGGTCCTATTGTTCCTTTTAGCCGGGTTTTCCACCGTTTCGGCTCAGCCATTTAACATCTCATCCTACAACATTTTTTACTTTACCCCAGCTGAACATGAAAATAGCTGGGAATCCCGCAAGCACCACGTAGCAAGTGTTATCAGGTTTCACGATATCGTGCTATGGGGTTCTCAAGAGGGTGAACACAATCAGCTGCAGGATTTGCGTCAAATGCTTGGGCAGGAATACATCGGGTTTTCTCGGGATGATGGAGACACAGAAGGTGAACATAGTGCTATATTTTACAACCCGGATCTTTTCCGGGTAATTGAACACGATACATTCTGGCTTTCAAAAACCCCGGATCGGCCTTCGATGGACTGGGGAGTCAATTTTCACAGGATTTGTACCTGGGGCAAATTTGAGCATTTGGATTCAGGAAAAGAGTTTTACGTATACAATGTTCATTTTGATCATGAAAGTCAGGAAGCCCGTGAAAACAGCAGCAGAATGATTCTTGAGCATATAGAAGAAAATACCCCTGAGGATGCAAAAATAATTTTTTTAGGGGATTTAAATGCTGAACCCGATAACAAAGCTTACAAAAAAGTGATCGATGATGGCAGATTTCAAGACACGTATCACATCTCAAATCTACCTCCGCATGGACCAACAGGCACATTTAATGGCTTTAGTTTCACCAGGGAACCCGATCGCCGCATCGATTATATATTTCTCACCAATCATTTTGAGGTAAACCGATATGGAGTGTTAACAGACAGTTATGACGGATTAAATTATCCATCAGACCATTTCCCGGTTATTGCAGAAATCAAATTCAACTCACAAAGCAGAGATAAATGAAAGCATTTTACAGAAAGCGATACAATTTCCTTCTGATTCTTACAGCAGGCATCTTTTTATTTTCTACCTGTAAAAATATTGAACGACAGCCTGAATCGTCGTCAATTTCGACAGATGAAGTACTCTCAGATGAGGAGTTACTCGATGAGGTTCAGTATGCTACTTTCCAGTATTTTTGGGATGGTGCAGAACCCAATTCAGGTATGGCACGTGAAAGATATCATGTGGATGGCTATTATCCGCAGGACGACAAAAATGTGGTAACATCCGGCGGTTCCGGTTTCGGTTTGATGGCCATTATTGTAGGTGCTGAACGTGGCTTTATTACACGAAACGAAGCGGTTGACAGGTTTGATCGTATCGTTGATTTTCTTGAAGAAGCCGACCGTTTTAATGGTTTATGGCCTCACTGGATGGACGGTGGAACCGGCGAGACAAAACCGTTCAGCCAGCAGGATGACGGGGCAGATATTGTTGAAACCGCATTTCTTGTCCAGGGTTTGTTAACCGTGCGCCAATATCTGCAGGATGGAAATGAACGAGAACAGGAAATAGCCAGCCGGATTGATACTCTCTGGCGAGAGGTGCAATGGAACTGGCACACAAAAGAAGGGGAAGAGAGTGTACTCTACTGGCACTGGTCACCAAATCATGACTGGGCCATGAATCATACCGTGCAGGGTTACGATGAAGCGATGATCGCATACATTCTGGCAGCTTCTTCTCCCACTTATTCGATTGATCCCGAGGTATACCACGAAGGCTGGGCCCGGGGTGGTGATATTGTTCTGGAGGATCATGAAGCGTATGGATATTCACTGCCTCTTAAACACAATGGCGCTATAGAATACAGCGGGCCTCTTTTCTGGGCTCATTACTCCTATCTCGGGTTAGATCCAAGAAATCTTGAAGATCAGTATGCCAATTATTGGGAGAATAATCGAAATCATTCATTAATTCATTACGAGTACGCAATAGATAATCCATTTGATTACAAAGGGTATGGCGAAGATTTATGGGGTTTAACCGCAAGTTATTCAATGGATGGCTACGATGGACACAGGCCCCACGGTGTGGACCATGGCGTAATCACTCCTACAGCTGCACTTTCATCCTTTCCATACACACCGGAGGAATCGATGAAAGTTATGAGAAATCTGTATGAAAATTATCATGATGAAATGTTTGGCCCATACGGTTTTTATGATGCCATGAGCCCGGAGCACGACTGGTTTCCCCGGCGATATCTTGCAATAGACCAGGGACCGATTGTAGTTATGATAGAGAACCACAGAAGCGGTTTACTTTGGGATCTGTTCATGAGCAGCGATGAGGTGCAGAACGGACTCGATAAACTTGGTTTTTCTTACTGAGAAATGCGAAATCACAAACCATCAGATGTGTTGTGAGATGGCACAAAATTTACCTGGAAGCTGATATATAACTGAATCGGAAATTCCGGCCCGGGGCTGGCTATTTACAAAAAGCGTCAACTGAATTCTCAGACCCTAAATACCGTAAGAAAATGTAAATATTTTATTGTGCTCCCATCCATATAGAGTGTATTTGCGACATAGGAAGGGGTCGGGGGTGGGTCAAAAAGACCGGGAACTTAAATTTAACTTAAAAACTTAATTAGGCGATGATTTACAGGAAGCCACTTTTTTTTGCAGCCTCACAGCTATACCGGTACAAAAATCATAGTCATACCATCCAATACTGCAAAAAATAAGACTAAGATGATTCTCTATGAGAAACAGATACCGGCACGAAGCTTAGTACATTTGATGTGAAGTTATTTTCAGACAATGTTTCTAAAAGAGCTTTGATTGTAGCATTACCCAGTTTTTCGTAATCGGTGCGGATGGATGATAAAGATGGCTGAGTATGTTCATTGTAGGGAAGATCATCATAGCCGATAAGTGCTACATCCTCCGGAATCTTAAAATGGTTCTTTTTGGCTGTCTGCAGAAAACCATTTGCCATAGTATCATTTGAAGCAAACACAGCTTCAGGTTGGTTTTTATTCTGCAGAAAATCTTCAAATGCACTGATGCCTGATTGAAATGTGTAATCTCCATCACAACTCCAGGTTAACTCCATCCCACGTTGTTGAGTAACATAATCTGTAAATCCATTTTTCCGGAATCGGGATTCTGATCGTTCCGAAGGTCCAAGAATGATTCCAACTTTTTTATACCCTTGTTCCTGAAAATGTTTGGCGGCAAGATATCCGCCAGAGTAACTGTCGAAAGTAATTGTAGGAAATACCGGATTTTCAATTAATGAATTTGATAACACTGGAAAATCATTCGGCAGTTCAGATGCAATGATTTCGTGGTCTGAACTGAATAATTCAGGAATGCATAACACAATCCCATCATAATATTCTGATGCCAAACTCTTCAGCAATTTTACGAGGCCCTTCTGATGATCAATCACTACTGATAAAAAAAGGCGGACATTATTTTGTTGAGCTGCTTTATTCAAACCATAAAAATAACTTGTATAAAACTCTCCCTGATGAAACCCGGTAGCAACTAAAGCTATATTAAGATGCTTTTTTGATGCAGAGTCTCCACTTTTTGCAATTTTATAACCAAGCTTTTTTGCACTTGAAAGAACTTTTTTCCGAGTGTCAGAACTGATTTTATCAGAATTATTTAAAACCCGTGAAATTGTAGATATGGAAAACCCGGTGTCCTCTGCTATATCTTTGAGAGTTATTTTCATTGTAGCTGATTGATTTATGATTCACTTAAATGCAGCAATTGTCGTCTATATTTTCCCTTTATCGGCAAATGATAGCTTAATTCATAATTCAGAGTCATTGCAAAGCCAGTAGTTTTATGTCACATTCTGTTCCAGTCCCTTTTCATTGATTAAATTCTGTGCAGACTTGCGTAAGATTTTGCACAGCGTTGCACACCTCATCTAAATACAGATAAAGTTTTATATTCCCCACATTCATTCATTATAAAGCTAAATGGTGTATATTTGAATTAGATAACCATTTTTAGTGAAGTTTTTTAAAAAAATAAGTTATGCAAAAATTGCATAAAAAAGCGGCTAATAGAATTTATGTGTTCTCAAACTGATTTACTGTTGCGATCTGTAACCCTTTTTTCCCCTGATCATCAAGCGTTATGAGTGATAAAAATATCAAGTACCTCTTTATCTTTTTTCTGCTATTTAGTGGATTAGCAACGTTTAATGCATGTGAAACCACTTCTGTGGAAGAGAGACCTCCACTGGAAAATGGAAATGGTGAAGAACCAACAGAACTTTCAGATGATGAGCTTTTGGATATCGTTCAGGAAGCAACATTCCAGTATTTCTGGGAGGGAGCTGAACCCAATTCCGGGATGGCTCGCGAACGATATCATCTTGATGGACAGGGTGAAGATCGGAATATTGTCACAACCGGAGGCTCAGGTTTTGGGCTGATGGCTATTATTGTCGGTGTCGAACGGGAATATATTACGCGTGATGAAGCGGTGGATCGTTTTGACCGGATAATCGGATTTCTGGAATCGGCCGACCGCTTTAACGGACACTGGCCGCACTGGCTTGAAGGCAACAGCGGCAGGGTTAGCCCCTTCAGCCAGGAGGATGATGGTGCTGATATTGTAGAGACTGCTTTCCTGATCCAGGGGCTTTTAACCGTAAAACAGTATCTGCTTGAGGGTGATGAACGGGAACTGGAACTTGCCGATCGCATCGACACTTTATGGCGAGACGTAAACTGGAACTGGCATACAAAAAACGGTTCTGAAAATGTACTTTATTGGCATTGGTCGCCAAACCACGGCTGGGCGATCAACCATCAGGTTCGGGGATACGACGAAGCGATGATTGTTTACATCCTCGCTGCAGGTTCCCCCACCTATTCAATCGACCCGGAAGTGTATCACGAAGGGTGGGCCAGGGGTGGTAATATCAGGTATACAGGCCATGAAGCGTATGGTTACTCCCTACCGCTTCGCCACAATGGAGCCCAGGAGTATGGAGGACCGCTTTTCTGGGCACACTACTCTTTTCTTGGACTCGACCCGAGAAATCTTGAAGATCGATATGCCAACTACTGGGAAAATAACCGCAATCATACTTTGATTCAGTATGAGTACGCTATTGAAAACCCAAAAGGTTTTGAAGGATATGGAGAGGATCTCTGGGGATTGACGGCCAGCTACTCGATCGATGGTTATGCCGCACACCGGCCATTTGATGTAGATTTTGGCGTTATTACTCCAACTGCGGCACTTTCATCTATCCCTTATACCCCTGATGAATCGATGAAGGTAATCCGTAATCTGTACGAGAATCATAAAGACAAGACCTTTGGTAAATTTGGATTTTTCGACGCATTCAGCTTTGAACACAACTGGTTCCCTCAGCGCTATCTTGCAATTGATCAGGGCCCGATTGTGGTTATGATTGAAAACCACCGCTCCGGTTTGTTATGGGATCTTTTTATGAGCAACGAAGATATCCAAAACGGTCTTGATGAATTAGGCTTTACGTATTGATTGTAATTGCAGCAATTGCAGGACTATACCGGGAGTGATTATATTTTACCTGGAAACCTTCCTGCTACCACCGCTGATGCACAAGCGGTTTGATCTGCTCACTGTACACCCGATCAATCTCTTTCATGATCTCATCAGAAACCGGCGGTTTTTCTGCTGCTTCAGCATTGGACTTTACATGATCCACGGATGATGCGCCGGGAATTACGCAGCTAACCTCGTCGCTCATCAATACCCATCGAAGGGCCAGGTGGACAAGATTTTCATCATCCGGAAGAATTTCTTTCAGCTCATTCACTGCTTCCACTCCCTTTTCGTATGGAATCCCTGAAAAGGTTTCGCCCACATCAAAAAACTTTCCCTCACGATTGAAGTTGCGGTGATCCTTTTCACCAAATGTGGTTTCCTTCGAAAACTTACCGGTCAGCAGGCCGCTCGCCAGTGGAACCCGGACGATAATACCCACATTTTTCTCTTGTGCCATCGGGAAAAGCACTTCATGAGGACGCTGCCGAAACATGTTATAAATCACCTGGATGGAGGTCACATTATCATATTCCAGGGCTTTGATCCCTTCCTCCACTTTTTCGATACTCACTCCCAAATTCTGAATCTTTCCTTCCTCTTTCAGCTTTTCAAATTCGCCGAAAATCTCAGGTCGGTAATACACCTCGGTGGGCGGGCAGTGGAGCTGAATCAGGTCAATCGTTTCGAGATTCATCCGCTGGAGGGAATCTTCTACATATCCCCGGAGAACTTCCGGAGTGTAATTTTCATTGATGTGGGGATTGATCTGCCGGCCACATTTTGTTGCCACGTGGATTTGTTTATCGGTCCGCTTCACCGCTTTTCCGACGGCAACTTCGCTTTCAGTGCCTTTATACACATCGGCCGTGTCGATAAAATTTACTCCCGCTTCAATCGCCGTATCCAGAGTTTCAGCCGCAATTTTTTCATCGAAGTCCGTTCCCCACTTTCCGCCAAGCTGCCAGGTTCCCAGGGAGATTTCAGAGATTTTAAAGCCGGTTTTGCCAAGTGTTCGATAGTTCATTTTTCGAGGATTGAAAATTTGAAATTACTTTGAGTCAATGTAACAGTTTAAGGCAGAGATCGTAATTTTTTGTTGTGATAAATGATAGTTCAGGTAAAGTAAAATGATTGATGGGCTCAAATTTTTTTGAAAGCAAATCATACATCAATACTCTACCAAAAAAGAGCCACCAGTCCTATCGTAAGAATAAGTACGATCAGGGCGTGAAATCGATAATTTTTATACCACGACACTTCTGTTTCAGGAATGCGTTCTTTTGACGCCGTAAAAAATGGTGAGACCTCTTTTTCGGGTTTCGCCAGGCTTACGATCAGCATCACAATACTGCTGAACAGGAAGATGATGGTAGCTGAATAGAGGAAGTGGATCGGGAAGAGAATCGTATAAAAATAGTTATTCAGAATCAGCAGAAGCGCCATGCCGCTGCCACCCAGTAATGAATAGAATGCGCCGTCGGATGTTGCTCTATTCCAAAACAGTCCGAACAGAAAGCAGGCCGCAATGGGCGGACTCAGATAGGAGAGCACCGCCTGCAGATATTCCCAAAGCGTGGGGAATCGGTCAATGTATGGAGCCCAGAAAGATGCCAGGATAACCGAGATCAGGATAAAGATTTTACCGGTATTCACCAGGTTTTTTTGAGTGGCCCCGGGCCTGAATTTTCGGTAAAGATCCATCGTGGCGATACTCGATGATGCCGTGAGCGCAGAATCGATGCTCGACATCAGCGCGGCCACAAATCCGGTGAGGATGATGCCCAATACACCGACTGGAATCAGGTCATACATCAATTCGGTGTAGATCAGGTTGGGATTGTCGATATCGGGCATTAATAAAATGCCGAGCGTTCCCGGCAGAACGAGCAGGAATAGAAGCGGAAGTTTAAGAAGGCCCGCAAAGATGGCTCCTTTTCGCCCGTCATCCAACGTTCGGGCGCCGAGGACCCGCTGCACCATGTGCTGGTTCGAACACATAAAATAAAATCCCAGAATGGGTAAGCTGATGAGGAGTGTCGGCCAGGGGATGTATGGATCATCCGCAGGCTGAATCAGGCTTAAAAAATCCGCGCCTACCGTATCCTGAACCTGACTCCAGGAGTCTACCTGCTGAAATACTACAACAGACACAATCAGGGAACCAATTGTGAGTAAAACCGCCTGGATCGAATCGGTGATAATGACCCCTTTCAGTCCGCCGGATATGGTGTAGAATCCGGTAATAAAAGCGGTTATAATTATAAAAATGTATAACTCCGTCTCCGGAAAAACTCCCTTCAGCAGAATACTGCCTACATAAATCGCTCCGGCGATATCAATCAAAATGCTCATGGCTATGGAGAGTACGGAAAAGAAATAGCGTGACCGGTTATCGAACCTGCGACCCAGAAATTCCGGCATGGTGGTGAGTTTGTGCCTGAGGTAATACGGCACAATGAAAACTGCGAAGATGAGCAGCATAATGGTGCCGGTCCACTCGTAATTGAATACCGAAATTCCATTTTCGTAACCGCTGCTGCTCAGACCAATAATGGTGGTGATGGAGATATTGGTGGCATAAAGAGACAAGCCGATCAGCGGCCAGCTCAGTGTTCGTCCGGCAAGAAAAAAATCATCTGTGGTCGTCTGGCTATCCTGCAGCCGAAGCCCTTTCCAGAGAATGTAGATCAGGTAAATTGCAACAATGGAAAAATCTAAATAGGTCACCCGTACAAAACCAAAGTTGGGAGGTTGTCATACAGCCCGGTGCCGAAGAATATATCTATTCAGATCGAAAACGGACTGATGCGTTCACAGCAAAAAAATTTTATGCTGATGAATCGCCTAAAGAAATGCAATAAACCCGTAGCCGGCAAACATTTTTTAATCAATTGATTGTTACCGGCAGCTTTTTGAGAAACAGTTTTCATCGGTTATGATTTCTGATGGGGCAGATTATTTGATTGATCCACCAATCGGTCGATCTGTTTTTGATGATGGGTCAGATGCTCATCCATAAATTCAAGTGCTTGTTTTACATTCAGATAACCGGCTCTTGGATGCCTGTAAAGTGCTTTTGAAAGGGTTTCGCTGGTTGATTCCTCAATGATTGTCAGTATCTCTTCTCGAACAGTTTCCCACTCCGATTTCATCTGGTTGAAATCGGGTGATTCCTCGTGGACCTCGGCAATTTTTGGAGCTTTAAATTTCAATGGAAGACGAAGTGCAATTTTCAGGACCAGGTGGCGAAATTTCGCTCCAAATCCCGTTCGGGAAATTTTATCCTGCTGTTGAAGTTTTCTCAGGATAAGCTTAACCGATTGCTGCTCAGCCGTAACGAGATGGCGCATAACCTGGAGAAGGTTCCACTCATTAGGGTCGGCTTTGAACTGAAGCTGAGCAGGTGTGAGCCGGCCATACTGTTTGATAATTCGGCCGCGTTTCGCTTCCAGGCGATCGAACAGCAATCGGGTTTTCTCTTTCATAAATCCTGATTTAATTTACTGGCATGTCAAGCCACTAATGTTGAAAAGCATGCCTACCTTTGCTAAAGCTACGGAATATAAACTCTTCGAAGCTTTAGCGAAGTAGAGCGTGGCAACACTATCTCAATAGCGACAGAATTCACGTACCAAAGTGTTTTACTTTCGATTCTTTGAGTATTATTAAAACCAATCTGACTCCGGTAGCTTAAAATACAGGTGGTACCTATTTCGCCGATAGAGTATCATCGCATTAATCGTACATCAAAAATATGTGCTGTTTCTGAGTTTTCTTTCGCTTCAAATCGAATAGTGTGGATACCATCTTCCTGTCCTTCCACAACCCAGGTTGGGAGAGAATAGCTGATATCAATGAACTGATCTCCTTCCGAACCATCAAGGCGCACCTCCGCAATGTGATTGTCATTGAGTAAAATATCAAAATGGCGATCTTCATCTTCGCCATGGTAGGTAAGGCGTAAAACACGGGCTTCATGCTCAGGGTCAGGCATATCATAGGAAAACCATGCTCCGGATTTGCGCCAGTGCCTGTTTTGATGAACCCCTGCCTCGGTTTGCTCACCCTGAAAATTGTGCTCCGACTCCGGTTGCTGTTGACCGGGCACTACCCTGGAAATGGTTTGATTTTCAAGTTCCATGAAGCCATCCTCCTGCTTAGCCAACTCATCCCGCATTTGCCTTGCTTCCTCAGAAGTTCCGGTTTGCCAATAGATGATATACCTGGCATCATGAAGCCGATAGAAAGGAATCAGTGAGAGTTCTTCCTGCGGATAGGTTAACTCAGAGACATCGAAACTGAGTGGCAACTCCGTATTACGGGATAATTTGTCTGTCCACTGCTCATCATCAATCACAAGCATTGGCATGTGATGACGCGGATAAAGAAGACCCGGTGCCACCTGGCCCATTCTGCTGTCATCGGCAACCAGACCGCTGACATCTTCCGACCCGACATCGGCTGCCAAAACTACTGGGCCGTGCAAAATAGCCATATATGGGCTTCCGTCCGGTAAATACTCTCCGTACGTGTGCATGGGCATCCGCACTTCAATTTGATCACCATCCTGCCAGTTGTGGTCAATTGTAAAGTAGCTTCCTGGTTCACTTTCACCCGAAAATTTTTCACCATTTACTTCAACAGACATGCCCGCAGAGGTCAGCCATTGAGGGTGGCGAATATTCAGGTCAAAGGTTTGATCTTCCTCCATATTGAGTGTGAAGGCGGTGACATCCGATTCCGGAAATTCTGTTTTCTGAGTCAAAGTTACTCCCCTTTCTTCCCAGTCGAGCCTGGTTGGCAGGAACAAGTTAACAAACAGATTTTCACCGTCATGGGAGTAAACCAATTCACCATATTTGGTATGATTTTCTATTCCGGTACCCACACAGCACCAAAATGTATGCTCCGGGTTTGAATATACCCGGTAATGTCCCGGCCTCATTGGTGAAAAATAAACCAGCCCCCCGTGTTCGGGGTGTTGTGAGGAAAGAATGTGGTTGTATAATGAGCGCTCGTAATAGTCAATATATTTCAGATCGCCGGATGTGAAATATAACTGACGTGCAAGGCGCATCATATTGTACGTATTGCAGGTTTCCGGTCCTTCCCGCGATTCGAGCATCGAAGAAAAATCATCTCTTGGATGAAAGTGCTCCGCTACCGAGTTTCCGCCAATAGCCACGGATCTGTGATTAACCACTGTATCCCAGAAGAAGGCAGCGGCATCATCCCATGATGGTATTTCACATACTTCGGCTACTCTTTTGAACCCAATTACCTTGGGAATCTGCGTGTTTGCATGCAGGCCTGTAAGCCGGTCTTCTTCATTTAATAAAGGGTCCAGAATTTCACGATGTGAAAATTGCCTTGCAAGTTCCGCATAGCGTTCATCCCCGGTGATATCATACACATCAGCAAATACTTCATTCATTC